>JBGPLS010000006.1:0-42174 GCA_041486565.1 Gemmatimonadaceae bacterium
AGGAACTCCGGATTGAATACGTGAGTCATCTCCTCCTTCACTTTCTCCGCCATCCTCTCGAAAGCATTCCGGCCGTCCGGCGCCGAGAATCCCATCGTGCGGCCTTTGGTGATGTCGCGGGCGCCGACATTCGACGTCATGATCACGACGGTGTTCTTGAAGTCGATCACGCGGCCGTAGTTGTCGGTGAGATGTCCCTCGTCCAGCACCTGAAGCAGGATGTTGAACACGTCAGGATGCGCTTTCTCGATCTCATCGAGCAGCACGACGCTGTACGGCTTGCGGCGCACGGCCTTGGTGAGCGTCCCCGAATCCTCGTAGCCCACGTATCCCGGGGGCGCGCCGATGAGCCGCGACACCGAGAACTTCTCCATGTACTCGCTCATGTCCACCCTGATCAGCGCCTGCGGATCGGCGAACAGGAACTTGGCGAGCGAGCGGGCCAGCTCAGTCTTCCCGACGCCCGTTGGCCCCGAGAAGATGAACGACCCGATCGGGCGGTTCGGATCCTTGAGACCGGCGCGGCTGCGCCGTATCGAGCGCGACAATGCGACGATCGCTTCGTCCTGGGCGACGACCGACTCGTGAAGCTCGTCTTCCATGCGCATCAGGCGGGCGGTCTCTGCCTCCTGAAGACGCATCACCGGAATCCCGGTCCAGCGGCTGACGATGAACGATACCTCTTCCTCACCCAGCACCGGGCGGTGGGACTGGCGATGCTTCTCCCACTCCTCCTGTTTTCGGCGAATGTCGCCCTGAAGCTCGCGCTCGCGATCGCGCAGTGAAGCGGCGCGCTCGAAGTTCTGGTCGCGGACAGCCGCCTCCTTTTCGCCGTTCACGCCGTCGAGCTGCCCCTTGAGTACCGTGACCTCTGGCGGCGGCGCCTGCGTCGCCAGCCTGGCGCGTGCCCCCGCCTCGTCTATGACATCGATCGCTTTGTCCGGAAGGAAGCGATCGGTGATGTACCGCTCCGACATTTTCGCCGCTGCGACGAGCGTCGCATCCGGAATCGTGACCTTGTGGTGATCTTCGTACTTGCTGCGAAGTCCCTTCAGGATGTCGATCGTCTCGTCCACCGTCGGCGGCTCGACGATCACGGTCTGGAAGCGCCGCTCGAGCGCCCCATCCTTCTCGATGTACTTCCTGTACTCGTTGAGCGTCGATGCGCCAACGCACTGAAGCTCGCCGCGCGCCAGCGCCGGCTTGAGCATGTTGCTCGCGTCGATGGCTCCTTCGGCAGCGCCCGCGCCGACGAGCGTGTGCAGCTCGTCGATGAACAGGATGACGTTCTTGTTCTGGGCGATCTCGTTCATGACCGCCTTGAGGCGCTCCTCGAACTGCCCGCGATACTTCGTCCCGGCGATGACGGCAGCCATGTCGAGCGACAGCACACGGTGCTCACGGAGCGACTCCGGGCACTCGCCGTTGGCGATGAGCTGCGCCAGCCCTTCGACGATCGCCGTCTTGCCCACTCCTGGTTCGCCTATCAGCACGGGGTTATTCTTTTTCCGCCGGGTAAGTATCTCCATCACCCGCTCGATCTCCTTCGACCGGCCGATGGTCGGGTCGAGCTGTGACTCGGCGGCGAGCTGCGTCAGATCGCGGCAGAAGTGATCCAGCGCCGGCGTCTTCGACTTCTTCTCGCCCTTGCCAGTGGATGCGGGCGATCCCGGAGTCGACGGCGATGCGGCAGCCGCGCCGCCCTGCGGCATGTCGGTGCCGAGGAGCCGGAGCGTTTCGGCGCGCGCCGCGTCGAGGTTGATCCCGGCGTCCGTCAGCACCTGCGCCGCGATGCCCTTCTCCTCACGGAGAAGGCCGAGCAGCAGGTGTTCTGTTCCGACGTAGTTGTGCGTGAGATCGCGAGCTTCGGCCATCGCCAGCTCGAGAACCTTCTTGGCACGCGACGTATAGGGGAGATCCGGCCCGGTCGCTGCTGTCGCTTTTCCCTTCTTGACCGTGTCTTCGATCTTCTGCTGAATCTCGTCGAGGTCCACGCTGAGATTCTGGAGCACCGCCGCGGCGACGCCCTCTCCTTCACGGATAAGACCGAGCAGGATGTGCTCGGTGCCGACGTATTCGTGCCGAAGCCGTTCCGCTTCCTCCCGCGCCATGGCGAGAACCTTACGAACACGCTCGGTGAAGTTGTATCCGTTCATCGTGTAGACCCCGTATCGTTGGCAAGCATGCCACGCACGAACCGCGCGCGGGCAAGATTGGCCTCGCTCTCCGTCAGCTGGCGCCCCTCGGCATGCACCAAGTGCGCTGACTGACTAAAAATCAGGAGCTTGTTGAGGGTATATACACTTAGATCGGTGATCAGTTTCAGCCCGACGGCAAGCCGCACGCTGCTGAGGTAGCTCATCACTTCATCGAACGACAGGCTGCGGGCGTAGCGGAGCGTCCCGTACGCGCGCCACAACTTGTCTTCGATAATATAACCGGCGTCTCTAAGCAATACTTTTCTTGCTTCTTCTTCGCGCTCGATGACGTGCGTGACGACGCGAACGAGATAGTCGAGGAGCTCACCTTCGGATCTGCCGAGCGTCGTCTGGTTGGAGATCTGGAAGAAATTTCCAACGACCTCGCTCCCTTCCCCATAAAGACCGCGATAGGTGAGCCCCACCTGCTGAAGGCCGGCGAGGACCTTGGCGATCTCCTTCGTCAGGACGAGACCGGGCAGGTGGATGAGCACCGATGCGCGGAGGCCGGTGCCGACGTTCGTCGGACACGCGGTGAGAAAGCCGAACTCCTCGTGGTAGGCGTATGGAACGCGCTCGCCGAGATCGGCGTCGAGCGCTTCCACTATCGAGAAAGCGTCGGCAACCTGGAAGCCGGACTGCAGCGACTGCAGCCTCAGGTGGTCCTCTTCGTTGACCATGATGCTCGTACCGCGGGTCAGGTAAACCGCGGCGCCGCTCCGCACAGGACGCTGCATGTCGAGTCCCGCCAGCTCGCGGCTCACGAGATGTCTCTCGTGAAGCAGGAGCCGGTCTTCGGGAAGCAGCTCATCGACGCGGAAGAGAACGCCTTCGTCGAGTTGGCGGATGTCACTCATCGCTTCGCGCACCTGAGCGAGGACGCGCAGTCGCTCGCCGTCCCGGGCCCTGCCGGAGAAGGCGTAGCCCTCGATGTTCCGCGCCAGGCGCACACGGGTGGAGATGACGATGTCCGAGCTTTCGCCGGACGCGTCGAGCCATCCCACTCCGCCATCGGGAAGGAGCGAGAGATCGATCATTACTCGAGTCCCCGCAGGCGATCACGCAAATCGGCAGCCAGCTCGAACTGTTCACTCTGAATCGCCCGCTTCAGCCTGTCGCGGAGCTCATTCAGTGTTCCGGCGTCGGGCATGGCGCTGCTCGATGGCGGCTCGTAACGGCGGCCGACGTGCCGGGAGCTCCCGTGTACCCGCCGGAGAAGGTCGCGCATGCTCTTCTCGAACGCCTCGTAGCAGTGCGCGCAGCCAAGGCGTCCGGTGGTGCGGAAGTCACGGAAGGTGGAGGAGCAGAACGTGCAGCGAGCCGCGTCCCCATGGGTCGCCTGCATCTGCTGATGCACGCTCTGAAGGAAGTTGCTCACGTCCGGCTTGGCGGCGCCGAGAGTTGTCTCGACCCCGCGTTCGGCCGCGCACCTCTCGCAGAGATGGAGCAGCCGCACTCCAGTCCCTTCGATCTCGGTGAGCTGGACAACCGCGTCCGCTTCCTTGCAAACATCGCAAACCACGTTACCTCACCTGCCTTTCGCCGGCCTTGTGCCGGCCTTGTGCCGGCGACCGCATTGCTCTCCGCCGCCCGACAGCGAGGTCAAACGACGACCTCGCCAACGACCGTTTCGCCGAGCTTGCCACCCTCGAGCAGCAGCACGCGACTCGCGCGCGCGGCGAGACCCCTGTTATGAGTCACGACGATCATACCGATCTCCAGGTCATTCACGACCTCGACCAATAGCTCATGCAGCATCTCGGCATTCGCAAGATCGAGATTCCCCGACGGCTCATCGGCGAGAATGATCCGCGGATCCATCGCCAGCGCGCGGGCGACTGCCGTTCGCTGCTGCTCGCCACCGGAAAGCTCCGCCGGCCGGTGATGCATCCGGGCCGACAGGCCCACTCGCGCCAACAGCTCCGCCGCCCGGCTTCGGGCGACCTTCTCCTCTCGACCCGCGATCCTCAGCGGCATCATCACATTCTCCAGCGCCGAAAACTCGCGCAGCAGGTGATGGAATTGAAACACGAATCCCACCGATCGGTTCCTCAGCGACGCCAGCTGTTCCTCGTCGAGCCCGTTGATCGGCTCACCGGCGACGACTACGTATCCGCGCGTCGGTTTGTCGAGTGCGCCGAGGACATGGAGCAGCGTGCTCTTTCCCGCTCCGCTCGCGCCGACAACGGCGACCATCTCGCGCCGCCCCAGCGTCAGGTCGACGCCGTTCAAAACGTTGATCGTCCCGCCGTCGCCACCGACGTAGGTCTTGTGCAGATCGCGCGCTTCGAGGACCGGGATCATTCGTGTCTTATGGCGTCGATGGGGTAGAGCCTCGACGCCTGGATTGCGGGATACAGCGTCGCCACCGCGGCGGTGACGATGCTCGCCAGCACGATCCACGCGACGTCGCCGGGCTGGGTTGCAACCGGTAGGTGGTCGATGAAGTAGATCTGTGGATCGAGCGGGATGAACTTGTAGCGATCGAGCGAGAACGCCCCGCCGAATCCGACGATCAGACCGAGCGCAGTTCCCACGCCGCCGATTACGACCCCCTGCAGCAGGAACACCCGGCGAATCGAGCGCGCAGGCAGTCCCATCGCCTTGAGAATCCCGATTTCGCGGGTCTTGTCGGTGACGACCATCGTCAATGTGCTGACGATGTTGAAGGCGGCAACGATCACGATCAGCAGCAGGATGACACCCATTCCCAGCTTCTCAAGCTTGAGCGCCTGGAAGAGCGAGTGATTCTGCTCTTCCCAGTCAACCGTCCGATAAGGCCATCCGAGGACGTTGGTGAGACGCTCGGCGACCTTCGACGCCTGCCACCGGTCATTCGTTTTCACTTCAATGCCCGTGACTCCGCCGCCGAGCGCGGCAAATTCCTGCGCCCTGTCGAGGGCGATGAAGACGTATGCGTTGTCGTACTCGTACATCCCGGTCTCGACGATACCCGTCACCTCGAACTGGTACACTCGCGGAACGAACCCGCCGGTGACCGGGTTGGGCTTGACTCCCGATATCGAAATCAGGTTGATCATGTCGCCGGGCCAGGCGTTGTAGCGCGACGCGAGCAGCTTGCCGAGCACGATTCCGCGGTGCTGCCCATCACTGCTGGCAAAGCGAAAGTCGCCGGATATGGCGTGCTGGCGGATGGTGGTGACTTCGGGCACTCCCCTCCCCTGCGGGGGAATGCCGACGACATATGCCGCGCCGGCGTAGTCGTGACCGGCGTTCATCCCGCCCTCGACGAGAACGAACGGCGCCGCCGCCACAACTCCCTGTTGTCGCTTCACCTTTGCCAGTATCGACGGCCAGTCGGTGATCTTGAGATCTTCGCCGTAGCTCAGCACGCGGACGTCGGGGCTGCCGACGAGAATCTTCTCGCGGAGGTCGCGCTGGAGTCCGTTCATCACGCCGATGATGAGAATGAGCGCGCTCACCCCGACCATCACCCCGGCGATGGCTATCAGACTGATGAGCGACAGCAGTCGCGAGCCGCGGCGGCTGCGGAGATATCTCCAGGCGATCGAAAGCTCGAGGCGGTTCATTCGGGACGCATTACCGGAAACAGAATCGCGTCCCGGATGTTTGCCGTCCCCGTCATCCACATGAACAGCCGGTCGACACCGACGCCCACGCCGCCCATCGGAGGCATTCCGTATTCCATTGCTCGAAGATAATCCTCGTCCACGCCGACCGCCTCCTCGTCGCCGGCGGCGCGCATACCCGCCTGAGCTTCGAGCCGCGCGCGCTGGTCGATCGGGTCGTTCAGCTCGCTGAACGAATTCGCCATCTCGCGGCCATTTGCGAACAGCTCGAACCGCTCGCTGAGCCTGGGATCACCACGCTTCGGCTTGGCAAGCGGTGAAAGCTCGACCGGATAATCCACGACGAACGTCGGATCTACGATCTTCGACTCGACGAGCGCCTGGAAGAGCTCGTCCATAACCCTTGGTCGCGTCAGTGACTCAGGCTTCTCGACTCCGGCTCGTCGCGCCATCTCGCGAAGCGACGTGTCGTCAGCCGCGAGGATGTCCGTCCCAACCGCCGCATTGAGGGAAGGAACCCACTCCTTGCGAGGGAACGGAGTCCTGAACGTCGGAACCGAATCGCCGATCCGGGCGATGGATCGCAGCGCCGACGCGCTCTTCTCGAGGAGCGATTCAACTCGTCCCATCATCGTCGTGTAATCGGCATATGCCTCGTAGAACTCCAGCATCGTGAACTCGGGGTTGTGCGCCCTGTCTATACCCTCGTTCCGAAAATCGTGCCCAATCTCGTAAACGCGCTCGAATCCACCGACCACCAGTCGCTTGAGGTAGAGCTCGTCGGCGATGCGCAGGTAGAGCGTCATGCCGAGCGAGTTGTGATGCGTGATGAACGGGCGAGCTGCGGCGCCGCCGTAAACCGGTTGCAGTATGGGTGTCTCGACCTCCAGAAAGCCAAGATCGTCCAGAAAGGAGCGCATGGCAGTTATCATCTTCGAGCTGGCGACGAAGAGCGCTCGCACTTCCGGATGCACAGCCAGATCGGCGTACCTCTGGCGATATCGCTGCTCGGGGTCGCTGAAGCCGGAATGGCGAACCAGTTTTCCCTCGACCTCCTCCTCTTTTCCAAACGGCAGCGGTCGAAGCGATTTCGCGAGAAGCGCGAAGGAGACGACGCGAATGGTCACCTCGCCGGTGCGCGTTCGAAAGAGCAGGCCGGTAACTCCGACGATGTCGCCTAGATCGAGCTGGTCGAGAAGCGCGTATCGCTCGTCGCCGAGCAGATCCTTGCGAAAATAGAGCTGGATCCTGCCGCTGGAGTCGGCGAGATGAGCGAAGCTCGTCTTTCCGTGCGCTCTCCACGCAACGATTCTCCCGGCGACGCTCACCGTCGTCCCCTCGGCGGGACGGTGCGATCCATCGGCAGCTTTCGCTGAAGTGGCTGCCTCCGGCATGAGCGCGACCGCCTCCGCCGCGGTGTGGTCACGGTTGAACGAGTACGCGAACGGCTCTACACCGGCGGCACGGATCGCTTCGAGTTTCTCGCGCCGCGCGCGAAGGACGAAATTGAGATCGTCACTCATTTGACCGCCACGCCGCCGCCTGACTGCTTCAGATAGGCGGTGATGAAGGGGTCGATCCCGCCGTCCATGACCTTCTGAACGTCGGGAATCTTGAGCTCCGTGCGGTGGTCGTTGACCATGGTATAGGGCTGGAACACATAACTCCTGATCTGGCTGCCGAAACTGACGTCGGCTTTTGTCGAATCGAGCACCGCCTTCTCCTGCTCGCGCCTCTCGACCTCCGCCTGGTAGAGCTTGTTCTTGAGCATCTTCATCGCCTGCGCCTTGTTCTTGAACTGCGACCGCTGCTGCTGCGATGCGACAACCGTATTCGTCGGCAGGTGAGTGATCCGCACCGCCGAGCTCGTCTTGTTGACATGCTGGCCGCCCGCGCCAGATGCCCTGTAGACGTCGATCTTCAGATCCTCGTCGCGAATCTCGATGTTGATCTCCTCGTTCACCACCGGATAAACGAAGACCGACGCGAAGCTCGTGTGGCGGCGGGCAGCCGAATCGAAGGGCGAAATGCGGACGAGGCGATGCACGCCGGTCTCGGCCCGCAGAAACCCGTACGCGTACTGGCCGCGGATCTCGAGAACGGCGCCCTTGATCCCCGCCTCCTCGCCCTGGCTCTCGTCGAGCAGGTCAATCTCGAATCCGCGGCGCTCTGCCCAGCGGGTGTACATGCGGACGAGCATCGATGCCCAGTCCTGCGCCTCTGTTCCTCCGGCGCCGGCACTGATCTCGACCTGCGCATCACGGAAGTCGTCCTCTCCGCGCATCAGCGTCTTGACTTCGAACGAATCGATCTCGGTGTCGAGCCCATCGATCATTCCGTCCAGCTCTCTCTCAAGATCTGCGTCTGAGGATTCGCTCAGGAGCTCATGCAGCTCCTGAGCGCTTGTGAGACGTGCCTCCAGCTTGTCGTAGGGGTCTACCCACGCCCGCAGCGCCTTCACGTCATGGAGAGTTCGCTGGGCGTCTTCCTGGTTCGACCAGAAGGCCGGGTCGGCCATTCTGGAATCGAGGCCACTCAGCGCTTCGCGCTTCCCCTCGATGTCAAAGATACCTCCGCACTTCCGAGAGACGCTCCGCGCTGCTCGCCAGCGCGCGACCTCGCTCCCCGACTGTGTCTGCCATTTGCCCCGAGCCCTAGAAGATTCGCTTGCCGGCGCCCAACACCTCGTTCAACGCCTCCTGAAAATGCGTCGTCGTCCGCGCGAATTCGGCGCCGACCTGTGCAACATACTCATCGTAGCTCTTCTTGATCTCTTCCCTGAAAAGTTCCTTGAGCGTGCCACGCTGCAGACCCTCCGAGTGCTTGGCCGGATAATACGCAACCATGTCGGAGACGAGAGCGCGTGCCAGCCGCTTCGCGCGGAGACTCGGATCGCGCGTGAGGAATGGATTGATCGGACGCCGCTCGCCGGGCGCCGGCGGCGCGGCCGGGATCGGAATTGCTGGCGCGGGCGGTGGCGTCACCGCGGGAACCGAGATCGGTGTCTGCGATGGCACGAACGGGCGTGCCGGCGGTCCCTGCGTCGCAAGCGGTGACGAGGGCGTCGCGACCGACGGCCACGGCGTCCTCGGCGTCGGCCGCGGGGGCGGCAGCGTCGCGCTGCGCGGAGGCGTCGGCGGGCTCTGGCGAACCGGCGCCGCGGGCGGCGGTGTCGCGATCGGCGCTGTGTGCGTCGGTGGTGTTGCGCGCTGCGGCGGCGCCGGGGTTGCCATTCCGGCGAACGCCGGCGCGGAGACGGGGCGTTCTGACGCCATGCCGACCGGGATTACTCCTCCGCATGCCGAGCACCGCGCGCGGACTCCTCCCGACGGCACCTTCGCCGGGTCAACGCGATAAACAATCGAGCACTGCGGACACCTGACGTTCATTCATCGTCTCCGGCGGCATCGTGAATGCTGGGATGCCGCGTATCGTAAACTGGCGGTCGCTCATCGGTTCGGCGGTCAATCGAAAATACCGATCCGCTAAGCGTCTTGGCGTAACTCTTCATTTCCGTCGCGAGCTGGCTTATCTGCCTCGCTTCCTTCAGCGAACGCTGCGCATTGGTGACAACTCCGATCGAGAGCGTCATCAACGGTACGCGATCGAGAACTCCCCGTCTGTCCTTACCAAAGAAATATCCCGCGCGCCGGTCCGTCTCGGAATACTGATACGGCGCGAGAAGGTCGAAGGTCGAGATGATCTCCCCGCACGTCTCGTTAACCGCTCCGTACGGAATGATGAAGATAAAATCATCGCCGCCAATATGCCCGACAAATCCGTCTTCCCCGCAAATCCCCTTCACGATGTCATGGAGGATCATCGCCAGAATCCGGATGACGCGGTCTCCCTGATTGTAGCTGTATCGGTCGTTGAACTCCTTGAAATGGTCGAGGTCCGCGTAGCAGACCGCGAACGTTCCATGGGTGCCGAGGCGTCGCTTGATCTCCGCCTCGATCGCTCCCGCACCCGGCAGGCGGGTGGACGGGTGCACCCCGAGGTCTCTGTCGGAGCGGCTGAGGACGGCATTCATGCGGTGGCGCATCGACTGAGTGCTCAGCGCCCCCTGGATGACTTCGTCCGCTCCCGCTTCGAACGCCGCGGCAAAGGTCGCGGGGTCATCGTCGCAAAGAACCACCGCCGGCACGACCCCGGTGTACGAGTCCCGCTTCAGCCGGGCGCATGCCGCGAGCGCATCAGTGGGCGATGCCCTGCCGTCGAATACGACGAAGCGCGGACGCCCCCGCATGGCCATCGCCATCAGCTCGTCGGCTATTGCGATGCTCGAGACCGCCACGGCCTGCTCCGCGAGCCAGCCCCCGACATCGGTCGGGAGCTCGGCACCATCCGGCTGATAAAGCACAGCGGTCAGAGACGGCAGCGTCGGACTCATAGTTTCGGTCTCGAGGTCAGATCGATTCTAGAAAAAGAAGAAGGCGACGGCGATGGCGGCATAGGCAATCAGCAGGAAGGCTCCCTCCAGCCAGTCGGACTCGGCATCCCGCATTACTGATGACGCCACTGTCACCGCAAGTGCAACGCTCGCCACCTCCATTGTAGTGAAAGCGAGGTCCATCGGCTTGCCGAAGAGAAGACCGAGAAAGACCAGCAGTGGTGCTACCACGAGCGCTACCTGGATGCTCGATCCCACCGCGATCCCGACGGCGAGATCCATCCGGTTCTTCATCGCCATCAGCACGGCCGAGCTGTTTTCGGCGGCGTTGCCGATGATCGGAATTAGAATCAGGCCGACGAAGATCTCCGACAACCCGAGTGATTTCACAGCCGCTTCGGTGGATGAGACGAGGATCTCGGAGAGCACGCCAATGCCCAGTGCCGCAACTGCGAGGACCGCGACCGACCGGCGTAGCGACCACGTCGGTACATCGTCGCCACCCTGCGGTTCGGCCGCGACGTCATGGAACATCCGCCTGTGAGTGTACATCGAGTACACGAGAGAGAGCAGATAGCCGAGGAGCAGAAGACCGGCCACCCACACCGACATATGCGCCGTCGCTGTCTGCAGGGGATCGGGGTGAAGCGCATGAAACAGCGCCGGAAGAACGAGGCCAAGCACGGCGACGACGAGCAGTGTCGAGCTCATCTGGGCGAGACTGGGATTGATCTTCTGGGTCTTGTACTTGAGGCCGCCGGCAACGAGTGCCGCGCCAAGGACAAGGAGAAGATTCCCGAGAATCGATCCGGTGATTGACGCTTTCACCAGCCCGACCATTCCGGCCCTCAGCGCAAACGCCGCTATGACAAACTCGGCGAAGTTGCCGAGCGTCGCCGTCAGCAAACCACCCGCGGTCGGACCGGTGTGACCGGCGAGCTCTTCCGTCGCCGAGCCGAGAACGCCGGCGAGTGGAATGATCGCCAGGGCGCTCAAGGCGAAGATGACGATCGGTGAGGCGTGCAGCAGCTCGGCACCGATCGCGATCGGCACGAAGACCAGCACGGCGTACCGGATCCGCCTCAGGCTGGCGAACTTCCCCGATTTGCTAGCGGCTGCTGCCAAATGGGATTCCGGCGGTCAGCGATGCCCTTCCGTCCGCACTCGTTCGCGCGCGCAGGCGGACGCTGACGTAGGCATCAACGGCGCTCAGGATGTGATTGGCGATTACCAGTCCGGCAGTCTGCTCAGCTCGCCTGAAGGCACTGTTGCTTCCGGCGATGGAGCGACGATACTGCTGAAAACCGTCCGCCGCTGCCGCCCACGACCATTGAAACTCCGGTGGCACGGCGCGTTTGGCGTAGAATGCGAGCGACGCCTGATATTCGGGAGAGCTCGGGCTCGGCGCGGCATTCGGGTCGCGCCAGTACGTCTGGCGGGCCAGAAGCCACATCGAGCCGTTGTAGGTTGCCGGATCGGACTCCGGATCGATGGCACCTCCCGCGATCGCGTCGTACGCTCCGCTGGCGGCGAATTTCTCCATTCGCTCGTAGTAATCCCAGTTGCCGTCGGGCCCGTTCGGCATGAAGTGCGCGCGAGCGACAGTTCGCGACAGCTCCCGGTACCGCGCGCGTTGTCTGTCTCCGTCGTGCTTCTGCACCAGGTAGACACTCAATCCCACTACTTCTGCTCCGGCATATGCAAATGCACGACGGCTGTGGAGGAACGCCTGCCCTGCCCCGGGCAGCGCCGCTGATGCAACCGTCGCCATGAGCAGAGATTGACTTCGCTGGCCGGGACCTGACCTCGCCGCCATGGGTGCCGACACTCCCGCGCGCGAAGCGGCAACCGCTTGCGCGGACGACGTCTGGGGCGCGAACGCTGCGACTGAGAGAATCAGCCAGGCAGCTCCGACGGCGTAGCGCCCCCGACCACGCCAAAACGTGCTGCGGCCGAGAGCGGACGATCGAGACTCACCAGTGATGCGCATCAGAACAGATAGCGAAGTGAGAAGTAAGTCGGCGTCTGGCCCGCGTCGGCCGACAGGCCGCCGAAAGTTCGCGCGATGTCGAACATCAGGTGGCCCGTCGCGACTCCGAAGCCGACGGCGGCCCGCGCGCCGTTGGCGTCGTTCGCCACGTAGCCCGCGCGGACGTGGATGTTCTTTTCATACGCGATGTCGGCGCCGATCCGCGCCGCCGGATGATCGACGTTTCTATCGGCGACCGCGTCCGCCGCGATGAGCACCTCGGTGTCCGCCACCAGTGCAGCGATGAACGGCAGCTTGTATTCAGCGCCGACTTCGATTCTCGTCGGGAGCGGATCCGCCTGCTCGCGATCATTTACCTGAAGGCGAGTACCGACGTTCCGCACCGCAGCCCCGAGGGTCAGCGCGGACTCGGTCGGCACATCGTATTGAAATCCGAAATCCACCGCGCTCGAGACCGCCCTGAAGGTCGAGACGTTCGAGCACTGCCCCGAGCAGTCAACGCGATACTGCAGCCGCTTGTACGTCACTCCGGCGTTCAGTCGCTTGCCGATCGCCGCACCGTATGTCGCCGCGAGGAGGATGTTGCGCGGCAGCACGACACCGACGGGGACTCCGGCCGGATCCGTAATCTGCTGATCGCCGAAGTTGAGGACATTTACCGAAAGGGCGAGAGCGCCGACGCTCGCGGTCGGATAGAGGAACGTGATCGCGTCGCCGGTCGCGGCGATTGTCTGCGAGTGGTGAATCGCTATCTCCTTCTTGTCCTGCCGCGCGATCGCCGAGGGATTCCACCATACGGCCTCGCTGCCGGGACGCTCGGCGACCATCGCCTGCCCCATGCCGACAGCCCGCGCGCCGACGGGCAGCAGAAGAAAGAGAGCGCCGTCGGTGCTGTTGGCGTCCTGGGCTGCTGCCGTCGTCGCCGCCATCGAAAGAAGCAGCGCCAGGACTGCGACGTTAGAGCGCCGTCGCCTCATCGATCAGCATGATGGGAATGTCATCCCGGATCGGGTACCGAAGCGAGCAGGCACGGCAGATCAGGCTGGCCTCGGCCTCACGGTATTCGAGCTCACCATGGCACTTCGGACACACCAGGATTTCGAGCAGCTGTGGATCGAGACTCATGCGCCTTTATCCCTCGCGATGTGATAACCGAGCCGCTCCAGCGCAGACGCGCTGCGCCGCCAGTTCGGAAGAACCTTCACCCAGAGATCGAGATACACGCTTTCGCCGATGAATGCTTCGACTTTCTTGCGAGCGGCCTGACCGATCTCGCGAATCCTCGAGCCCTTCGCGCCGATGATTATCCGTTTCTGACTGTCGCGCTCGACGTAAATGACCGCTCGAATGTACACCGGAGAGCGTCCTTCGCGGAACTCTTCGACGCCGCACGCAACGCTGTACGGGACCTCTTCATGCAGCTGCTCGAGGACGGTTTCGCGCACCAGCTCGGCCACGAAAAAACGCACCGACTGCGTGCTGATCTCATCCTCCGGGTACAGAAAGGGACTCTCCGGCAGGCGTTCGGTGAGTCGCGCCATCAGTGCCTCGACGCCGTCTCCCGTGGTGGCCGACGTGAGCAGTGCGTCGGGATGCTCCGCTGCAACGCGCCTCCGCTCGGCCTCGCTCAACAAGTCTGTCTTGTTGAGGACGAGGATCACGGGTGCTGCCGGCGGCGACGAAAGTCCTGCCGCTTCCTCAAAGCGCTGAGGAGGGCCCGCGGTCGTATCGACGATATAGGCGATGACGTCAGCGTCGGCGACAGCGACGAGAGCCGTCGACCGCATGACTTCCTGGAGCGCGTACTTCGGCTCGATCAGGCCCGGCGTGTCGAAGACTATCATCTGCGCGGCGGGCGTCGTGTGGATGCCGACCACACGGTCGCGCGTGGACTGGGCCTTCCGGCTGACAATCGACAGCTTCTGACCGACCATCCGGTTGAGCAGCGTGGACTTGCCGGCATTGGGCGCACCGGCGACGGTGACGATACCTGCGCGCGTGGCGGCGCTTTTGTCGGCAGTGAGGGTCATCGAGTAAGTATAAGTGTAACGCCCCACCGTTGTGGGATGAGGACTAAACGTTCAGCGAAGGGATTGCTCCGCGCGCCAACGTGATGCCGCCGAGCAGCGAAAGACACGCCAGGTAGCCAAGGACGCCGAGCGCAAGCGCCATCCAGAGCGTCGGTGGCGACGCGACGATGAGAACACTCGCCATGACAAGGCCGGCGACCACAGGTTTCCAGAATCGCTTCACCGCCGTGAGCTCGAATCCGAGTCTCCTCACGGCTTCGAGAGCCAGCACCATTCGAATGCTTTCGGTCGCAACGCTGGCTATCGCCGCTCCGATCAGGCCGTAGGATGGGATCAGGAGGAGATTGAGCGCGAGGTCGATCGCCGCTGCCCACGCAGTGAGCCGGAGCACACTGTCCTCCCGGCCCCACGCCAAGAGAGTCATCACCGGCACGTCCCGGAGAAGGCAGACCGGAATTGTCCACATCAGGATGCGTAGCGCCGCCACCGAAGGCCCATAGCCCGTTCCGAAAACCAAAGTGACGATTTGCGCCGCGAGCAGTGAGCCGCCAAGAGCTATGGGAAAGGAGACAGCAAAGACATGCGCTGTCGCCGTGTGATATAACCCATGATGATCGGCGCGTACCGCGGACGTTCGTGTCAGCCTCGGCAGGAGACTCATGTTGTAGGCCGCCCCCATGTTCAGAAGAAAGCTCACGAGGGTATATGCCGCGGCATACAGTCCGACAGCTGCGCGGCCGCGAAGAGACCTCAGAAACAGGAAGTCCGAATTGTAGATGAGCAGTCCTAGCAGCGCGCTTCCAACCAACGGCCCCGCGCGCCCCGCGAGCGGCCGGATGGCAGTCCAGTCGAATGTGATCCTGAGGTGCACGCCTTGTCTCGCGACCCACCACAGGAGCAGTACCGCGGCAAGCGAATCGCCCGCAAACTGAGCGACCGGCGCGACAAGCAGATCGCCCCGCCCGCGAACAAACGAGAAGACAATGATCACCATCAGCGCCTCGCCCATCGCCCGCGCCGCGGCGACAGCCCGCGTCCTCTCCAATCCAAGGTGGATCCATCGCGTGCTCGCTGCGACCGGAATGAGAGTCAATCCGAATGTCGCGAGCACGGCCCCATCGGGACGCGGGAGCGTCAAGAGTGCAATCGCACCGAGGGCAAGCGCGAGCACGACGGAGATCACCAGTCGCGCTGTGAGAATTGCCGGTGCAAGGGCGAGGGTTGCCTGCGAGTCCGCGGCCATCTCCCGGACGCCGAGCCCGAGGTCGATTCCGCCGTCGGCGACCCGCGAGAGATAGATCAGCACGGCCGCCGAGAACGCGATTATTCCATAGAGGTCGGCGCCGAGCGTGCGGGCGAGATAGACCATGCCCGCGAAGGCAATGATTCGCGCCAGGCCCTCACCCGTCGTGAGGGCCAGGAAATTCCGCGTGACGAGTTGCTCAGAAGGGCCGATAGATCACCAGTGCACAGTAGACCAGCCAGAATGCCACGACGAGCAGCAGCTGCCGGTCGTTGAGCAGCGTCTGCGTCGGACTCCCGCCATCCCGCTGATGCACGAGGAAGAGATAGCGGAACACCCCGTACAGAACGAACACGGTGCTGTAGCTGAGCAGGTCAGTGCCGACAGCGCTCGCGGTTGCCGACTCCAGCGTGTACATGATGTAGCACACCACCGTAACCGAAAGCAGAACCATCGACATCTGGTCCAGAAACGCCGGACTGTAGTGTGCGAGTACAGCGCGGTGTCCGGCGAGATCATCCCCAAGCAGCACCAGCTCGTGCCGCCGCTTGGTGAATCCAAGGTATAGTGCGAGGAGACCGCCGCAGAGCAGCAGCCAGACCGACGGCTTCACATCGACCGCAGCGGCCCCCGCGAGCAGCCGTAGCACGAACAGCGACGCGATGGCGAAAACGTCCATAACCACGACACTCTTCAAGCGCGCATTGTAGGCGAGGTTCACTGCCAGATACAAAGCGACATAAAGCGCCACGCCGGGGCGAACGAGCCATGCAACGCCCAGCCCCGCGAGCGCGAGCACAGCGCCGGCGACGACCGCGGTCCGCGGCGCTATGCGCCCCGCCGCAACGGGCCTCAAATGCTTGACCGGGTGGAGGCGATCAGCCTCGCGATCCGCCACGTCATTCAACGCGTAGACCCCGCTCGAGGCGAGACAGAAGGCGACGAATGCCCCGAGCGCGTTTGCGAGTGCATCAGCGTCGAACGCGCGGCCGGAAAAAAGCAGCGGTCCAAAAACGAAGAAGTTCTTGATCCACTGGGATGGCCGGAACAGCCGCGCCCAATCGGCGAGCGATGCATTGCTTCCGATACCTGTAGAAGAAAGCTCGTCTGAGCGCTGGATCGTTTCGTTGCTGGTCACGATATATAGCCCAGTCCGCTCAGGCGCTGACGGATGACTTCCTCCGCTTCGGCCGAAACTCCGCCCGCGCTGCTGGCCTCCGCCAGCGATCCACCGAACAGTGACCGCCCCTGAAAGGTATCCGGAATCGCGTAGCCGCCCACTTCCATGAGAGTTGGCGCAATGTCCAACAGCCTTGCTCCGGAGATCTCACCGAGCTCCGGCACATTCGGCGCCGCCAGAATGAAAGCGCCGAACTGCGCATGATTGCAGTCATCCGGGCCGGAATCGTTCTCCCTCAGGTGAACGACACCGCCGTAGCCGACGCCGCCAATCGACCGCCAGTCGAGCGCGCCGAAGTGGACGATCAGATCGGGCGCCACATTCCGGACATGGCGATAGATATCCTGCGGACGAAATGCGAGCGTGCCGAGTGGCACGCCGTCAGGCCCGGTTGTGGCCTCGAACTTCGCCTTCATCACGTCGCGAAACCCTTCGTACTCGCCGGGCTCGATGACACCCTGGGGCTCGCGTCCCTTGACGTTGAAAAAGACGCGCGCGTAATAGCCGCCCTCGCTCCATACCCTGGTTCGGCTCCAATCGACATCGAGCTGCCCGAACGGTGTCACCTTGCTCGGATACTCGTTCAGCACGAGTAGCCCCTGCTCGATCAGCCACTCGTTGACGCAGAATCCTCCCTGAAGCGCCTGCGCCCCGTGGTCAGAGACTACGAGCACGGCGGTGTCGCCATCGAGCAGCCCCAGGATCCGGCCTATCTCTTCATCGAGATGAAGGTAAAAATCGGCGATGACATTCTCGTAGGGACCGCCCGGTTTGTAGTCGGGGTGCCGGGGATCCATGTACTTCCAGAAGCCATGGTGTACGCGGTCGAGCGCGATGTTGACGAAATGAAAATAGTCCCACTCGGCGTTCTCGAGATAATGCCGCACGACCGTGAATTGCTTGCGGCTCATCTCGAATATCTGGTCGCGGAGCCATTCCTTGTCGTCGGTCCGAAATCCCTTCACGTCTACCAGGTACTCACCGACGAGCGAACGAATCTCGTCCTTCACCCCCGGCGGATGGGTGTAGGCGTCCTCGACGGACGGCGTCATGAAGCAGCCGACGCAGATGCCATTGACCTTGCGCGGGGGAAACGATGGTGGCACACCGATGAGCACCGCCTTCCCTCCCTCCAGCGCAAGATGATCCCAGATGGTCATCGCCCTGAACGACTTCGAGTTGACGATGTCCAGCTTCGAGTAGGAATGGTCGGCCCGGTTGCGAAAGCCGTAGACTCCAAGCGAGCCCGGGTCCTGGCTCGTCACCATGCACTGCCACGCGGGAATCGTGATCGGCGGAATCACGCTCTCGAGACTGCCGTGGCAGCCACCGGCCATCAGGCGGCGGATGTTGACCAGACGCTGATCGCCCAACAGCAGCTCGGGTGCGGCGCAGTCGAGCCCGATGACGAGAAGCTTCATGTGAGCAGCGACTCCCCTTCCATCACAGGCCCTTTTGGGATTCCGAGGGCGGCGAGAATTGTCGGCGCGAGGTCCAGCAACCGTGCGCCGGTGCCGTCGAATGGGCGATTCATGAAAAGCACTCCTGGCACGAGTGAAGGATCGATGATGTGATCTCCACTCCACTTCTTCACGTTGTCTTCACAAAGACCGCGCGGCACGCCTCCAAGCGCGGTCGCCCACGATACACGGTAACCCTCCGCGAAGTTGACCACGAGGTCCGGCGACTCGGCTGCATAAGCCCCCGAGTAGACTTCGTCGCGCGCAACCACACCGCGGATGGCGATGCCTCCACGATCGGGGTCGATCATGCCAGTCAGCCCTTGTTTGATCGTCGCCTCTACCTGTGCGGCGTCTTCGCCCGCGACAATACCGTCTCGCTCACGCCCGTGAAGGTTGAGATATATGCTGCCGAGGCCGAGGGCATATGCGCTCGTCCCCGACCAGTCTACCTTGCGCAGAAAATCGCCGGCTTCCTCGCCGGCCGATACCCCGTCGCACAACTTGAGCAGCCCATGCTCGTGCAGCCAGCTATTGAGATGAACCCCGCGCTGAAAACCATTGAAGCCATGGTCGCTGAGAACCACGAGCAGCGTTCGGTCGTCGGCGCGCGCCATCACTTTCCCCACAATCTCATCGCAGCGGCGGTAGTGATCTTCGATCACGTGCGACATGTCCGCCGAATCGCCGTTTGAGTGTACAGCGCCCGCGCCTTCGTTCGCGGCGTTCGCGGCGTTCGCGGCGTTTGCCGCGTTTGCCGCGTTTGCCGCGTTTGCCGCGTTTGCCGGATGCCCCGGCTCGCGAAAGCGCCAGAACATGTGCTGGATGCGATCGGGCGTATCGAAAAGGCAAAACAACAATCCCTCATCGAGCCGGTCAAGCTCGTAAAGCATCATCGCTTCGCGCTCGTGTACCACCTGATCGCACTGGTCGAGGTAGACGCCCTCGCCGAAGCGGCCGTTCGAGAGGCCAGTGTGATCCTCCACCATCCCCGTCGTATAAAAAGTCCCCACCTTGCGCGACAGCTCCGACGCATATTCCCAGGGCGAGCTGATGGGAAACATCGGTGTGACCGGATCGAAATTCAGCGGCGACGCATATAGCTCGATCACCGGATCGAGACGGACAAGATGAAACCGCAGCATCCCGCTCACCGATTGCAGCATTCCGATCTTGAACTTTATCTTGAGCCAGTCACTCCACTCGCCTTCGCGCACCGCGAGAGCCTTCGGCTGGCCACTGGAGTGAACGACGATCTGGCGCTTCGTCAGATCGACTTCCAGGCCGATTTCGGTGGTCAGGCTGGCCGAGGCTCCCGAAGCTTTCGGATTCCGCGGTCCGATGACGTGCGTCCGGATCGTTCCGCCCGACTCGGCGGATAGCTTGACAACGTTTTCGCTATCCCCTGCCGTCTCTCCCGCGGCCGACGTATAGAATGTCGAGGTGCCCAGGCCGCCGCGCAGATCCGGCACCCCCATGCCTGAAAGCATTCGGCCCTTCACGCTGTCCGGTGGATAGGTGCATGGACAGCGAAGCACGACCGCAGGAATGCCCGCGGCGTTGAGCAGATTCCACACTGTAGTCCCGCGGCGCAGATTCACAGCCTTGGGCGGAAGAAAGGCGTTCGTCTGCTCGTAGCGGTTGAGCGCGAGGTCGGGAAGATAAGTCTGCGGATCGCGCCGGATGAAATCGAAGATTCCGTGACCGCCTGGATTGGTTCCGGTTGCGAAGGTTGACCATGCGACCGGTGTCTGCGCCGGAAAGGTCGTTCCTACCCGCGAGTAGCCGCCCTGTGCGCGGAGCTTCGCAAGGTTCGGCAGCTCCCCGCGATCGAGCATTGGCTCGACGATCTTCGGCTCGAGCCCGTCGAGTCCGACGACGATCACCTTCTTTGCGGGCGTCGCCACGGCGGAATCACTTCTGGTCGGGACTGCCGAAGAGAGGAATCACCTCTCCGGATCGGTGTTCGAGAATTTCCTTTTGACGGCGGACGCGGCAAGGCGGACGGCGCCCACCAGACGGCGCCAGAACATCAGGGCGAAACCCGCTATCGCGGCAAGTGCAGACGCAAGGGGCACCACTGTGTCGGGGCCTATGTACATGCTTGATTCCCTCGTGATTTGCTGATGGTTCCCCGACAATCTGTAGCGAGCACGCTACATTGGAAGCTAACGACATTCATTCACACACAACTACATCACATCCCGACTTCATGACCAAAGGCGTCACCGTGTGGTTCACGGGGCTCTCCGGCTCCGGCAAGACCACGATAGCGAAGCGTATGGAGACTATTCTGAAAGAGCGCGGAGTCCCGGTAGAGCGCCTGGACGGGGACATCGTCAGACAGAGCCTGACCCGCGACCTCGGCTTCTCGAAGGAAGACCGCGATAAGAACATAGAGCGCGTCACCTTCGTCTCCAAGCTCCTCACCCGAAACGGCGTCGTGACGTTGTGCGCCTTCATCTCGCCGTACAGGGCGGTGCGCGATCAGTCGCGGAGGGAGATCGGGGAGTTTCTCGAGGTTTACGTCAAGGCGTCGCTCGACGCGCTGCTCGAGCGCGATCTCAAGGGATTGTACAGAAAGGCGCTGGCCGGCGAGATCCAGAACTTTACCGGCGTCAACGATCCGTACGACGTCCCGGAAAACCCGGAGCTGGTGTGCGACACCGACGTCGAGTCAATCGAGGAGAGCACAGCCAAGGTCATGGCGATGCTCGAAGAGCGCGGGTACATCGGCGCGCGCGCTGCGGGCAACCGATCGGATACGGCGCGCTCTGGATCGGCGAAAACACCGGGTCCCAGCGTTCCGCACGGCGGCACACTCGTGGATCGGGAGATTTCGGCCGACGCGCGGGCCGCAGCCATCGCGCGGGCCAGGACGCTGCCCGCTGTGAAGCTCGGCGACCGCGAGCTGGCCGACCTCGAGATGATCGGCACCGGAGCGATGAGCCCGCTCACCGGCTTCATGCGCCAGCTCGACTACCAGTGCGTGGTGGACAGCATGCGCCTCTCGGATGGCCTTCCCTGGCCGCTTCCGGTCACTCTGGCGGTCACCACCGACGAAGCGAAGAAGCTGAGTGAAGGAATGGAGATCGCCCTGACGACGGCCGACGACAAACCGGTTGCGCTGATGCAGATCACCGAGCTCTACGGCTACGACAAGAAGCGGGAAGCCGAGCTCGTCTTCGGGACGACCGACGAAGCCCATCCGGGCGTGGCGGGCGTTTACGCGCAGGGCGACGTCCTGGTGGCCGGTCCGGTGTGGGTCATAGACCGTCCCGGCCAGGAATCCTTCGGCGAGTATCGCCACACTCCGATGGAAACCCGCCGCCTGTTCGACGAGCGTGGATGGAAAACTGTGGTCGCGTTTCAGACACGGAATCCGGTTCACCGCGCGCACGAATATCTCCAGAAGGCGGCGCTGGAAATGGTGGATGGTCTTCTCCTCCATCCACTCGTTGGCGCGACCAAGTCTGACGACGTGTCAGCCGACGTGCGCGTCCGCACCTACGAGGAAATACTTGACAAGTACTATCCCGCCGAACGGGTCTTGCTGGCTGCCTTTCCCGCAGCGATGAGATACGCCGGTCCCCGGGAGGCAATCTTCCACGCCATCTGCCGAAAGAACTATGGCTGCACGCATTTCATCGTCGGGCGCGACCATGCGGGAGTCGGCACCTACTACGGCACCTACGACGCGCAACGGATCTTCGACAGATTCACCGACGACGAGCTCGGAATCGTCCCCCTCAAGTTCGAGCACTCGTTCTTCTGCCGCGCTTGTGGCAACATGGCGAGCCCGAAAACATGTCCGCACGGCCGCGAGCATCACGTCGTGCTGAGCGGGACGAAAGTGCGCGAGATGCTGGTGAATGGCGAGCTGCCTCCGGTGGAGTTCACTCGTCCCGAGGTCGCCCGGATCCTCATGGATGCGTACCAGTCACAGGTTCCCGCTGGGCGATGACGTGTTATCGGGCCGCGACGATTCATTCATCGCGGCGCTCAGCGCGGCCCGGAGATCCATCAGGACACGCCTGCTGTCGGGAAGGCCGCTGAGGTCCGTTTTCTCCCACGGATCCGAGACGGCGTGTTCGGCGACGCGAAATGGCGAGACTATCGTCGTATCTTCGCCACACACGTAGTGATCGAGCTTGTGCAGCTGCTGGAAAAACATCTTGGCAGGAAGGCTTCGATTGCATGGCTTCCGGCGCAAAGCGGCGACGCCAGGCACACTTTCGCCTCGATCGAGAAGGTGTCCCGACTGCTCGGCTTCAGGGCACGCGTAAGACTGGATGAGGGGCTGCGCGATTTCGTCGACTGGCGCGGACGTGCTTCACGGTAGTCGGGCAGTGGTAGTCTCGGGTTTCACACAGCCGAATCCAGTTCCCAGATCACCGCGATCGCAACGCCGGCGATCAAAGGCAGGCGGACGAGAGTCGGAATTCCTCTGATCGCCGGTCAACGCTTAACCCCGAGCCGACGGAGAAGGCTAATAATATCAATTCCCACCGATCCAAGCACCTTGACGACGCTGATGACATGAGCGCCTTCCGGCGGCCGCTCGGAACGAAACAAGGTTCCACGGGATACGTCGTAAGCTGGGCTACCCGCTGGCGTGGGCGGGCGCAGGGCAAGGTGTCCGGCCCAGATCGAATCGCTCCGAACGTAGACCGCCGCTTCGTGATCGGCGACGACGAGGCGTGCACGGTCGGGGGCCGGCTCGATGCGACTCTGCAGAACGTAATTGGCCGCCGGGCCGCCGGGCAGACGATGGTGCGCATAGTAGAGCCAGACAACCGGAGCTCCGCCAAAGCTCCGCTCCGGCACACGATCGTTCGACGCCAGTGGGAATAGCTGTGCGAGAAGCTGCGAGCGGCGGAAGCTCGCCGCATCGGAGGAATCGTACCCCTTGGTCCGATCTTCAATGGCGAAGCCAACCTCCCGCGAAGTCATGTACGGTCCGGCATCGCGCGGAAGCGACAAGCTCAGAGCGATAACTCCGCCAGCGCCCGCCGACGCGAGCAGAACGGATCGACGCCGGCCGGTGGCATCGGCCGCGCTTCTCCAGAAAGCCACGAGCGGCAGCAGCATCGCGGGAACGAAGTGATGCAGCGATATGTTCGCTTGAATGAAGAAGAGCGTAAAGTATCCGATGCTGACAAGCGCGAGCGACCTGCCGATTCGATCGAGTCGCCTCAAGCCGACAATTGCCAGAGCCGGGACCACACCACCAGGGATGATCCAGTACCCGATCCGATGCCAGTCGGTGAACTGGAGAAAGTGGAAATATCCAAGAAGGCTCGCTACGCCATATTCCCTACCCGGCGGCGGCAACCCGACAGCGGCAAGCAGGCGTGAGATCAGCGCTCCAGCCACGATGCATCCGGCCAATACAGCTGACGACTGCAGGATCTGCCGTCGAGGAGCAGGTCGCCAGAACATCGCGACGAGCAGCCAGAGCACGATCAGCACGACACCGCTTGGTAACGACAGGTAGGTGAACGCTATCGCCAGCGCCGTCCACCACGGGCGCTTCTCGCAGGAAAAAATGACGTAACCGAGAAACATCGCCATCAGGAGCGTGTCCTGGGTGGCGGGCAGCGCGATGTCGGCGGAGTACGGGTTGTATGTCGCGCTGTATGCCATGGTGATCGCGTAGACCGTCAGCCCAAGCCAGATGAGCCAGTGTTCGATCCACCCCAGCGGTCGCCGCTTGTGTTCCGCGAGAGCAACGATCGCGCAGAAGAGTGCCGATAGATACAGCACAAAAGGAAGTCGCACCGAGCCCTCGATGTCGCCGAAAAGACGAACAAACCACGATTCGGGAAAAACGTAGAGGCTGCTTGTAATTCCAGGAAAGGCCGATATGGGTCCGGCACTCGCGGTGAAGAACGGCACCGGTTGATGGAGCAGCAGCCGAGCAGCCTCGAGTGTGTGCGCCCCGTCACCGTTGAAGCTGTCCCAGTAGAACTTGGGTGCCAGGATGATCAGAAAAAGAAGCGACGCGCCCACCATCGAGGCGGTCGTGACTTTGGCGTTGGGAGTCCGCCACGGCGGGCTCACCGGATTGCCCCGCACCACGCGATAGCAAAGCGCGGAGAAACAACAGATCGACGCCACCGCTACTGTCGCCACAAAAGCTCGACCCGACAGAGGGCTTCCGACGAGCGTCTGCACCACCCCCGCTACGACACTCACGACCGGGATACTCAACATCAGCCCCGCAAGCACCCAGACGGCGACTGTCCGTCCAATATTCGCCGCCAGGGCGAGAAGCAAGCCCGGAGTGATCAAGAAGATGCATGCGCTCACGGCGACTATCGGAGCTCGCAGATACAGCAACACGGCGCGGTCCGGGACCCAGTAGGGATGGGCGGAGGCGCCGAGTGGATAAAGGGCCGCTGCCGATGCGATGGCAGCGCGATCCACGACTACCGGTAGCGCTAATGCGGCGAGGGCAGCCGCCAGCCCGAGCGCACTCGTGAGGGTAATCGCGGTTGCCTCGTTTTCAGTAGCAGCATCGGGATTAGCGCTCGTCGGGATGGCTGACCGTTCTGATTCCGTCACCGCATTCCTGCAGCGGCGGACGCCGAGCGATTCCCGAGCGCAGATTTCAACGCCGAACGGGCGCCTTCAAGCATCAGCCTGGCCTCTGGTCGTCTGGCGAGATCCGTCATTTCCCATGGGTCGGCTGTGATCTCGTACAGTTCCTCACGACCGTTCCCGTTGAGGATGTAGTGGTATGACCCCACGATGATGGAATGCATGTCACCCTTTGCCACAGCGTACCAGTCCGGGGAGTTTCTGGGACGATTGACTTCGGACAGCAACGGCGACGCTTCACCGGTGGATGAATCAGCCGGACTCTGCCAGCTTCCAGCCAGCGAGCGACCCGGCATGCTGACTCGCGGCACAATACCCAGCATTCCGAGCACTGTCGCCGGCAAGTCGCGCAAAGTCACCCTCTGCCCGACTCGGACCCCCCCGGGAACATGACCCGGAAATCTTATCAGCAGCGGGACATGAAGAACCGGCAGATTGAGCCCGTTTCCGTGACTGACCCAGCCGTGTTCACCAAACTCTTCCCCATGATCGGCGGTTACGACAACCAGTGTGTTTGACAACTGGCCGCGACGCTCCAGCTCCTTCAGGAGAACATCGAGCTGCGCGTCCACGTATGCGATGGCGCCGTCATAGGCGTCGCGCATCCCCTGCGTTTCCGCTTTCGTGAGTCGCTGGTCTCTGCTCCTCCGTGTGGGGGGCTCCGTCCGCAGGAACTTCATGTCGTAGGGCGCCGGCGGGCTGTAGGGTTCGTGCGCATCGAAATAGTTGACGAAGACGAAGAATGGTCTCCCTCCTTGTTTGGGAAGCCAATCGAGCAGGTTCCGATTGATGTCGGCGGCATTTCTCCGGCCCGGCCTGGAATACGTGTGCGTCCGTCGGTTGATTCGTACTGCCACAAACGACGTATGCGACGAAAGTCGGGAAGTCTCCATCACTCCCCCGAAATTGAGTTTCCGCGAAACGTAATGGACAAAACCTCGACTCAGCCCGAACTCGCGAACTCCATAGAGCTGGTTGGCGACGAATCCTGCCGTGATGTAGCCACGGTCGCGCAGAATCTCAGCCAGCGTCGGATAGGAGTTGTCGAGCGGGACTTCCCAGTCCGCCGACATCTCGTGGGGGTAATGGCCGGTGAACATGCTGGCATGGGAGGGTAACGTCCAGGGCGCTGTGGAGATGGCGTTGTCGAATACAACCGAGCTAGCCGCGAGCCGATCGAGATATGGCGTTGTTGACCGCGCATATCCGTAAAGACTCAAATCGGACGCACGAACTGCATCGAGCACGATCACCAGGACGTTTGGCGCGCCGGCAGGCGGTGGGCCCAGCCTCGAGACAGCGCGTCGTTCGGCGACCATGTCCTGCGCACGAAAAGCGACCGCCGTGAGAGCCACGAGACAGATGGCCGGCACCGTGACCAGCCTCAGGAACCGCTGGAGCCCATTCGAGTGTCCAGCCAGATAAAGTCCGAGCTGAATACCGACCCCAACGCTCAGCAGGTGCCGGGCGATCCAGTGCAGGTTGAGATAGTTGAGCAGCGCCGCATCCGCACCAGCTGCGATCAGACCGATGAGCGCGACCTGTGCAAATCTGTTTCCCTTCCAGCGGATCCTCGGCAACGCGATTACCAACCCGAGCATCCCGAAAATCAGAGCGTCGGCGGCTGGGATCGTCCATACCATGTTCCAGCCGAAACGATAAATAGGCCGGCCAAGCCAGTACCACGCGTGGAGCCGGGAAAACACCTCGGCCACACCGGTTGAGAGACCGACGGTAATTCCCGCCAGAAAGAAGTCGAGCGGTCGCAGCGAAGCGTCGCGGGCGGCGAGTCGACTCGAAGCCTGCGGGTCCGCGTTCATTGGGCCAGGAACTGATCGGATTGCCTCACTTAAGCCCGACGGTCGCTGTGGATTGGGCGCCACTCCCCATTGCGGAGGTAAGCGCGGCACGCACATCCATCAGGACGGGCTTGGCGTCGGGACGCTTCGCGAGATCTGTCTTCTCCCAGGGATCCGCCACGATATCGTACAGCTCCTCACGCTTGTCACCATTGAGGATGTAGTGGTATCTGCCCGAGATGATCGAGTGCATCTCCCCCTTGGCGCCCGCATACCAAGGCGATTCCCCTTTCCACGGCTTGACCTCTGACAGCAGCGGAGAGATGGAACCGTGCATAGCCTGCTGTGTCGAATCCCAGTGTCTCGACAGCGAGCGACCGGGAAAATGGACCTCGGCCCGAAGGCCTGCGAGATCGACCACCGTTGCTGGCAGGTCGCGGAGGGTGATCTGGTCGGTGATGCGAGTCCCTGCGGGAATGCGGCCCGGATAGGACACAAGGAGCGGGACATGCAGTGCGGGCAGATTTAGTCCGTTCCCGTGACTAACCCACCCGTGCTCTGCGAACTCCTCACCGTGATCGGAGGTGACGATGAGCACCGTGTTCGACAGCTGGCCGCGCCTTCTGAGCTCCTGTAGCAGGGCTGCGAGTTGAGCATCCTCATATGCGATCGCCCCGTCATAGACGTCATGAAGGCCACGCAACTCTGAATCCGTTTTCTGCTGACCGATGCGGTTGTGGCGTGTCGGCGGCTCGGTGCGAGCGAACTTGAGATCGTATGGAGGTGGAGAAACATACGGGAGGTGCGCATCGATATAGTTCACGAAAACAAAAAATGGTCTCGTGCCGCGTGGTGGAAGCCAATGGATCACCCTCTCGTTGATTTCCGACGCGCGCCTCCGTTCGGGCCTGTAGTAGCTCTTGGTAAACCGGTTGAACCTCCCGAGCAGAAGCGACCCGAACGCCGAGGTATTCATCACCGAGCCGAGGTTCATTCTCCGCGACTCGTAATGGATAAATCCCCGGTTCAGCCCATACTCGGGCATTCCGTAGAAATAATTGGCGACAAACCCAGCGGTCACATAGCCGTTGTCGCGCAGCCGCTCGGCCAGAGTCGGATACATATCGTCGAGGGGCTCGGCCCAATCAGCCGACATCTCGTGCGGATAACGACCGGTGAACATGCTGGCGTGCGACGGAAGTGTCCACGGCGCCGTCGAGAACGCATTGTCGAAAACCACGGATTGTTCTGCGAATCGATCGAGATTCGGGGTGGTCTTGCGCGCGTAACCGTATAGGCTCATGTCCGCTGCGCGCACGACGTCCATCACGACGAGAAGGACGTTTGGAGCATTCGTCCTGGCCTTGGGCAGATTAGCCATTGCGCGTCGCTCGAACACCGCGTCCTTCGCGCGAAAGGCAAATGGCGTAATAGCTACCAGGCCGATCGCCGGCAAAGTGACTGCCCGAAGGAATCGCCGAAACCCGCGGGGATGGCGCCATAGAAACCCACCAAACTGAACCGCGATTCCGAGGCTCAGCAAGGTCCTGGCGATCAAGTGAAGACTGTGGTAGTTGAGCAGGACCGCGAATACCCCGACCGCGACGAGTCCAACCAGCGCGACGCGAAACAACCCCTCTCCGCGCCACCGGGTCCACACCAGGGCGAGAAACAGCCCCAGTATTCCGAACAGCAGCAGATGGGCCAGCGGCACGGCCCAGACGATGTTCCAGCCTTGCTTGAGGAACGAACGGTCCAGTACGGAGGAGGCGAACAGCCGGAATGCGACTTCGGCGGCGCCTGCCGCGACGCCGAAGAAAAGGCCCAGCCATATCATGTCGGCCGGCCGACGATTTATTGTCGACGGATCTTCCACGCGCGCTTACTTCTGAGGGTCAATGCGCGAGAACGTTCGCCTGACCGCCTGGAAGGCGAGCCGCACCGATCCGACTAGACGCCTCCAGAACATCAGCACGAATCCAGCCGCTGCGGCGACAGCGGAGGCGAACGGAAGTACGGTGTCAGGTCCGAGATACATCAGCTTTCTCCATCTGTCACGTCAAGCCGCCATACCTGGAGAGCGCACATTCCGGATTCCGCGGATTGACAGAGAACGAGCATTCCCAAGCCGGTCATGGGCATCGATCGTAACGATCTAAGATAGCGCACGCTTGAGAAATGGCGCTACGATAGTCCTCAACATGTTTGCGCAATCCTTGCGGTGAGGTACATTGACGCCGCAAGCTTCGTGGCGGCGCGCCGGTTTGGTGTCGATGTGCAAGCTGCGTGGCCGCCATCTATCGCCGCACACTCCGGAATACTGGTGACACCGCTTAGCAGCACTGACCGGCCGCCGTGGTGGAGCGACCGCAAATTTCTGCTCGTCCTTGGGATGTCGCTGGTGCTGAAGGTGGTTCTCACCTTCGTGCTCCCGCGCCAACCGTACCTCGACGAGTGGGCCTACCACAACATCGCGATCCGCTGGCTCGAGGGCGGCAAATACCCTACGACCTTCCGACCGCCTCTTTATCCCGCTCTCCTGGCGCTCTCGCTCGCCTCGGGACTCCGCACAATGGGACTCCGGCTCGCGCAGACCGTGATGAGTACTCTCACTCTCATACCGGTGTATCGCATCGCTCAGCGCACTTACGGACCCCGGGTTGCCAGAGTGGCTGCAGCTCTGGTGGCGTTCGATCCGGTGCTGGTGATGTTCTCCAACCGCCTTTGGTCAGAGACAGTTTTCATCCTCCTGCTGATGCTGATCCTCGATCTGCTGACGCTGGGCAGAGCGACCCCACGGCGCTGGGCGCTGGCAGGCGTACTGTTCGGACTGGCCGCGCTGACCCGGCCGGTGATCTTCACCGCGCTGCCGCTGCTGGCGCTCTGGACACTTCTTCAGGCGCGTCGCGACGGTCGGGCTTGGGGTCCCTGGGCAATCAGCTATGCTGTCCTCGCCGTCGTCTGCACACTCGTAATCCTGCCGTGGACCGTGCGCAATGCGCGCGCGACCGGCGCCTTCATTCTCATCGACAGCAACGGTCCGTTCAATTTCCTCGTCGGGACTCAGCCTGACGCGGCGTTCGTAGACAAAGACAACGTATGGACCAAGTACTTCGGTGTCGTAGGCGGGGATTCTTACGAGCACGCCGTCAAACTCGACCCCGCGCGCGCGCAATCATTGGCCATGACAGCCGCGCGTCAGAATATCGCGGCTGATCCGGGTCGGTTCGTCCGGAAATCGCTGTGGGAGGCCGGCCATCTCTGGACGGCAGACTCGTTCCTCCTGCGTCACCTCCGTAACAGCTGGTATGGCCCCGTGCCCTTATGGGCGATTGCAGGTGTGACGGTCGTGTCGGTGAGCTTCTTCATGATCCTGGTTGTCGCGGGATTTGCCGGGCTCTCGACCGCTCCTCCGGGACCGTACCGCGGCGTCGCGCTGCTGTTGTTGATCCATTCCACGGTGTTGTTTGGGCTTGTCTACTCTCTCTCGCGCTACCTCTTGCCGCTTCACGCGGTGCTCGCCATTCCTGCCGCGGCTGCGCTGGTTGCGGTTCGTTCCACTGCAGTGGCGGTGGTTCGTGACGGCCCTCTGCGTCGTCGCGCCGCTTTTTGGGCGGCACTGCTCGCCGTCGCGATAGTCTGGATCGCCGATCTTCCAAAGCTCGCGGACACGGTCACCACCGGCGGAGTGCACTACCCGGATCACCGGTCGGAAAGAGAAAAGCCGTGACGGTGCCCACTGTCGGAATCGACGAAAGTCATTCACCTGCCTTTTCGGAATAGTGGTGACAATGGTCGCTGCTGACCGGCCTCCGGAATATCGGGACACCTTATAGATTCCGCGCTGCCCCCATTGCCAGCAACCGTGCAGCAATCCAATTCTCAGTCCTGGTATGCCAGTAAGGGTAATTACGCCGCCTTCCGCAGTCGCTGGCCCAACGTCGTCCCCGCTCGGAGTCGAGCCGCCGAGCCCGATTCACGTCGCTCTTTTCCTGGGGCTCGCTACGGGACTCGTTGAAGTTGCGCTGCTCGCCGTGGCGAAATTCGTTTTGCATCGCTATCCCATTTACCGCGGCATGCATGCTGTGTGGGCGACCCCGGTCTCGCTGACGCTCCTGCTGGTCGCCGTAGCCGTGCCTTTCGCCGTGCTCGACCGCAGCCGGCGGCGCACCCTGGTACGCACCGCTGCCATGGGCACGTTGGCCTATCTCGCAGCGTTTGATGTGCTCTGGCTCGCCACACAACTTCACTGGAGCGCGCGTGTGGCCCTTTCGGCCGGCCTCGGCGCGTCGTTCATCCGAATCTGGGGGACCAATCCGGCCCGTTCCGCGCGCTGGCTCCATCATGGCACGCGGCTCCTTACAGCGGTCGTCCTGCTACTGGGAGTCGTCACTTCCGGTTTGATCCGCGTCCAGGAGGCGCGACGCGAGGCCGCGCTTCCGCCTTCGGAGCCCTCGGCGCCGAATGTTCTGCTGCTCATTCTCGATACCGTTCGTGCCGCGAACCTGGGCCTCTACGGCTATGCCAGAGCAACCACACCTGAGCTGACGCGCCTCGCGTCGCGTGGAGTGGTGTTTGACCGCGCGCTGTCGTCGTCCTCGTGGACGCTTCCTTCGCACGCAAGCATTTTCACGGGGCGTTGGGCGGCCGAGCTCAGCGCAGACTGGCACAGCCCACTCGACGCACGCGACCCCACGCTGGCCGAAGTCTTCTCGCGGCGCGGATATCGCACCGCGGGATTCATTGCCAACATTGACTTTGCAAACGCGGAATCAGGCCTCGCCCGCGGCTTCATGCACTACGAGGACTACCGCCTTACGATTGCCAGTATCGCGGTCACCTCCGCGTTGGGACAGTACATCCGCTTCCATCAGGGCCTCCGCACACTGATGCACTGGAGCAATTTCCCCGGCCGAAAGACTGCGTCGGACCTTCGACAGGACGTCGAGCGCTGGGTGCGCAATCACTCCGACCGTCCCTTTTTCGTCTTTGCCAATTTTTACGATGCTCATACCCCGTATCTTCCACCCCCGCCGTACGACACGTTGTTCACCGGGCGGCGACTGCGCTGGGAAGATCGCGATCGCTTCGACGACCCCGGGCACCTCCCGAGTCCGCAGATCCTGCGCAATGAGGAGGCCATGTACGATGGTGCGATCGCGTCGATCGACGCCGAGCTCGGGCGCCTGCTGGCCGACCTCGACGCCTCCGGTGCGCTACGGAATACGATCGTCATCGTGACGGCGGACCACGGCGAGGAATTCGGCGAGCACGGGGTGTGGGGTCACGGCTACGGCTTGTACCTGTCGTCTCTCCGTGTGCCACTCGTCATTGTCGCACCGCGGGGCGTGCCGGCCGCGGCCCGTGTCCCGCAATGGATCTCACTCCGTGACCTCGCCGCCACGATAGTCGATCTCGCAGGAGCACCGACGTCCATGCCGGGCCGATCATTGGCGCGTTACTGGAATGGTGCGCGTGCGTCCGACACGCTTTTCGCGGAAGTCCGGCACGCATCGAATCTGCCGGCCACGATGCCGGTGAGCCGCGGGGATGTGAAGTCGGCGCTCGGTGGGAACTGGCAGCTCATCACTGTTGGAGCGCGCGAACAGGAGTTGTTCGATCTTGCCACCGATTCCCTGGAAACGCGCAATCGGTCTCGAGATGCACCAATACCGCTGGCGCGTCTAGGCGAAGCGCTGCGCCACGGTCCGTCGCGCCGCCTGCGGTGACGTGACGTCCCGCGTCCTGCGATTGCGCTCGCGGCCAGCCGCCGCAAGCGTGAGCTTGTCGACTGCCGTCGCCGCCGTGATGCTGAGTGTCTGCGCCGGCGCGAGTCACACGGCGCTCATTACCGTCGATACCACGGCTACGTATCAGCGAATGACCGGTTGGGAAGCAGTGGCCCAAGCAGGCCAGGCAAATCCCAACCAGGCTCGCGCTGGCGCGACACCGTGCTCGCGTTGGCCGCCGGCTTCGGCATTAATCGCCTGCGGGTAGAGGTCAAGAGCGGGATAGAGGCACGGTTGGACTATGCGGCCAGTCCGGGCCCCGCCCAGCGGAGCGATAACGCCTACGGTTGCTCCCGGCTACGCAACCACCAACGACGACGCCGACTCGCGCCTCATCGACTGGAACGGCTTCCACTTCACGGAGCTGGATCGTGCAATGGAACGCGCTGCGCTCCCGTTTCGGGAGCTGCTGCAGCGCCGCAGCGAGCGGCTCGTGATCAACGTGACATATGTCGGCTTCCCGTCGCGTGGCAGTCGTCGTGAAGACCAATGGCGGAACGACTCTTGGAATCACCGGTCTCAGCCCCGGGCAGTACGACCGCCGACCGTATCTCGCAGCACGGAGCGGCGTCCGGTTCTCACGATCACGCGGTCGCCGAGCAGCATCCCACCAATCGCGGCGGCGTACAGCATGAGCTCCGGGGCGCCGATGCGCCACATCGGGTTGAGCTCCGGGGCGACGGTCCACGGCAGCAACGCGAAAGGGGCGGCGGCGGTCAGACCAGCCACGAACCAGCTCAAGCGCGTGAGTGGTTGGATGGATGCGAGGGCAAGCACCCAGAGAACGAACCATGGCCACACGTGGCCAACTACACCGAACAGCACGGCGCACATCATCCATAACGCTGCCGAGCGAAACGCTGTCTCGGATGGCCGCCGAATCCAGCGCCATGCGGCGACGGTCGCTGCCGCGGGGAAAGCAAGGTCGAGCAGCCGGGGAATTTTTCCGAGCCCGATTCCGATCCAGCGCGCGAGACCTTCAACGACTGCTGATGGTGTGAAGAAGCGGAAATCCTGCAGCGCTCGATCGGCAGCGAAAAAGTCCGGCGAGCGATAGAACACCGCCATGAGCCCAAGCACTAAAGCGGGAGCCACCGTGATTGCCAGGAGCAGCGCGCGAGGATGCGCGCGAGGATGCGCGCGCCGCTCGACGAGCGCACGAGCCAAATGCAGAGCGAACAGCGGCGCAGTGACGTACTTGATCGTGACCGAGGCTGCGAGCGCGAGGGCGGATCGAACCGGCGCACCGCGCTCGGACCAGAGGAGCCAGAGGAGCATTGGCAGGACCAGCACCACATCGTTGTGACCATCACCTACGCCCTGCGTAAGGCCGAGCGGTGACCATCCGAAGAGAATCAAAGCGGTGCACCGCGTCGCTGGCGGCTGCATTCGAGTGAGCGCCCACACTGCTCGCACCGACGCGGCCCACGCGCCGGCTATGACGACCTTCAGCAGCGACGCGGCGATGAGTCCGCTTCCACCGCTCAGCGCTGCCGATGCCCCCGAAATCAGCGCCCACAGAGGACCATATGTCATCAACCCCGGCGCCTCGCCGACCGGCAGGTCGGCGAGTGCCGTCGGCGCTACGTAGTACGGGTTCGAGCCCGCCGCAACGACACGCCCCCACGCGACCGACAACCAGAGATCCTGAACGAGGACGGGCGTCGCGAGGAAGAGACAGACAGTGAACGCCATGCTCCATCGCAGAACCGAGCTGACGTGAGCCGGAGTGATGGCCTCCTGATACTTCCGAACTGCCATTAAAGCGCTCATCCATAGCAGCGTCGCGGCGATGAGCAGACTTCCGTAAACCGTGGTGAACCCCCGCGGCGTGGCCAGGAAGCTCTTGCCGCGGAGAGCCGCCAGGACAGACTCGGGCAGCGGAATCTGCGACATCGGGATCCCCAGGCCTTCGGCACCACCCGCAAGTCGCACCGCGCCGAAGGGCGCCACCGCCGCGAGGAACGGTGAGGCGAGCATGTACATCACAAGGACGGCGCCATAGGTAACGCCGAAAACCTTGATCAGTCCTCTCGCTCTCTCGGAGCCGAGGGCCGTGGCGACGCTCGTGTCGTCTGCTCCGGGTGATCCGCTCACGCGTCTGGTGGAACGGAAGGGGGGCGGCTGTCAGCCCGCGCTCGTGGAGAGCGAGACACGATCACCGCCGAGAGAGGAGTATCATCGCCACAGGCGGGAAGTATAGATCGCTTGCCGCGGGATGCGCCAATTGAGTTGGCTGATGGTAGCGAAGGTTGGGGCCAAACAGGAGGAATCGGGACAGGCAAAGCAGGTACTTGATCGATATTGACACGGCCAGCGCCAGCGCGGAGGCGAAGAGCTTGCCGCGCTCCAGCCACAACAGCCACAACAGCCACAACAGCATCGGAAGTATCAGCAGCACATCGTTGTGTCCGTCGGCAACGCCGTGCAGTAGACCGAGTGGGGCCCACGCGACCATCACGAGCGCCGTACATCGCGTCGCGGCCGGCTGCTCGCGAGTCAAACGCACTGACTGTAGCCACGACGCCGGCCCATCCCGCCGCGATACACATCTTCTGGAGCGCCGCCGTTCCCAGCGCACTGCCCTTGGCCAGAAAATGCGGTAGCACCGCTGATCAGCGCCCAGATCCGTCATGCGCTGCGAATGGTCGACGTCTCGGTCCCAGCGCGACGCCAGACGATCCAGAGCACCAAAGCGACGAACGCGTAAAGAACCCAGATCGTAAACCACGGCAAACGGAGCGCATAGCCGCTCTCCATTTTCCTCAGGACTATGAGCACAGGCAATGTCGGTCCCCAGCGCGCAACTATTGCCAGTGCCGTGGGCACATCTTCCCGCGTCATCGTGACCGCGAGTGATATGACGAGTGATATCGAAACCACGAGAGCCATGATCACTGCCGGCATTCTTCGCAGCACAGGAATGGCGACGAGAAAGAGCAACGGCGTCGCCGGCACCATGTATCGAACGCCCGTGTTCCACTGCAGGTTGGCGTACTGATTCGCGCTGCTGAACAGATAGAGCGCCGCAACGGAAGCGAATATCCGTCCGAGCTCCCTGTTCGTTGGTCCCCCTTCCCTGTTTCGAACGAGTGGAGCGGCAAAGGCCGCGATCAGAAGCGGACAGAATGCGAAGAGTCCGTACCTGAGATCGAACAGATTGCCCCACAGCAGCTCCCTCGTCGGGAGGGAGAACCCGAGCCGGCCCCTGGCGCTGAACTCGGTGGGAGGCATGTAGCGCTGGGCGGGAAAGAACGGGTTGCCGAATGCGATCCACTGGTAGCCGAGTAGAACAACTACAGGAATCGATATTCCGCCGGCGTATTGCATTGTCCATCTGAGCGCGCCAGCCAGACCACCTGCGCGCCACCCGTCCGACAGAGTCCACAGGCCGAAAACGATCAGGAACGGCACGGCACTGTAGTCACACAAAAGTCCGACGCCGAGCAGCAGACCGGCGACGAAGCGCGCTCGCGCGGAAGGTGTTGGCGGAGCTCCATCAGAGTCGCCATTGCGCCGGCTTCCCCTGAATCCGGTCAGAGCCACCCAGGCTCCGAGCACACAATGAGCGAGGATCGCGTTCTGGTTGAGAAACCCGGAACGAAAAAAGATCGGCGTAGCGAAAGCATAGACGAGAGACCAGTTGAGTGCCGCGCGCTCGTCGCCGAGTCTTTCCCGCAGGGCCCGGTACATCAGGACCGTGGCCAGTCCGGCCAGCGGCGCCATGAGGAGCACGCCGATTCCGATTGCTGCGAGACCGAGAACTACATCCAGTCCGCGCGCGCGAGCCATGTTCATGAACGGCGTCCTGTTGGGCCGCGGATCATCGTATCGGGCAGGAGGCTTGGGCGCCGCGATCGACGGCTTGAGCCTGACCGCAAGGCGTATCATCGGATGCACGAACGCGTAGGCGGCTGCCCCGAGGATAGAAGCGCCGGGGTTGTTGTTGATGTACGCGCCGCGCCCCGGAATCATGAACAGATCGGGATGCAGTCCGAGATACTTGTCCACCCGTACTGTCCCATATCCGCCGAGGGAGATGGCGAGATACGTCTCGCGTACGACGTTCGTAGTGGCGTGCATGGAGTAGATGAGCCAGACCGTTAGAAACAGCCGCCAGACCGTTCCTGCGGGCGCCTTTTTCTGATTCATGTCGCCTTGTGAACACCGCGCGTAAACGCGAGCGACGACGTGCGGCTGCCGAGCACAAGAACAACCACGCCACCGATCAGTCCCCCCGCGATCACCACTGCCTCGAATACGAGGCCAGACGCTACCGCCCTTGCAGCGGAAACGCCGAAAGGCGCGAACAGCGCCGCGATCGCGACCTCACGAACTCCAATACCACCCTGTGTCACGGGCAGGAGCGCGGAGATTTTCGCCAGCGGCCACACGAACAACCAGACATACAACGGAATGCTGATCCCGATGACGATGCCGAGCCAGTAGTTGAGCACCACCAGCAGAGACTGTAAAATCATTCCGAGAACGAGCGCTCCGATGAGTACGGATGGCCGTCCCGCAGTAGCCCGCAAAGCCGCGCGGACTTTCACCAGCTTGCGCCGAACCCTGAAGGGAAATCGCCGGGCGGGCATGAGCAGAACGGCGCCGACACACGCGATTCCCGCGAGGCCGGCCATCAGCCCCGCGCCAATGAAAATCCGGCGGCTCTGCGGATCGAGCGCCCTCGGTGACAGAATGGCTCCGATGCCCGCGACGACTACAAGACCTCCGACGTCGAGAATCCTGTCTATGAAGCTGCCGAGGATGAGCCCGCTGGCGGACCTCGCTGCGCGCAGTGCTGTGCCGACCTTGACAACATCGCCACCGACGATCGAAGGCAGGAACGTGTTGCCAAACAGGCCCCAGTAGTACGCCCGCGACGCCTCCCGGAATGACAGTCCCGCACCCGCGACGTTGATGAGCAGTCTCCATTTAGCTACGCCGATCAGATGCATGCACAGGTAGGCGGCGATCGCCACCGGCCAGACGACGGGAGTGACCCGGCGGAGCGCACCCATCAGATCTGCGAACGGAAGAAACAGGAGCAGCAGCGCCAGAATCACGATGCTTCCGCCGAGGCGGAGCATCACGCGGTTGCGAACCGCACCGCGACTCAGTGGCGCGGCGATTCATCCCCCTCGAGACCGGCGTCGAGCTTCCTCAGCCGATAGAGCGCCTCTTCCATGATTCGCCGGTTGAATGAAATGAGATCGGCCACGATGCCGATGAGCAGAGTCTGAACTCCCACGATTATCAGGATGGCGGAGAGAATCAGCGATTGAACATGGCCGGTCTTCTCCACGAACATGTACAGGTAGAGGAAGCGGAAGCCGGGAATGAGACCGAGGAAGATCAGAATCGCACCGAGCTTGTTGAAGACCCGCATCGGACGGTACATGGTGTATGCGCGGATGATCGTGGCTCCAGAGTGCCACAAGTAATGCGGGATGCTCCTCATGAGGCGCGAAGGTCGGGTCTGAGCGTTGATGCCGATCGGAACGAACGTTACGCCTGCCCTCCGCGCTCCCGCCTGTATCAGTGTCTCGAGTGTGTACGAGTAGTTGCTCATCACCATCGTTCGCAATGCACATTCCCGCGAGAGGGCGCGGAATCCGCTCGTGGCATCGGGAGTTTGAAGGCCGGCCGCGCGGCCGAGCACCCAGCTGCCCGCGACCTGAAGGTTCCGCTTCGGCCACGAGAAATTCGAAAGCGAGGCAACACCCCGATCCCCGATGACGAGCTCGGCTCGTCCCTGGAGGATCGGCACGACCAGATTCGGAATCTGCTCCGCCTGGTACTGGTTGTCGGCGTCCGTGTTGACGATGATGTCGGCGCCGGCCCGGATACATGCCTCGAGTCCAGCCACGAAAGCGGCAGCCAGTCCCTTGTTGCGCTCGAAATGCACCACGTGGTGAACACCGAGAGAATGCGCCACGGCGCTTGTGCCGTCGGTGCTCCCGTCGTCGACGACCAGGATTTCGATCTCGTCGATGCCGGAGATTGCCCTTGGCAGCGACGCCACAGTCACCGGCAGCGTCGATGCCTCGTTGAAACACGGAATCTGGATAATCAGCTTCGTCATATTCTCCCAAGCCTGCAGACGATCACATCGCCGTCACCGACGGTGCCGGGAAACCTCTGTGCCGAGCGGCATTCCCGCTCGAGCGTTGCGGCAATAGCCGGATCGTATTTCGAGAGATAGCGCGGAAACGTGTAGACCAGCCAGACCGTATGTGCCGATCGCAGCGACGCGAGATCCGCTGCGCCCCGCACGACCCGCCACGTCCGGCGATAGTACGGTCCGTAAATCAGGCTCGTCACGTCCACCGTCGCAATGACCTCGGCGTCCGACGCGGTGGACTCCACGAAGCGCATCGCCCCGCCGAAATCCTGTTTCGGGGCACGCCATGCAAGCGGGACGGAGAGCGCAGACACCCCGATAATGATGGCCGCGGCGGCCGCGGCAAGACGCGCACCCGCGAGCACAGACCACCCCGCGCGGCGCGCAAGCCAGGCGGCAATGACGAACGCCCCATGCATCCAGAACAAGAGCGCGAATCCGATGAATCCGAAAAAGAATCGCGGATACATCGTTCCGCGCGCCGTGAACGCGCCGGCGAGTGTGACGAGCGGCGGAACCAGAAGGAGCAATCCTACGCGTGGCTGACGACGCAAATAGCTGACGATCCCGGCAATGCCGACGGCAGCGACTCCAATAAGCGCGATGGCGCCGACCGCACCCGGTATGCCGAATCCGAGTCGCAGCACGCGAAGTCCTTCGATCAATGCCCAGCCCGGCGTGGATATTCCCCGGAGGTTCGATGCGCGATGGAGAAAATAGTCGAGCACTGGACCGAGCATTGGCGCGTACAACAACAGAGTGAACAGCGCCGCGATGCAATAACCTGCGGCAGCTCCCTTCCAGCGGAGCTTCGCCTCCGAGCGCGGAATGCCGAGAATCCCCATCGCGACAACGACAGCCTGGCCGATCACCGCGAATACGTACGTCAGATGCGTATAGGCGCCGAGGCCCGAGATCAGGCCATAGAGAACCCACGGCAGTATTTTCTGCTCGCGGAGGGCGCGAAGCAGCCCCAGCGTGCCAAGCAGCACCCAGAATACCAGCATGGTGTAGCCCCTGGCATTCTGCGAGAACCATACGTGGTGGTAGGAGAGCGCGAGAAGCGCCGCTGCACCGAATGCCTCCCAGCGACTGGCCACCCGCGTGCCGAACAGGTAGACGAGCGGAATGGTCGCTGTTCCGAACAGCACTGCTGGCAGACGCAGGGACCACGGGTGTTCCCCGAACAGAACACTGGACGAATGAGCGAGCACCGCGTACAGCGGATGCTTGTTGTCTCCGCGGAACTCCGCGAGCAATTGCGGAAAGGGCGTTCGGAGGGACTCCAGCACCGCGAGGATCTCGTCCAGCCAGAGGCCACTGTTGAGCCCCCGCAAACGCACCAGAAGCGCTACTGCGGTGAGCGCCGCTACGGCGTACCACCAGCCGCGAGACTCCCGGCTGATGAGCCTAGTCTTCAACAACATGTGTCCTGAAGATTTCCCGATATCCAGCCCAGCGCTCTCGATCGAAGTGCATCCCTTCCAGGCAGTCGGTTGCGCAATACGCCATGTAGAGAGCGTGATGCGTGTTGTCGTGGGCGAAAAGTCCCTGGCGGCCGTAGACGAGAACATTGGGAAGCTCTGCCGCCCAGTCGTCGAGGACACCGAACGGTTTTTCGTATCCGTTGAGATAGATCGGATACGCCTGCCGCAGGCGCTTCACAACAGCGTCGGTGGGTCGTGCGGGAGCGGGAATGCCGGCGGTTGCCATGTCGTTCAGCATGCGATCGGACAGCTCCGCATCGCTCGCTGACCAGATCTCATCTCCGACGGCGCAGGGATACTCCCCGCAAAGGACCGTAGTACCCCGCGGCTCTCCGCGCCCGAAGTAGTTCTTCGGCTCCGAGAGGCGCGTGATGCGAACATTGCCCTCGGGGAAGTAATGTGCGTCGGTGGTGGTGAATCGGTCGATCGGAAGCAACAGGTAGACGAGCGCCATGGCGCGATATTCGATTTGCGATGCAGCGGCGTCCACGGTGGACGGCGGCGGCGGCTGGATCATCCGGGCAAGCAGCGTAATGGGAATTGTAGACCAGACGAAATCGGCGTGAACCTCCCGCTGCTCGCCATCGTTTTGGGCAGTCACCGACCATGTGTAGTCGGGGTCTGAAGACGGACTGACGGCCGTCGCGCCCCAGCCAAGGGCGAGCTCAGCGCCAAGCGATCTTGCCGCGTCGGCGTAGCTTTCACTGATTTCGCCGTATCCGCGTCGCATGTAGTAGAAACGGCCGCCTCCTGGAGGCTTCACCAGGCGCTCAATCAGCTTGGTGAAGGAGCCCGCGGTGACGCGCTTGCGCGCCTGGATCCCGGACAGCTCTTCTGGCTCCCTTCCCCAAAGCTTCCGCGCGTAGGGGAAATAGAAGTTGTGACACATCGTGGACCCAAGACTTGCGAGTAGAACGGAGGCGAACGTGTCTCCCTCGTTCTGCCTCTTGACTGTCCTCACCGCCATGTCTCTGGCCATACCTGCGGCGAAGCGCTTATCGAGCCCCCTGAGCAGATCGAGTGACTGGATCGGAAAGTGAAGCCATTTGCCGCGTAGCCGGATCCGCCCGTGTCGCTTGCGATCGCGAAGGTCACCGCCGAGCATCCGCCGAATGTCCGCAAGAATCTCGGGGTGCACAGCGTGGTGAAGGCGGTGGCTTCCGTAGTCGAGCCACTGGCCGCTCCAGAAAAAGCTTCCGGCATTCCCGCCCAATGCTGCTCCGCGCTCGAGGAGCGTGACCGTGGCCTTGCCGGTGCGGCGGAGCTGATACGCCGCTCCACAGCCCGCAGGGCCGCCGCCCAGAATCACGACGTGCGGTGCCCTGCTCACGCTGTGCCGCCGCGGCTATCGCTCGCGCCAGTGATTAGATGCGCAGACGTCCGGTTGGCTGATGCGTTGGGAATCGAGGGAGCGTCCGGTGGGAATATTTAACCGAATGAGGAGCAGGGGCGCCGGGCACAACATTCTACACCCGCGCGGGTGGCCGTAACAATAGCATGAGCCGCTCGCGCCGCTCTCCCCTGTGTCCCGGCCGCAGCACGGCAGCCAGTGAGGGCCAGGTCTCTCGGGATTCTGGCGACAAAACGAAAGAGGGCGGCACACTGGAAGTGTGACGCCCTCTTCAGAGGTGCCGGCGACGGCCTACTCTCCCGCGTCCTCTCGGACGGAGTACCATCGGCGCTGCAGGGCTTAACGCTCGTGTTCGGAATGGGAACGGGTGTGGCCCCTGCGCTCTAGTCGCCAGCGATATGTGTTCGCTGAATGACGCTGTCGCTCGTGGAGAGTGACAGACGGAATGGTAGTGTGATCGTGTTCTTCTTAGAACCGTTGTTGTTTCGTTGATTGCGATTGCTATGCCTTGGAATTGCTCCGGCAATTAACCGGAGGCAATAAATTGAAGATCAAGCCTCACGGGCGATGAGGATCGCTGCGCTCGGAATGAATTGCTCCATTTCCACGTGCGACCTCTTGACGGGATGGTCTCTCCCGGCCCTTTAGGGAGCTCAAGGCTCCAGGGAGGTTTCATCTTGGGGGAAGCTTCCCACTTAGATGCATTCAGCGGTTATCTTCGCCTGCCCTCGCTACCCGGCGTTGCAGTTGGCACCACAGCCGGCACACGAGCGGGCAGTTCGACCCGGTCCTCTCGTACTAGGGTCCACACCCCTCAAACCTCCAACGCCCACGACGGATACAGACCGAACTGTCTCACGACGTTCTGAACCCAGCTCATGTACCACTTTAACCGGCGAACAGCCGGACCCTTGGGACCTGCTCCAGCCCCAGGATGTGATAAGCCGACATCGAGGTGCCAAACCGCGCCGTCGAT
>JBGPLS010000007.1:0-41188 GCA_041486565.1 Gemmatimonadaceae bacterium
AGATCGAATGCATTGAGACCCGCTTTCGCGTATCGCCCGGCGGCTGCCACGTGCCCCCGTCCCGCAGCGATGGCCACTGTGTCCGGACGAATGCCGATGAACGTCAGCGCCGGTGCGGTAAGGCTTCCCGCAGCAGTCTGTACAGTGACGTGGTCGCCATTCTCGACACCGAGCCGCGTCGCGGTCGCGGGATGCATCTCGATCACCGTCTGCCAGCAGATCTTGGTGACCGGGTCGGGAATTTCCTGAAGCCATGGCTTGTTGGCTCCACTGCCGGTGCCGATCAGCGGATGCTGATACACCACCAAAAAAAACTCGCCGCTCGTCGTTGCGAGCGGCTGCGGAGGGAGAGGCGCAGGAGCAGTGCGCGCCGCTGTTGCGCCGAGCGTTCCCGCCATCACGCCTTTTGGAAGTGCGGCCGCGAGCGCAGTCGCCCCTCCCGGAACGCGATTGATGAGCCATGAGCGATATGCGCTTCCCGGCTCGGCCACCGTCCCGGCCGCCGGCGGATTGGAAATCGCGAGCAGCACGTCCGACGTCGCGCGTGTGTCGAAGACCGGATCCATCGTCGGCTGCTGGAGCGAGATCGTTCCCCGCACCGGCTCGGCATCGCCCCATTGTTCCAGCGAATGATGGTCGGGAAGGACAAGATCGGCCATTGCCGTCGTTTCATCGGGCACGCTCGAGAAGCTCACCTTGAACGGGACCTTCGCCATCGCTGCCGCAAATCCCGACGATTTCGGCATCGTGTACGCCGGGTTTGCGCCCCGCACCATGAGCATCGAGACCGCCCCTCGCTGCATCCGCTCGGCGAGCGCGCGCAAGGCCGAAGGTGAATCGATTCCCTCGAAACTGAGAATCGCTTCAGCGGGGCGGACCGTGACCCCGACGTTTCCCTGCGCCGCGTTCAATGTGTTCACAGCCTGGCACAGGGCAGCACCGTCAGGCGTCCCTCCACCCGCCAGTACGAGGTTCGGCTTAGCGGCCGCGAATTCGCGCTGCAGCGCGCCGAGGACAGCCGCGTCAACGCCGCTTGCATCCGATGCGGCTTGCGGCGTGGCAGTGCCTCCCAGCATCGCGACAAGTGCCAACTCCGAACCCGGTCGGGCATTGATCCACTGGTCGGCATTCAGTCCGGTGAGCGAGCGCCGCGCGCCAACGTACACCAGGCGCGGCGCAGCCTCGGCTTTGGCGCGCGCTTCGGCGAAGTCGAGCTGCTGCGGTACTGCGGCCCCCCAGGAATCGAGGAAATCAGCGCCAACCGCGACGATCAGTCTTGCGCTCGTGAAGTCAAGCCGCGGCCATGCGACACCGTAGCTCTGAAGGTTGGCGGCAATGGCCGTATAGTCCGCGTCGGGGTCGTAGCTGATGTGTCCCGGAATCCCGTAGGCCGCGAGCCAGCTGTCGAGGAACGTTCTGAAACTTCCCGTCTCGTGCGCATTTATGAACGCAGCACTCCCGGCGGTCGCACGCGAGCGGATCTCGCCAAGCTTCTGAGTGAACAGCTGAATCGCTTCATCCCACGTGGCGGCGTGCAGCGCGCCGTTGCGGCGGATCATCGGTCCGCGGAAGCGATCCGGATTGTATAGTCCTTGTAGCGCTGCCTGCCCACGCGAGCAGAGCGCGCCGCGATTGAGCGGATGATCGGGATTTCCCTCGAGCTTTATCGTCCGTCCGTCACGGGTCTCGGCGATGACGCCGCAGGCGGCCGAGCATTCACGGCAGGTGGTCGCGTAATAGTTCGATACGCCCGGGACGGTCTCGTCCGGCGAGACAAGGTACGGGATCAGTCGTTCCACACGCTCGGAGGAGCAGCCGATCATCGTCGTTGCTGCGCCGGTTGCTCCAAGGACTTTCAGGAACTCGCGGCGCTTGACGGCGGTCGCTGGATGTTCTTCGCTCATCGGCTCGGCCCGACTGTGCGCGTGTTGATTCTCGCCATTCCGGTCAGTAGTGGCAGACTGCGCAGTCGTAGCGCGCCTTGAGCGGTGGATTCGACCGCCCCACATGGCAGTTCACGCACCACCCCATGTTGAGCGAATTCGTCTGATAGACCTGCGGCATCTTCTGCACCTCGCCGTGACAGGTCTGGCAGGTAACGCCGGCATTCACGTGCCGCATATGGGGGAAGTGGACGTATTCGGGCAGCTTGTGTATCCGTATCCAGGGGACCGGCTGCTTCTTGTTCCAGAAGCCGGCGAGCTTCTGCACCTCGGGCCTGTCAATCCGGATAACTGTATGGCATCCCATACAGGTTCCGACGGCAGGCAGCCCCGGATCGGGCGACTTGTTGGCTGTGTAGTGGCAGTAAAGACAGTTCATCTGGAGCGTTCCGGCAGCGTGGAGTTGATGGGGATAGCGCACCGGTTGCTCGGGACCATTGCCCTGCGAGGACGACGCTCCCGCGTATGCCGAAAGCATCGCGGCGGTAGCGGCGAGGAGAATGAGGCCGGGAATGGCGAGTGGCCTGCTACCGAGTTTCATGCGTGGTTCAACTGACGTGATGCAAGCATGAACAAGCTTTGTGAAGAATTTCACAAGGAAAAAAGCTGGCCGGAATAATGGCTTTCACGATGTGCTGCCGCAAGCGGGCTGCCCAGCGGGCTGCCCAGCGGTCATCGAGTCGAATTTCCGCTCGCCGCAGTCTCTCTCGCGGTCGATTTCTTCAGTGAGTGCCCTGGTCATCGCCCGAATCCGTGCGCCTGATACGGTCGATGGTGCGCACCACTTCGATCGCCACTGCGCGAATGAGATCAAGCTCCCTTCCGTCGGGCGCGGCACGATAGACCATCGAGCGAAGCGATCGCATGACATGCTCGCTGTTGCGGGTCTTGAAAAACGCGATCTCCTCGAGCGCCCGCGCGACGTCGGCAAAGAGCAGCTCGTACTGCGCACTGCTCGGCGCGTCCGCAGTTTTTCGCGGCGGCGCCAGCTTCCGGGTTGCGTCGCCCGAGGCGAGGTGCAGCTCATACAACGCGAGCAGCACCGCCTGGGCGAGGTTGAGAGATGCGTATCCGGTGGTCGGGATCGTCACCACCACATGGGCGCGATCGAGTGCATCGTTGGGCAGCCCTCGATCCTCGCGGCCGAACAGCAGTGCGATCGGTCCCTCCGCCGCAAACCCGAGCAGGTCGCTCGCCGCCGCCGCGGGCGTCACCACCTGCCGCTTCGCCGCCCTTCGTCTCGCAGTGAAGCCGGCAACCCGTACGCAGTCGGCGATTGCCTCGGCGAGCGTCTCGAAGTGCTGGATGCCATCCAGTATCTCGCCTGTGTCGTGAGCCACTCCCGCGAGGCGGTATGGATCGTACGCCACCGGGCGCACCAGTCTGAGATTCGACACGCCCATGTTCTTCATCGCCCGCACGGCAGCTGCGATGTTGATCGGGTCCTGCGGCTCGAACAGGACAACTCGTACGGCGGAGAGACGGGACCCCGTCATACGAATGCCGGCCCCGAATGCGAAGTGGACCGCGCACTCGAGGCCGGCAGCTTGTCGCCCACTCAGACTACTGGCCGGCCGGTGATGAGACGATAGATGATCACGATCACCGCGATGACGAGCAGAATATGGATGAGACCGCCACCGACGTGCACGACAAAGAATCCAAGAATCCAAAGGATGAGAAGGACCATCGCGATCGTCCAAAGCATATATGCATCCTCGATAAAGGTTGGCCCGCGATCACGCGGCGTACTTCCTTCTTGGCAACTGTCGTACCGCCCCGCTGCGCGGGGCGTTTCTCTCAGCGCGGAGCGCGCTCCACGAATGTCGCAGGGTCACCCTTCGGCGGGACGTGCTGCTCTTCGTGCAGCGCCTGGCGCCCCAGAAGAATTCGAGTCGCCCGCACGTCGTGACCGATGTCGATCAGCAGCAGCGCGAGATCGCCGCTTCCCCAGAGGAGACCGGCCAGCACGATCAGCCTGCTGATCTCGCCGAGAAGCGTCGGAATTGACGCCGCTCCCTGCGCAATCAGTCCCGTCACCACCTCGGAAAAGAGGAGGATGAGGAGCACCACCGCCATCAGCTTGAAGAGGCGTGAGAGGTATCCCAGCCCGATATAGGGCTCGAGATCCGCCGACCTCACCGGCATCGCGGGATCAACCCGGTGAGGCCGGACGGCGTGGCGCTCCTTCTTGGGATCGCCCGTCGATGATTCTGATGTTTCCGTCGCGTGCTCTTCAGTTATCGCATTGTCCATTTAGTTGTCTCCGGTTCCGATCCAGCGCGCGGGGTAGCCACGTGTATCAATATGCGTGAACGGGCCGTGGGCAGAAGTGCCCGCATACACCCCGACCCCTCCTATCAGCGAAGGATGTGCCGCTTCGACGCGATTGACGGCCGCCAGTATCACCCGGGCGTCGCCAATGTTGACTCTGCCGTCGTGGTTCAGGTCGTCCATCCGTCCATCTCCGTTATTGTCGATGAAGATATCGGCGGCGTCGCCGTACATGTGGCGGCTCAGCTCGGCTCGTCCCCTAGGATCGCCGCCGCCCGCGTTGTACTGGGGAGTCCGGAATCCGCTCATCACTCTCACCCTGTCAGTGCGAATTCCATGCGCGCGCAAGTCGTCGAGCACCAGCTCCAGCTTGTCCACGAGCTTCATCTTGACGACGATATACTTTGGCCAGACGGATTGCTGGTCGTGGGGGAAGAAATCGCGCAGCCGGAAGTGACTGGACAGCGGCGTGTCCTGTTCCGAGGGATTGACCTCGATGAATCCGCCGGGGGGCGTGTAGTCGGCCTTCGTCGAGACGCGCGCCGAGGGCCAGTTTCCGATGTAGTAGAGTCCGATCCGTCCGCCCCTTTTCATTGACGCGGGCAGAAGCGTAATCACCGAAAAATCGGCGACCGGCCGGATGGCGTTGCCGAGCGCGATTGCGAGCGACCAGATGCCCGTCCTCTTCGGAGTGGTGATCGCAGCGCTCGAGTCGGACGCTGAGCCCGACGAGCCGGATGAGAAAGTGGCCACCGCGCCCGACGGCAGCGTGTCGCCCGGCAGCGTTTCGCCCGGCTGCTGGATGCGCGCCCTGAGCTTTCCGCTCTCTCCTCGCAACGGGTTTACGACGCCCAGTGCCGCGTCGGTGAGGTAGGCGACAGAAGGCGCATCGGCGTCGGTGAGCGCGCTGGTGAGGATGCCGGTCGTGGCGTTGGCGGGTCTGCCGGCTCCGGTGGCGCGCGCCAGCGCTATCGACCACGACCAGGCGAGCGCGAAGAGAAGGATCACGACCGACGAGGCGACGTTGAAGATTCGCTCGCCGCGTGGCGTCATACCCTTGGTCCGGACGCGACGATCCGGCTCACCCGCGGCATGGGCAACCAGCTCCGGTGCAGTTGACCATAGGTCGCCAATGGTTGAATTTGCGTTTCTCCTCTCCTGCATTCCCCCTCTCTGCCGCTCCATGAATCACTTGCGCGAGCTTTTCGCGAATCTGTCGGACCTTCCCGCCCTCATAGGGTGGGCCGGTTACGTCGGCATGACAGCGATCGTTTTCGCCGAAACGGGCCTGCTCGTCGGCTTCTTCCTCCCCGGTGATTCCCTTCTCGTCACCGCCGGGCTCGTTTCGGCGCGCGGATTTCTCAACGTATACTACCTCGGAATGCTGCTCCACGTCGCGGCGATAGCCGGTAACTCGAGCGGGTACTTCATCGGCCGGAGTACCGGCCCTCGTATTTTTACACGAGAGAATTCCCTTCTGTTCAACAAGAAGCATCTGCTCAATGCGCAGCGGTTCTACGCCCGCCACGGGCGGAAGACGATCATCCTCGCGCAATTCATGCCAATCATCAGGACGTTCTCGCCCGTTGTCGCCGGCGTCGGCCAGATGCCGTACCGTCAGTTTTTCGTAATCAGCGTCATCGGCACGCTGCTCTGGGTATGGAGCATGCTGTTCACAGGGTATTTCCTCGGCCGCTATATTCCGGGAATAGACAGGCACATCGAGATCGTCGTGCTGATCGTGATCTTCGTCTCGATCCTGCCCGGGATCATCAGCTGGTGGCGGCAGCGTGGCAATCCCGCCGCGGCGACAAATTAAGACCGGAGTCCCAATGGCGTTCACTCTACCGCAGCTCCCGTACGGCTTCGACGCACTCGAGCCGCACATCGATACGACGACGATGCAGATCCATCACGGCAAGCACCACCAGACGTACGTCAACAACCTCAATGCGGCAGTCGAGAAGGCGCCGGAGCTCGCCGGAAAGTCGCTGGACGAACTGATGCGCGGCATCGACAAGGTCCCCGAGGCGGTGCGCACCGCCGTTCGCAATAATGGCGGCGGACACTGGAATCATTCGATGTTCTGGGAGATCATTTCGCCGAAGGGCGGAGAGCCGGCTGGCGCGGTCGCCGATGCGATTCAAGACTCCTTCGGCGGTCTCGACAAGTTCAAGGAGCAGTGGACCGCCGCCGGCGTGGGGCGATTCGGCTCCGGCTGGGTGTGGCTTCTCAACGATGGGAAAAAGCTTTCAATCACCAGCACGCCGAACCAGGACAACCCGCTGATGGACGGAAAATCTCCGCCGATCCTCGGCCTCGACGTCTGGGAGCATGCGTACTACCTCAAGTACCAGAACCGCCGCCCGGACTACATCACGGCGTGGTGGAACGTGGTGAACTGGGAAGAAGTGGGGCGACGCTTAAAGGGGTGAGCCGCAGGTCTCAAACCTTGCATTGTCGGACGCGAGATGTACTCGTTGCCGACCACAGTTCGCTGTCGCCGGTGAGGCAGTGAGGCAGTGAGGCAGTGAGGATTTCTTAAGAAAAGCGCCACGCCGAAACATCGCGTGGCGTTTCTTCTTTTTGAGTTGAACTCACCCCATGGAACGAAGTTGCAGCCGCGCGAGCTGTTCCCCCTTGTTTGCTGTTCTCACTGCCTCACTGTCTCACCGGCGACTTCAACGATCCGCTCGCAGAACGAGTGCGTCTCATGCGCGTTCCACGGGGCTTTAGCGCGCCGCCTCTCCCTCGAGGTACGTGTAGCCCTCGAGACCCGCCACGTAGTCGGCGATGAAGGTGTTCGCCTCCTGCCTCGTGATCCCGGTCGCGGCGGCGACCTTCCGTCGGAAAGTCGCCAGCAGGTCCTGGGCGCGGAACTGGACGTATGCCAGAACCTCGGTCACCGTGTCGCCGTGAACCAGCTCGGCTACTTCGTAGCCGTTCTCGGATAGCCGGATATGCACCGCATTCGTGTCGCCGAACAGATTGTGCAGATCGCCAAGGATCTCCTGGTAGGCGCCGGTGAGGAAGATGCCGAGGATGTATTGCTCGCCGTCGGTGAACGGATGCAGCGACAGACTCGGCCTTGAGTGCCTGTCCCCGATGAAGCGCTCGATCTTGCCGTCGGAGTCGCACGTCACGTCCTGAATCGTGCCGTTGCGTGTCGGCTCCTCGTCCAGACGGTGGATCGGCATCACCGGAAACAGCTGGTCGATCGCCCAGCTGTCCGGCAGCGACTGGAAGAGCGAGAAGTTGCAGAAGTAGCGGTCGGTGAGCGTCGCCTCCAGATCCTCGATTATGTCGGAGTATTCGTCGCGGTCGCGCTGGGCGATTCGCGCTACCGCGGTGATGGTCGTGATGTAGAGCTGCTCGGCAAGGGCGCGCTCGCGAAGAGTCAGAATCCCGCTGCTGAAAAGATCCTGCGCCCGCTCCTTGGCGTATGTCGCGTCGTGGTACACTTCGCGGACGCGGCGGGTGTTGATCGCGTGGTAGTCGGCCTCCATCTCGTGTAGAAACGTGTGGTCGCCCTCGTCGAGCACGGGAAGCGTCGTGTCCGCCTGCGACTCAACGTCGATCACGCTCAGCAGGAGCAGCGCGTGGTGCGCGGTCAGTGCGCGCCCCGACTCGCTGATGATGTGCGGCATCGGCAGCGACTGCTCGCGGCACGACTCGGCCAGAGTGTACACGACGTCGTTGGCGTATTCCTGAAGCGAGTAGTTGACGCTCGCCTGCGATGTCGAGCCCGAGCCGTCGTAATCCACTCCGAGCCCGCCGCCGACGTCAACGTGCGTGACGTCAACACCCATCGCCCGCAACTCGGCGTAGTACCGCGAGATCTCCTGAAGCCCCGCCTTGATGTAGCGGATGTCGGTGATCTGCGATCCGAGGTGGAAGTGGATCAGCTTGAGAATGTCCAGGCGTCCGAGCTCCTTCAGCCTGTCCACCAGCTTTACGAGCTGCGCGGTGCTCAGCCCGAACTTCGACTTCTCTCCGCCGCTCTTCGCCCACCGCCCCGAGCCTTCCGAGTGAAGCTTGATCCGGACTCCCGCCGTGGGATTGACGCCGAGCTCGCCGGCGACCTGAAGCAGAACATCCACCTCGCTCAACTGCTCGAGCACGATGAAAACCTGGTGACCGAGCTTCTGCCCCATCAGCGCAAGGCGCATGAACTCCTCGTCCTTGTAGCCGTTGCAGACGATGAGATGATCGGTGTGCTCGGCGAGACCAAGGACCGCCTGCAGCTCGGGCTTGCTTCCGCACTCGAGCCCGACGCTCGATGTCTTGCCGAATTCGACGATCTCCTCGACCACGTGCCGCTGCTGGTTCACCTTGATCGGGTAGACGGTCGTGTACGCGCCGGTGTAGTCGTACTCCTTCATCGCGCGGGCGAAGCGGGCGTTCAGCGATTCGATGCGCGAGCGCAGGATGTCGGAAAACCGAAGCAGCAGCGGAAGACCAACACCCTGCGCTTCCAGATCGTTGGCCAGCTCGAAGAGATCCAGCTCGCGCGACGGCTCGTCGAAATCGGGGCGGACGACGACGTGGCCGCTGTCACTGATGTCGAAGTAGCCGATGCCCCAGCCTTCGATGTTGTAAAGCGTGCGGGCCGACTCGATCGTCCACGGCTCGGTGGGCTCCGGCGTGGCGACCGGCGGGTTGTGGGTCATCGTCATGCTCAAAGTTTAGGCGATGACATGGCGATTCGGTACCGTCAGGGGTAGAGCGTTTCCATCGTCCAGCTGTCGCCGGAGCGAATGTAGAGATGGCGCTCGTGAAGTCGTCCGGGCTTGTTCTTCCAGAACTCGATCCGATCCGGCTTGAGCCGAAAACCGGACCAGAACGGCGGGCGCGGGACATCGCGGCCTTCGAACTTCCTCTCGTACTCCGCGACGCGGTCGGGAAGATCTTCGACGCGCTCGATCGGCTGACTCTGAATGGATGCCCAGGCTCCGATCTGGCTCGGGCGCGATCGCGTCGCGAAATATTCGTCGGCTTCGCTGTCGCTCACCTGCGTCACCGGACCCTCGGCGCGGACCTGCACCTCGAGCGGCGGCCAGTGAAAGCAGATCGCAGCCATTGGCCGCGTGCGCAGCTCTCTTCCCTTACGGCTCTCGAGATTCGTGTAGAACACGAACCCGTCCTCATCCACGGCCTTCATAAGAACAACTCGCACCGAAGGATTCCCGTTCATTCCGACCGTCGCGAGTGACATCGCGTTCGGCTCGGCGAGAATGGCGCGATCGATGCCTTGCGCCTGGGCGTAGAGGCGGTTGAACCGGCTGATTGGATTCTGGACTGGATACGCGGTGGACATGTCTCCGTCAGTATTGCGGAACGGTTGGGTCAACCTCTTCGCGCCACCGCATGATGCCGCCGCTGAGATTCAGCACGTTGCCGATGCCGGCAGCGACGAGACGCTCGGCAGCCACCGCGCTCCGCAATCCCGACTTGCAATAGAGAACGGTCCTTCCGTCGCGATCGAACGAGTCGAGCGCCCGATCGATCGTGTCGAGCGGCACGAGGCGCGCGCCCGGGATCTGCGCGATCGCCCATTCATACGGCTCGCGTACGTCAACGACGTCGATGACGTCTCCGCGATCGAGACGCTCGGCAAGCTCCCGCGGCGTAATCGAGCCAGCGGCGCTGAAGGATTCGACCGTCGCGCACGGCTGATCATAGTCCGTGAGCACCGGCGATCGGCCCGCGCCGCAGGCCGGACACTCCGCATCCCGCCGCAGCACGATGGCGCGAAACGACATCGCCAGTGCGTCAACGAGAAGCAGGCGTCCGATGAGCGGCGCTCCGATTCCGACGACGAGCTTGATCACCTCGGTTGCCTGGATCATTCCGACAAGACCGGGAAGCACACCCAGCACTCCGGCCTCGGCGCAGTTCGGAACGGAGCCGGAAGGCGGCGGGTCGCGGAATAGACAGCGGTAGCACGGGCCGTCGGGCGCGCCAAATACCGAGACCTGTCCCTCGAATCGATGGACGCTGCCGAATACGACGGGAATCCCGAGCGATACCGCGGCATCGTTCAACAGGTAGCGCGTGGGAAAATTGTCGGTGCCGTCCACCACGACGTCGAAGCCACGGAGTATGTCGAGTGCGTTCGCCGAGCTCAGGCGAGCGTCGAATGACTCGACCGTCACTTCGGGATTCGTTTCGTGGATGCGCGCCCGCGCGGCGGAAAGCTTCGGCTTTCCTACGTCGCTCGTGCCGTAGAGCAGCTGACGGTGAAGGTTCGATGCGTCAACGGCGTCGAACTCGACGATCCCGAGCGTTCCCACTCCCGCCGCCGCGAGATACAGCGCCGCCGGCGAGCCGAGCCCGCCCGCCCCGACGATGACTACGCGCGCGTTCTTGAGCCGATTCTGGCCCTCTACTCCGATTTCGGGAAGCATCAGGTGGCGGCTGTAGCGAGACAGCTCGGCGGGGGTCAATGCCATAGTTAAGGATAACTGTTCGCACGCCGTCGAAAAACAATGGCGGTGGTGTCACGGTACCAGATCGACCAGGCGCGCTCGGAAGCCAGCGACCGGGCCAGCGGACTGTCGGACTTGATGATCACCGTGCTCACCTTCCAGCGGTCGAGGAGCGATTGCCATCCGGGCCTGAGTCCGTCGATCTTCACGTACGAATCCATCGTCGTCTGCGAGAACTTGAGAGGATCGACGTGAATGGCCGCGCCCGGCCAGGCATACATGAGATACCCTCCCCACACCCATGGGTGGAAGATTCTGCCCGTGAGGCCGGCCCGCCGGGCGCTGTCCACAGCCGTCACCGGAAACGTCTCACGATCGAATCCGGAAGCGATTATCGGAATGTTTCCAATCCTCCCGTGATTGAGGCCGAGCGCGAGAAGCAGCACCGCCACCGGAGCACTCCACCAGCCGATGCTCGACTGCGTGTCGAGCCGCGCGAAATCGTTGAACCACGGGAACCTTTTTTTCGACGGCCACGCCCGCGCAACATGGAGCGCGATCAGCGGCCACGCCGTGACACCGAACAATGCAATGTTGCGAAACGAACGCAACGCGAAGAACAGGGTCATCACCACCACCGCGAGCCATTTGAGCGGCATCCGCCGCGTCGTCACCGCGAGCAGCACAACCGCAAGCAGAAGCGAGATCAGGAACGGAAGATTCGTGACCTCGTGGAAGTTCGGAGACGTGTACTCCGCGATGTTGTCCGCGAGCGACACGCTCGTGACCGCCGACACCACTTCGCGGTGCAGAACGAGACCGTAGGGATTGACGAGCGTTCCCGCGGCGGCCGACAGTAGCGCGAGTGCATTCCTCCTGGCGCGACGGATGCCGTCCGGCCACACGCCCGTGATCAGCGCGTCGACTGCGTCGCCGGCAGCATAGACGGCGATCAGGAGAAGCCCGAACAGCCATCCGCCGTGCAGATTGGCCCAAGAGGCGAACAGCGGGAAAAACAAGAGCTCGCGGCCCGGTCGCTCCGACTCGAGAAGGAACAGTGTCACGGCCGCGCCAACGATTGAAAACATGTGCGGCCTGGCGAGCCAGTGACTCGCCCCGAGCGCGAGGCTCATGAGGGCGGCAATGAGCGCCCATCGCGGATCCACGCCGCGCTTCCTCAGAAAGATGAGAACGAGTCCGTGCGTGCCGGCGATGACGATGCCGGTGAATGTCGCGATGAGAGCCAGACCGCCGGCTCGGTACAGCAGCGCGAAGATGACTTCGCTCAGCCAGGCGTGGACGACGAGCGGATCGGCTGCCGCGGTATAGGATGCCAGACTGTGAGCTGGTAAATGCCGCAGTCGGAGTATTGTCTCGCCCATTCGAATGTGGGCTGCCAGGTCGCCGTCGCTCTGCGTCAACCGGACGGCCCCCCGGATCGACTTGATCGGCGCCACCAGGATGAAAAGGAGATCGGCTACAGAAGGGACGCGTGGACGCAGCATTCGGCGGCGGGTGAACGTTGAAAGGTACGAAACACAATACGATTGTTTCGGAATCGGCGCGAATTCGGCCCATAACACGCCCCGTTTTCGGCCGGGTTGTATGCCCTATTGCTAAATTCCGAAGCCGGTGGTACGGTATCCCTCGACCGCCCGGAGCCGGCCGCGCCGCTTGTTTACTCGATTTTGTTCTCTCGCGGGTTCACTGGGGACAGACTATTGAAGTCGCTTGAACCGACGCGACTCCGATTCTGGCGCGGTGGGGTAGCGAGTCACAACACTCGCTCGCAACCAAACGTATTAAGTTTTGACTCCTGGACGGCTGCGAACGCCAGGCGCGCCGTCCGCTAGACTTGCTGGCCAATAATCCTCATCAGGAGCTTCTGTCATGTCCCGTCTCGCCCGAGGTGTTCGCAATTTCGCCGCCAATGAAGAGGGGGCGGCTCTCGTCGAGTACGCGATTCTCGTAGCCCTCATCGCGGTTATCGCGCTGGTTGTCGTCGCAACGCTTGGAAACAAGGTGTCCGCGAAGTTCTCCGAGATCGCGACCAATTTGTAGCAGAAAGTCAGGGACGTTTCCACGGCGCGATTCATCCCGCCGCTGGAAGCATCGCCGTTGCGGTTCAGCCATGTCGAAAACATCCGGCCATCGCCGACTTGCAACAACACAGCGTGCTCCGAAAGAGCGCGCTGTGTTTCGTATCTTCAGGCCCCGTCCAACGCGGCCCGGCATAGCGCCTGACTGGTGGACGATGGGCAGCTTCAATACATTGTCACGGGACGACTTAGCTGCGTCGCGAGAGCGGATTTGAACGGCTGAATAAGGATAAGTTTCGATTTTCATTATTGCGAAAGCCTCAACGCGGTGGTAGGCTATCCAGCGCCTCGCTGGTTCGCATGTTTGTCCGATCTTTTGTGGTCCTGTAGCTCCCCTCAGGCAGGATGTCGAAAGTCGCATGAAGCATTGCGCTCCCTGCTTTGGCGTAATTGGCGGTGTGACGCAACGGACCTGCGTTCTGCTCGTCATTGCAGGATCGAGGAAATTGGACTCCCGCACGCGGTCGACACAGGATCGTCCGCTTTGGTGGGCCCGCACTACGACAATTCATCAGGAGGATTTGCATGGCACGCTTAACAGCAGCGGTTCGAAACTTCGTCCGGCAAGAAGATGGAGCAGCCCTCGTCGAGTACGCGATTCTGGTTGCCCTCATTGCGGTGATCGCACTGGTAGTTGTCGCGACTCTGGGAAACAAGGTGTCAGCGAAATTCTCCGAGGTCGCGTCAAAGCTCTAGGAAAGACGGCCGAGCTGGTGTTCGGCGGAAGCCGGTTGGCACTGGTCGGAGGTGGAGCATTCACTTTGCTGCTCGCCTTCGCAGCCTACGGAGACCTGCGCACGCGGCGTATTCGGAACTGGCTGGTGGCTGTGATCGCAGTCTCGGGACTGGTGTACGTCGCGTTGGCAGACTCGTCCGGACGCGGGTTGCTCGGCAGCGCCGAGGGATTCGCAATCGGACTTGTCTGCTGGCTTCCTTTTTATCTGCTCGGTTGGCTGGGAGCGGGTGATGTAAAGCTGTATGCGGCGGCTGGTGTCTGGCTTGGTCCGGCTCGTGCTGTCGAAGGGGCCGTGATCGCCGCATTGGCGGGCGCAGTCCTCGCCGTCGTGTGGATGATAGGGACGTATGGCTGGAAGAGGTCGATGTCTACTCTCTCGGTGGCAACGGCGGCGCCATCCATTCTCGCGCGGGCGCCTGACGGAAAGGAAGCTCGGCGGACGCTGCCCTACGGGGTCGCGCTGGCGCTCGGCGCGCTGGCCGCCGGTTGGATGCCGAGTTCACTGTTGCACTAGGGTAGAGAGAGATGGGCCGGAACTCGAATACTGATTGAAAGGCGGAACAATGGGCGGACGATACAAGATGGTTTTCTGGGGTGCGCTTCTCGTGGCTGTGACTGCGACATTTGGTGCATATCGGCTTCTTGAAGCCAATAGCGCAAAGGCCGTCGTCGTCACTCACCCGGTAGTTGTCGCCACCCGGGATATCCCTGAGGGCGCGGCGATCGACCGGATGGCGCTCTCGATCGCGCAATGGCCGGAAGGAACGGTGCCGGTGGGAGCATACACGAATCTGGACTCGGTTGCCGGCCGCGTGACGCGTGTCAACGTGTTCAGCGGCGAGGTGATGGTTCCCGGTCGCCTCGCGCCAGCTGGAAGCGGACCCGGTCTCGAGCTCAAGATTCCGCCCGGTCAGCGCGCGATGGCGGTGCGCATCAATGACGTTGCCGGTATCAGCGGCTTGATCCAGCCCAACAGTCGTGTCGACGTCCTGGTCACGATCATGGACCAGAAGAGCAACGCGCAGGTCGCGAAGCTCTTCATGGAGAACATGCGTGTCCTTTCAGTCGGCACCGAGATCCAGCGAGACGCCTCTGGAAAGGCGAACGCTGCAACGACGGTCACCCTCGGCGTCACGCCTCAGGAAGCGGAGCGTCTCGCAATCGCGATGAACCAGGGCTCCATTCAGCTGGTGCTTCGCGGCTACGGCGACCCTGACAGTGTGCGCACAAAGGGAGCGAACACAACCGACGTGCTGTCGCAGCTGGGCGGTGGGCGGACCGTTGTAGTCGAAACACCGCAGCCGGCAGCCAGACGCCCGGTCGCGCCACGTCCCGCTCCCGCCCCGGTCATCGTCCAGCAGCGCCCGCCTCCGCCTCCCGATTCCGCAGTGGTCAACGTCTACCGCGCGGGCAAGGCGACGCCGATGAAGTTCGATACCACGACAAAGCACTGACCGGCCGGCAGCATATTCGGCGACCATTGATTGTTCTTCTCAACTGTTCCGGAGGTTCGTCTGAAAGCTCGAGATCGAATGCGTATCGTTGCCGCCGGCACGGGGCTCGTGATTCTGGTGCTTCACACCGGGCAGGCAGTCGCGCAGGCGACTCCCGCCGTTGCTGCCATTCAGTCGGATCCGATTACGCGGGTAGATCTTCCGATCGGCCGCGCCTACCCGCTGACAACCCCCTCCGCGATCACCAAGCTTTCGATCGTGAACCCGGATATTGCCGATGTCGTCATAGTCGGAACCCGCGAGATGGTCATCAACGCCAAGGCGGCAGGTGAAACAGACGCGTTGCTCTGGCTCGCCAACGGGTTACGCCAGCACTTCCGTGTCTCGGTCCACTCTCCCTCGGACAGACTTCAGGTTGCACTTTACATCAAGTTTGCCGAAGTCCGCAGAGACGCGCTTCGCACGCTCGGCGTCTCGGGCTTGTACCGGAACGCCGGAACCCGCGTCGGCACGTCGAATCTCAAGACGGACAACAACATTTCGTCCGATGGCAAGATCACCATTCCGGCCGACGTGGGCTTCGTCACTGTCCTCAGTGATTTCGGGACCAAGCATCTCCTCGCGCTTCTCGACGCCGAAGAGCAGAAAGGGCGCGCGAGAACTCTTGCCGAGCCCAATCTCCTCGCCGGGAATAAGGAGGATGCGACATTCCTCGCCGGGGGAGAGCTGCCGATTCCGATCGTTCAGGGCGGGGCCGGTGCCAACGACAACGTCAGCCGCGTCACGGTGCAGTTCAAGGAGTTCGGAGTGCGGCTCAAGTTCAACGCCGAGATCGTGAGCGACAGCCTCATCAAGCTTTACGTTCAGCCCGAGGTATCGAGTCTCGACTTCGTCAACAGTGTCCTCATCTCGGGTTTCCGCATTCCCGCACTCCGCACGCGCCGCGTGGAAACCACGCTCGACGTGATGCGCGACCAGAGCATGATAATCTCCGGGCTTTTCAGTAACGAGCAGGAGCGCGTGCGGACGGGCATTCCGTTTCTGCAGGACATCCCGATTCTCGGATTGCTGTTCTCGAGCTCGAGATGGCAGAACAACGAAACCGAGCTCGTGATTGTCGTCACTCCGGTGCTGGTGGATCCGCGTGACCCGCGCCCGCAGGACGTACTGCGCCTGCTGCCGGATACGGCCCTTCCCGCCCGCGACGCGATCCAGAAGCGGCTTCAGCCGGCAAACAAGCCGCCGTCGCCCATCATCCGCTGAACGTATCCAACGTGCAGCGACGAGCTCTCATTGCCGATGATGCCGCGGGGCCGGTAGACGCAGCGGAAGCAGTCCTCACCCGTTTTGGCTTCGGCGGCACGGTGCGCGCGACGGACCGTGACCAGGCGCTCGCCTTGATGGCCAGGGACGATTTCGACCTCGTCATCCTTTCGGTCGCGAACATCGATCCTGGGCAGCTGCTGGCGCTCGAGCGTGAGCTTCGCAGAAACCCTGGCACTTCGGTGATCGCGACCGCACCGTCTCCGGATTCCGATCTGATACTCCGGGTGATGCGCGTCGGCGTGCACGAATTCCTCGTGCATCCCCCACCGCCGGCGGAGCTCGCCGCTTCGGTGGAGAGGCTCATGCGCCGCAGCGCCGCCGCCGGCGTTCAGCACGGTGACCTCATCGCCGTTTACACGGCGAAGGGAGGTCTCGGCAGTACGAGCATTGCCGTTAACCTCGCTCAGGCATTCGGGTCGATGCGTCCCGACGCCAGAGTTGCTCTCGCGGACCTCGTCGTTTCCGGGGGCGACGTCCGTGTTTTCCTCAATCTCCAGTCGGACTACGACCTCGGCGATCTGGTGGCCAAGGGCACCAAGGTGGATGGCGAGCTTCTCAATTCGCTTCTGACGGCCTGCCCTGGCGGAGTGTGGGCGCTCCCCACGGGTGAGAATCCAGAGAACGACGACCTTTTCGACGCTTCCGCCATCGGGTCGATTCTCGAGTTGCTGACTGCCAACTTCGCGATAACGGTCGCGGACTGCGAGCATCATCTCAGTGAAAGAACCCTCACGGTGCTGGACGCCGCGAGCCGGATCGTGCTCGTCACCGAGCTGAGCCTTGCGTCCCTTCGCAGCACTCAGAGGACGATCGGCGTGTGTCGGCGACTAGGCTACGACGAGAACAAGCTTTGCGTCGTCGTCAATCGTTACCAATCGGCGGACGTGCTGCCGCTGAAGGACGCGGAGAACGTGCTCAAGTGGCCCATCTTCTGGAAGCTACCCAATGACTACAGGCTTTCCGCGGTGGCACTCACGAAAGGCGTGCCTGTCGTGCTCGGGGAGCCGACATCACGCCTCGCGAAGAGCTACTGCGACCTGGCGACCAAGCTCGGGGGTCGGATCCAGGCCTCGCCAGACGCGCAAGACGGAACCACCGGATCACGCGTTCGTAAATTCTTTGGCATTCGCAGCGGAGTAAGCGATGTCACTTAGGGATCGTCTCGCGCGGCGCAATGGAGCCACTCGCACAGAGGAAGCCGCAAAGACTCCCGTGGCGGAGACAGTGCCCGCCCAGGCATTCAAGGGCCCGTCGGCGGTAGCGTCATCGGGCATGTACGGCCGGCGCGAGGAGGAGGAAGTTCTCTCTCCGATCGACCAGGTTAAAATCGACCTCCACAAGCGGCTCATCGAGCGGCTCGACCTCGACGCGCTCGAGCAGATCTCCGATGAGCGAATCGTCAATACGGAGATCCGGGCTGTCGTCACCGACCTGCTTGCCGAGGAATCGATACCGCTGACCGTAGCGGATCGTGAGGACATCGTTGAGCAGGTGCTGTACGAGATCACCGGTCTCGGCCCGATCGAGCCGCTGTTCCGCGATCTCTCGATCAGTGACATCCTGGTGAACGGCGCGAAGGAAATCTACATCGAGCGGGGCGGCAAGCTCACCCGGGTCTCGGCCACGTTCCGCAACGACGCCCACCTCCTCGCCGTCATCGACCGCATCGTCAGCCGCATCGGCCGACGGGTGGACGAATCGTCGCCGATGGTCGACGCCCGGCTCCCCGATGGCTCGCGCGTGAACGCTATCATTCCTCCACTGGCGATCGACGGTCCTGTCCTTTCGATCCGCAGGTTCGGCGCCGATCTCTCGATCGAGAAGCTGCTGGAGAACGGCACCTTCACCGCGGACATGGCGACGATGCTCGCCGGGTGCGTCGCAGCCCGCCTCAACATTCTGATCTCGGGAGGAACGGGCGCCGGCAAGACGACCTTGCTGAATGCGCTGACCTCGTTCATCCAGCACGACCAGCGCATCATCACCATCGAGGACGCCGCCGAGCTGAGACTGCATCAGGAGCATGTCGTCCGCCTCGAGACACGTCCGCCGAATGCCGAAGGCCAGGGAGAAATCGTTGCCCGCGACCTCGTGAAGAACGCGCTCCGCATGCGCCCCGACCGCATCATCGTCGGCGAGGTACGCTCCTCCGAAGCGCTGGACATGCTCCAGGCGATGAACACCGGACACGAGGGATCGCTGTCAACGATTCACGCCAATAGTCCTCGCGACGCGCTGGCCCGACTCGAGACCATGATCCTCATGGCGGGCACCAATCTCCCCGACCGGGCGATGCGCGAGCAGATCACTTCGGCGCTCGATCTGATCATCCAGATCACCCGGCTTGCCGATGGCACGCGCCGCGTCACCAGCATCGTGGAAATCACCGGCATGGAGGGAGACGTCACCGCGACACAGGAGATCTATCACTTCCGGCGGCGGGGCATCGCGCCCAACGGTTCGGTCATCGGAGATTTCGAGCCGACCGGCATCCGTCCGGTTTTCAGCGAACGCCTCGCCATTGCCGGCATTGACCTTCCGCCGAACCTGTTCGCCGAGCGAGCGCGATGATCCTGATTCTGACCGCCATTTTTTTCGCGACTCTGGCGATCATAGTAGTCGGCTACCTCCTGTTGAACCGACGGACGCTGGCGGAAGCTGAGATCGTCCGCTCGCGCCTTCGCCCGGTAGACGCTGTCGATCGCGCCCGGTCGCTTCTCAAGGACGACCGTGTCAGCGACCTGGGGTTCATCAACCGGCTGCTCACCGGCAAGACCTGGGTAGACACGTTGCGCGTCCAGCTCGAGCGCGCGGGCAGCGATTTGAGGCCGGGCGCGTTCATACTGCTCGTTGTCACTAGTGGCATTACGGGAACGCTTCTCGCGGCTCGACTGAGCGGCATCATCCCGGCTCTTTTTTTCCTGGTGGCAGGATGGACGGGCCCGTTCATCTGGATCCGCTGGCGCCAGCGCCGGCGACTGAATGCGCTTGAAACGCAGCTTCCGGATGCGATCGAGATGCTCGTCAGTGCGATGAAAGCGGGGTATTCCTTTCAGGCCGCGACCCAGTTCATCGGGGAGGAGCTGACGCCTCCACTGGGACCCGAGTTCGCCCGCTTCTACGACGAACAGAGACTCGGCATCGACGTCCGTGTAGCGCTCCTCGGGCTTCAGGAGCGCGGCCAGAGCCTCGACCTCAAGATGTTCGTGACCGCCGTGCTGATCCAGCGGGAAAGCGGCGGCAATCTGGGGGAGATCCTGACCGGCCTCGCAGATCTAATCCGTCAGCGCATCACAATGAAAAGCCACATCCAGACGCTGATTGCAGAGCCAAAGCTTTCGGCCCGGTTTCTCGCCCTGATGCCGGCGGGCCTTTTTCTCCTCCTTTCGACGATCAACCCGGGGTTCATGCGGCCCCTTACCGTTTCTTCGGCTGGACGCACGGTGCTAGCGCTTTCTGCAATTTCCGTCATCGTCGGCTACATACTGATGATGAAGATTGCCGACGTGGACGTCTGAGGCAGTGCCGTTCCTGCTCGTAGTCCTGATCCTCGTCAGCGTCGGCAGCATCGCGCTGGCAACCTACCTGCTGCTCGAGGAGCGGTCCCGCCGGCAGGTCGTCGGAAGGGCGATCGCCGGATCGGATCCGTCGCAGATCCGTCAGCAGATCGTCCGCACTTCGGCAAAGCGCCTCGATGATACTCTCGGCGGAAGAATCCTCAAGCGGGCGCCGTCAGTCTGGTCGCAGAACGCGACAATCCGTCAGCAGCTCGTCCAGGCGGGATTCGACAGCGCCAACGCCTCGACGGTCTACGCTGCGCTGCGCGTTGCGACGCTCGTGGGCTTGCCGCTCCTGATACTCGTGCTGCTGCCGCAGAAAACGTTCTTCATGGCGACCGTGATGGTCGGCGCAGCCGCCATGGCGGGGCTGATCGCCCCCATCTGGTATCTGCACCGATCGATGCGGCTGAGGCAGGAAAAGATCCGTCGCGGGCTTCCCGACGGGATCGACCTGCTCGTCGTCTGCGTCGAGGCCGGCATCAGCCTCGACGCCGCGATACTGCGCGTTGCCAAGGATCTCGTTTACGTGCACCCGGATCTCGCGCGCGAGCTCCTTGTTGTGAACCGAAAGACGAATGCCGGTGTGACGCGCGAGGAGGCTCTGCGCGGACTCTGGGAGCGCACGGGCGTCGAGGAGATTCGCACTCTCGTTTCGAGTCTCGTGCAGAGCGAGAAATGGGGCTCGAGTAGCGCCAGGGTTCTGCGCGTCGCGTCGGAGACGCTGCGAAGAAAGCGCCGGCACGCGGCGGAAAAACGCGCCGCCACTGCACCCATCAAGATGCTGGTCCCAATGGCGATTCTGATATTTCCGGCACTCTTCGTTGTGATCCTCGGACCCGCTGTGTTGAACATCATCGCGGGGTTCAGCGGAAAGTGACGGTGCGGGGACACGTGCGGATTCTGGTGAACTGGACGGGCTGACGACGCAGGATGTGGTAAGAAACACATCGCGGTAAATTACGGTCGTCGAGGTTGACTGGACTTCCTCAGCCCTCCGAGAAGAAACTGATGCTCCTGAAGCGCCTCTACGACGAAAAGCTAGCGCAGGCGAGCTACCTGATTGCGTGCCAGCAGGCCGGCGTTGGGGTCATCGTCGATCCTCTCCGCGACACCGGCCGCTATCTCGAAGCCGCCGCCGCTGAGCAGGTGACGATCACCCACGTCACCGAGACCCACATTCATGCCGACTTCGTCTCCGGCGCGCACGACCTCGCAGAAGCCACCGGCGCGAAGCTGTACTTGTCCGACATGGGCGGCTCCGATTGGAAGTACAGGTCCGCCGGAAAATGGAAGGCTGAGCTGCTCACCGACGGGTCGAGCTTCACGGTGGGATGGGTGCGTTTCGATGCGATGCACACGCCAGGGCATACGCCCGAGCACATCACCTTCATCGTGACCGACACCGCCGGTGCCAACGCTCCGATGGGTGCGCTGACCGGCGACTTCATCTTCGTCGGCGACGTTGGGCGCCCCGATCTGCTCGAGCGGGCGGCCGGCATCGCGGGAACCAAGGAAGCGGCTGCCAGCGATCTATTCCGGTCGCTGCAGAGATTCAAGAAGCTCCCCGACTATCTCCAGCTCTGGCCCGGCCACGGCGCCGGCTCCGCCTGCGGAAAGGCTCTCGGCGCGATGCCCCAAACCACGCTGGGTTACGAGCGACTCTTCAATTGGGGACTCGCCGAGACCGATGAAGAGGCGTTCGTGTGCCAGGTGCTGGAGGGCCAGCCCGAGCCTCCAGCTTATTTCGCACTGATGAAGGCGATGAATCGAGACGGCGCGCCCTCTCGAACCCGTACGACGCCACCGGACGTGTCCGCGGGCCGCATCGCCGCCCTCATTCGCCAGGACGCAATTATAGTGGACACGCGACCAGCAACCGATTTCGCGATACAGCACGTGCACGGAACAATCAGCATCCCCTATGTGAAGTCCTTCCTGACCTTGGCCGGCGCACTGCTCCCGTATGATCGCGACATCTTTCTCATCGTCGCCGAGGAGGGCGATGAAGTCAAAGCGATCACTGACGATCTCGCACTGATCGGACTCGATCGCATAGGCGGGGCACACGCGGTTAGCTCATTCGCCGATATGGAAGCGGCCGGCATCGTGACGCGCTCGACGCCGCAGATGGATGTCGATATGCTCGTCCACCAGACGCGAAACGGACTCTTCCTCCTCGACGTGCGCGGGACTGATGAGTGGGAAAGGGGTCACATTCCCGGAGCCGTTCACATTCCTCTTGGCTCGCTCGAGTCCCGGCTTTCCGAGCTGCCGGCCGGAAGCGAGATCGCCGTGCATTGTCAAAGTGGCAGCCGTTCGGGGGTCGCTGCCAGTATTCTCGAGAGGCATGGTATGTCGGCGTCGAATTTCGCCGGCGGGTTCGACGACTGGGAGAGATTCGGCGGCGAAGTGGAACACGGCGGCGACGACGGGACGCCGCGGTAGCCGATGACGCATCCCCTGACGCCAATGGTCGCGCGGGGGCGCGCGATGAACGAAGAGCCCCCCACCTGGCGCGAGCGGCTCGCCGCACTTCGACATGTCCCGCCGCTGGTGCGGCTCATATGGCACACGCACCGTGGCTACACGACGGCGATGCTCGTCCTCCGCTTCGCGAGAGCGTTTGTCCCCGTCGCGACCTTCTGGGTCGGCAAGCTCATCCTCGACACCGTGCTTGCTGCGCGCGCGGGGCACGCAACCTACGCCCAGCTCTGGAAGTATCTCGCATTCGAGATCGCCCTGGTTCTCACCGGAGAGATACTCGCCCGTGCGTCGTCGCTGATCGAGAGCCTGCTCAGCGATCTCTTCTCCAACGACATGAGCGTGCGCCTGATGCAGCACGCCGCGACACTCGACCTCGCGCAGTTCGAGGACCCGAACTTCTACGACCACCTCGAGCGTGCGAGACGCCAGACCGTCGGCCGCATCGCCCTTCTCACGCAAGCGGTCTCGATGAGCCAGGATGCCGTCACTCTGCTGACGCTGGGTGGTGCGCTCGTCGCCTATAGCCCGTGGATGCTGGTGCTGCTCATCGTCGCGGTCCTGCCAAGCTTCCTCGGCGAGACACACTTTGCTGCGCTCGGCTATTCCCTGCTCTTCCGCTGGACGCCGGAGCGGCGACAGCTGGACTATCTGCGATACGTGGGCGCCAGCGACAAGACGGCAAAGGAAGTCCAGATGTTCGGGCTCGCGCCCTGGCTGACGGAGCGGTACCGCATGCTGGCGCAGCGCTTCTACGACGAGAACAAGCGGCTGTCGATCCGGCGAGGTATCGTCAGCGCGCTGCTCTCAATACTCGGGACGATCGGCTATTACGCCGCTTACGTAATCGTCCTCATCCGCGCTGTGAAAGGTGAGATCACTCCCGGCACGCTCGTCTTTCTCTCGGCGTCGTTCGCGCGCGGCCGGGACACTGTCCAGGGAGTCCTCCTCTCCGCGAGCAACGTTTACGAGCAGGCTCTTTACCTGAGAGACCTGTTCGTCTTTCTCGACATGCGGCCGACGATCGCTTCGTCACCCAATGCGCGGCCGGTGCCAGACCCAATCCGCGAAGGCTTCGTATTCGAGAACGTCAGCTTCATCTATCCGGGCAGCGACCGGTGGGCGATAAGAAACGTGAATCTTGCGCTCCACCCGGGCGAACGGGTCGCACTTGTCGGAGAGAATGGCGCCGGAAAGACGACCATCACCAAACTGCTGGCGCGCCTCTACGAGCCCACGGAAGGACGTATCCTCCTCGACGGCTTAGACCTGCGCGAGTACGATCTCGCCGCACTGCGTCATGCCATCGGCGTGATCTTCCAGGATTTCGTCCGCTACGACATGCGCTTCGACGAGAACATCGGAGTGGGAGAGATCGAATCGGTCCGCGACCAGCTCGACCGAAACAACGGAGTTCCCGACAGCATCAGGACCGCAGCGACCAACTCGCTGGCCGCCTCGCTCCTCCCGCGCTTCGCAAAAGGTTATCAACAGATGCTCGGGCGACGATTCGAGGAAGGAGTCGATCTATCGGGCGGTGAATGGCAGAAGATCGCTCTCGCCCGCGCCTATATGCGCGACGCGCAGGTCCTGATTCTCGACGAGCCGACGGCCGCGCTCGACGCGAGGGCGGAGTACGAGGTGTTCCTCCGCTTCTCCGAGCTCGTCGCCGGAAGGATGGCGATCCTCATCTCGCACCGTTTCTCGACGGTTCGCATGGCCGACCGCATTATCGTTCTCCGGGATGGCACCGTGGTCGAGGAAGGGACGCACGAGGACCTTCTCGCAGCGCCGGGGCTCTACGAGGAGCTGTTCCGGATGCAAGCGGCTGGCTACCGCTGAATTCCCGCGGCATGAAGAAATGAGCGATCATCGCGCTCGAGGGTCCGGCACTTCGCTGACGGCGCCACAGCAGCTCGATCGCGTGCTGGCTGGCTACGCGGTGTTGGTCATCATCCTCTTGCTCATCTGGCCGTTCAAGGATGTTTCTCTGGGCGGAGATCATTACGTATTTCTCGCCCGCCGCTTGCTGGAAGGCTCCCTTAACGTCGACAACCTGCCGCCGGAGTTCAGCGACTACGTGAGCTGGCAAGGTCACAAGTACCTGGCGCTCGGACCCGTCCCGGCGCTGCTGCTTGTGCCGTTCATTCCGCTGATGAATGCCGGGATGCCGATGGTGTGGGTTGGCTACGCGTTCACGGCGATAAACGTGCTCGTGTTTTACCGCGTGCTTGCGCTCGCCGGCGTCAGGGGGCAACGCCGCAGCTGGACGACACTGCTCTACTTTGCCGGAACGGTATACCTCTCGATCACTCTCGTCGGCATCTCTACATACTTTGCCCACGTGGTCGTCACTTTGTTTCTGCTCCTGGCTGTATGGGAGTTTCTTGGCAAGCGTCGCCTGCTTCTTGTCGGCCTTTACGTTGGGATGGCTGCAGGGGCCCGCCTCACCGCTGCGTTTACGCTGTCCTTTTTTCTTTTGCTCCTCTGGAGCTCGTTTCACCCGTCGGGCGCCGGTAAGCCGGACGTTCGCACCGGATCGGTGGAACGACGTTCACTCGTATTCGCCAACCGAGCCGCGCTGCTGCTCTGCGGGCTCGCCGTGCCGATGCTCTTCCTTGCCGTCTATAACTATTCGCGTTTCGGCAGCCCGACTGAGACCGGCTTTGGAATGACCGATCTCTACCACCCTGCTCTGGAGAAAGCACGCTCGGTCGGAATGTTCAGCCTGGCGCATGTGCCGAAAAACATCCTGATGATGCTTCTGCAAGGTCCGCAGGCGGTCGGGGGCGAATACTCGCCGGTGCTCCGCTTCCCCTACATCGAGCCGTCGCCGTGGGGAATGGGACTGTTCTTCACTTCACCCGCGCTGCTCTACATCTTCCGCGCGCGGGTCGCTGGGCACGTGGTACAGGCGTGTTGGCTGGCGATATTGACCACAATGGTGCCGATCCTCACTTACTATGGGATTGGGTACGTCCAGTTCGGCTACCGGTACGCGCTGGATTTCATGCCATTTCTCGTACTGTTGGCCGGGCTTGGCTTCCCTGATCCGATGACCACTCGGGCCCGCGTTGCGGTGGGCGCGAGCGTCCTCATCAATGTCTGGGGAGCGGCATGGCTGGCCGCCTGGTTGTAGGAGGTCCGGTTCAACTCCGACGCCGCAACGACGTGGAAGCCGTGACCCTCGTTCTGCCTCGGTCCTTACTTCAGGTACTTATCGAACCATCCGAGCGTCTCGTTCCACCACAAACGCTGGTTCTGCGGCTTGCCGATCCAGTGTCCCTCATCCGGAAAAATGATCAGCCGACTCGGAACCCCCTGCCGCTGAAGCGCGCTGAACATCGACACGCCCTCATAGTAAGGCACCCGGTAATCCAGCTCTCCAGCGACGACGAGCATCGGAGTGTGAAAATTCGCCGCGTAGAGATGCGGTGACCAGACGCGATACTGCGTATCCATCGCAGTCTTGTTCCAGTACGGTCCGCCGTACTCCCACTCGGGGAACCAGAGCTCCTCCGTCGCGCCGTACATGTTCTCCAAATTGAATACGCCGGCATGCGTGAACAGCGCCTTGAAGCGATTGCTGTGACCCTCGATCCAGTTTGTCATGTAGCCGCCGTAGCTCCCGCCCGCGGCACCCATGCGCGTCGAGTCGAGCCACGCGTTGCGCGCCAGCGCGGCGTCGAGACCGTTCATCAGGTCGGTGTAGACCTTGCCGCCCCAGTCCTTGGAGATCTCATCGACGAACTTCTGTCCGTAACCCGTCGAGCCTCGCGGATTGATCGCGACAACGGCCGTCCCGCGCGAGGCAAAGAGAGAGAAGTTCCAGCGGCCGTGCCACTGGTCGTAGAATGCACCCTGCGGCCCGCCGTGGATCAGCAGCAACACTGAGTACTTCTTGCCGGCCTCCCAGTTCGGCGGACGCACGAGCATTCCCTGGACGCTGTCGCCGTTTGCTCCCATGAACCAGAAATCCTCCGCCGGCATAAGCTTGAGCTGCGCAACCAGCACATCGTTTTCGTGCGTGAGTTGCCGAGTTCCCGCCGCTCCACCGCCTCCGACTGTCGCGGCGTACACCTCCGACGGATGGTCAACGGCGTCGCGGAGCCAGACGATCGTCTTCCCGTCACGAGAGATACTCGGCGATGAGTTGTTCATCGTGCCGACGATCAGCTCCGGCATCGTGCTCCATCCAGCGGCGGTACGTGACAGACGGTAGAGCTTTCCGCGGCTTGCATCAGTGGTCTGGATGTAGATCGCGTCGCCGGCGGAGGTGAAAGCATAGCTGTCGGCGTTGCGGTCCCAGCTCGCAGCGAGGCGCTGGAAGGCATGTGTCGAGCGATCGTAAGCCATCAGGCGTCCGAGATCGGCTTCGAATCCCGGTCGCTCCTGCGACGAAAAGATGATCCATTTGCCGTCGGGAGAATACACGGGGTTCACATCCGCCCCGCGGCTCTGCGCCGTAATCACGTTAGCCGCACCGCCGCTTGCGGAAACCGTGTAGACATTGATGTCGGTGCTCCACGCGTCCTCACGCCCCTGGTCCTTCGCCGTGTACGCGACCTCGCGTCCATCAGGCGAGAAAGCGTATCCCTCGCTTCCACCGAACGGTCCCGGAGGAACGTCGTAGCGGGCGCCCGCCGTGAGATCCGTCGGTGCGGCACCGCTCGCCGGCGCGACGAAAAGGTGTGAACGCGCGTCGCCGGTCCAGGCGGTCCAGTGGCGATACATCAGGTCGTCGGCAATGTGCGCCTTGACCTTGCTCGAGTCGTCCTTCGCGGCGCGGGCGACGTTGCATGCATCGTCGCGGCAATCGGGGTACACGGTGGAGACGAAAGCAATCCGATCGCCAACTGGAGACCAGACTGGCCCGCTTGCTCCGCCATTGAGATTCGTGATCTTGCGGGCGCCCGAGCCATCCGCGGCAACGATCCAGAGCTGTCCGCCCGCCACGTACGCGACCCATCTTCCATCGGGCGACCAACGTGCCTCACTCGCATTGACCAAGGCGGACGGGAACTGCCGAGGCGTGCCCCCCGCGGTCGGGACGAGATACGTGACGGTGGCCCTCTTGTTGTTCGCCATGTCCGTAGTGCGGACGGCGTAGAGCACCGATGTGCCCGACGGCGAGAGCTGCGGATCGGAAACGCCGCGAACGGCGGCGAAATCGTCGAATGTCATCGCCCGCTTCTGAGCGGACGCCGCCGTCGCGAACGAGAGTAAGACGCCGACTACCGCTGCTGTGCGAGCACGAATTCTCATTGGGTGTATTCCGTGTTGAGGCGGGAGGCTGGAACGAATGGAAAGACTGGAGCCCGTCGGTGCGAGCTTGCTACGGGAAAGTTGCCTGCACCGTCGCCCAGCGCGACGGGTCGAACAGCTCCGGGGCAATCGGCTCGTTCACCTTCAGATTCTCGTATTGCTCCTTGAAGAACAGCTTGCCGTCGCGATATGAGGTGAATTCGAAGGCGACGGTGTAGCCGTCGACTTCGCGATAACCACCAACGCGGGTATCGGTTGTCACGAAGCGCTCGCCGCGCCTGTCGCGCTGGACGAATCGCACGAGCAGCAGCCGGTCGGCATCTATCCAGACCTGGTTCAAGCTGAGATCGCCCTGCTCGGCGCCCATGACATACACGCGATTCCCTTCCCATTTCTCCTCGTGGAACTTGTCAAGGTCGACGCCGAGCGAATCGAGACGACGGAGCGTGATCGACGCCGGTATCGCATAGACGTCGCCCGTGAGCGTCAGCACCGGCTGGATCGAGCGCCTGCTGTCGACACGCCGCCCGTTGTCGAACGTGATGACTCGATTGTTCTGGATCAGCAGACCGCTCCTGGTCGAAAGCGGAAGAAAGTCGATGCGCAGCCGGCCAGGCACCGAGAGCCGCTGCATCCACTGCGACTTCTCCTCCTTGCCGGCAGAGGTATAGAAAGTGTTCGTCTGCTGGAAGGTCAGCGTCTTGTACCATTTCCCGGCGTACCGGTCGTGCATCCCGCGAACGAGCTTCGCCGAGGTCGTTATTCCTGTCGGCTTTTCGGCCGCTGCGGGAGCCGGAGCCGGCGCGCCGGGTCCGTGCACCTTGGAGGTGCAGGCCGCTGCCAGCAGGATGGTGATTAGCGCCATGAACCGCATTGCCGTGTTACCGTGTTCGAGCCGGAGTGCCCACAGCCGGGACCGCATTCGTCCCATTAGTGCGGCGACTCCTGGCGATAGTAAATGCCATTGAAGAGAAACCGGAATGCCCCATGTGACTGGCTCCGGAAATAAACCTCGGGTCCGTAGAGAACGACGCTTCCCTTTCCCATTGGAGCGAAGAGGATTTCAGACGCGCCGTCGAGTGTTTTCTGCCCCCACGCCCAGCCGCTTCGCAGCGGAGCGGGACTGTCGAACCATGCTACCCGCTTGATACCCCGCTCGGCGGCATCCGGCTTCAGGCGGAACGCCGGATCGTTGTTGAAGAACACGTCGGTGCGCGGATGCATCCCCCACGCGATCGCGTTTGTCGTGTCCACCGCGACGCTGAGAACAGATCCGGGAACGTAATATCTGGCGCGCGGAAGAGGCTCCCCTGCGCTGTCAGCCACCGCGTTGGTCAGTGGAAGGCCGAGCTCGTACGCGATGTTCGATCCCTCGCCGACGGTCAGAAGCGTACCGCCGTTGGCAACGAATGTCCGGATTTGCGGCAGAGACCGGGCTATTGTCATACGGCCCAGTCGCGGCCGCCACTCGGCGGGAATCGATGCGGGATCGCGTTCGGCAGCTGTGAGCCGGCCCGGCACGGCCGGAACCGAGGCGCTGTCGGTGAGGATGAGCACGTCGTACTTCGCGTTCAACCCGCCGGCGTCGATCGTCGGCGGAAAGACAACTTCATACGGAAACTCGAACTGCTCGAGGACGAAGCGCAGCCAGCCGGAGTCGATGGACCCGCCGTACCGATCATAAACCGCGACGCGCGGCAGGCGGAGGGGGGAGAGACCGGATTCACCGGTGAGATCTGCGACCGGCTCGAACGCGACACCCTTCTCTCGGGCCAGCTGGCGCGCCAGGGCAGGCGTGCCCGCCTTCGACCGGACGAGGAAAGTGCCCGCGCTCAGAAGCCGGTCGCCTGCTCTGACCGGAACGGAGGCGGAGTAGACTTCCTCGCCGCGAGCGAGCAGCCGGTTTACCGCAGTGAACGCATCATTGCTGTTCCGTTGAATTGCGTACCAGACTGCGCCGGCAACGACCGGCCGTGCCGGGACCGGGGCGAACCCGACCAGTTTCTCGAACGGCCCGTCGAATGGATCGACGATACGGTCGAACACGACTCCCATCTGATACGCGAGCGTCCAGCCCGCGTTATCGTACGGCGGAGTGGGAGGGCCGCCAGGATAGGGGATGTCGTCGGGATGGTCCTGTGGCTCGAACATGTCGAGAACGTGGGGACGGAACGCCTGCGCCATCTTCACGACATACGAGCCTGCTGGATAGCTCTTCGCGCCAACGCTGAAGGGCTTCGTCGCGCGGTGAATCGTGATGCCGGTCTTCACCAGCGTGTTCACGAACTTCACCGCCGTAGGAAAATCGAGTTGATCGGCGGGGATGACGTATCCCCTTGGGTCACGCCCGGCCGGTGGGTGCAGCACCGCGATGTACCGGGCCGGAGTGGTATCGGCCTCCGCTGCCTTGTCCTTCGCCAGAGCGTCCTTGACTGCATTGACGCGCTTCGGTGTCAGCGTCCAGCTGTCCGTGCTTCCCCGCTCAATTGAATTCCGGCCCATCCGGTAGATGTTGAAAAGGAAATCCTCGCGGTACTTCGAAGCGATGTCCATCACCGCGCGATTGGCGGACAGCTCGTAGGCCATCGACTGGGCGAAATGCCAGGTCTGCGGGAGGATTGGAAATGGCAGGTTTCCACTCGGCAGAAGGCGGTCGGGAACGAACGCAACTTCCATGGGAGTAGGATTTCCGATCGTCTCGGTGAGTAGGCCAATCATGTTGTGGAAGTAGACAGTCGTTCGCAGCCCGCCATTCCACCATGTGGAATAGTTCGACCCACCCCGCATCGTCGAGCCTGGCTTTCCCTCGGCAACGAAGCGGCTGTGAATCGCCGCGCCGACGAGGTCGATGCCGACGGGAACCAGAGGATCGAGATTGTAGTTGAAGGGATCGCGGAATGGCGGCGCAAAAATCACCGTCCCCGCGGGCCCTGTCTGATGGTGGTTGTACATGATCTGCGGATACCAGGCCCTGAACATGATGCTGTCCATCGCCTGCGTCTCCGGCTGCGATGCCATGTACGAGTCGCGGTTGTTGTCGTGTCCGATGTACTTGTGATACAACACGGGCAGGCCGCTTGTCGCACGTTTTGTGGCGACCGGCTCGCGCATATACCAGTTGGAGACGATGTCCATCCCGTCGGGGTTCGCGGGAACGGCGAGGAGGATCACGTCGCGGAGAAACCGCTGCGTCTCCGGATCGTTCCGGCTTACCATCTCGTAAACCCATTCCACGAGCTGCTGCGCGCCGAGCACCTCGCTCGCGTGGAGCCCACCGTCTATCCAGACCACCGCTTTGCCTTCCCTCGCCAGCGTGTGCGCCTGCGCGTCGGTGAGACCTTCGGCGTGGGCGAGACGCGCGGCGATCTCCTGGTACCTTCCAAGTTTCGCGTGGTTCTCCGGCGACGTGATGATCGCCATCCACATCGGCCGCCCTTCGGCGCTCGTTCCGATTCTTACGACCTTCATTCGGTCCGACTCATTATCGAGCTTCCGCCAATACTTCGTGAGCTGGGCGTAGTTGGCGAGGAAATAGTCGTCGCCGATGTTGTGGCCGAATTCCTGGAGAGGACTTGTTATGTGGCTCTGGGCGGGCAAAATCGCGGGAATAGCGGCAAAGGCGAGTAAGAGGGCGAAGATCGATCTAGTGCGCATCGCTTGTAGCTGGAGTAATGAGAGGCGGCTTGCCTTGTAAAGGTATCTTGCCGGCACGAAGTCCGCTCCTCGGGCCACGGGACCTTGAAATCCTGGCCGCTTGGCACGCGACGGCCTGCGCGCGTCGTGCGCCGGCTCAGTTCGGCGAAAGGCCCGTCTTCGCTCTCTCCGCTACTGTCCCCCGCGCCACAATCAGCACTCCAATCAATACAATTCCCGCACCGACGATTGTGATTGCCGGAGGAATCTGGCGAATCCCCGGCAGAATTGCGCCGAGCAGAGTGGCCCCGATCGGTTCGCCGAGGACCGTGAGATTCACGACGTACGCGGGAAGAAACTTGAGCGCCCAGTTCATCCCTGTGTGACCGAGGAGCATCGGGCCCAGCGCGAGCGCGACGAATATTCCGATCTCCCGAGGCGGCTGTGGCGCGAGAGCGACACCCGATGCCGCCGCGAATACGAGTAGCGTCAGAAAGCACGCTGAGTAGGCGAGCCCGACGTAAGCCCAGAGCCCGTACGACGCACGCAGATGCCGGCCGATTGTGTAGTAGATCGCCGCCGTCACCGCCGCCGACGCCGCGAGCAGGTCACCGAGTGTCGCATGACCTGCTGCTGTCACACCGCTTGCTCGCAGGCCTGGGAGCGCGACGACTATCGCCCCGACGATCGCCAGGCCGATGCCGGTGAGCTGACTTCGCGTCGGCGTCTCATGGAGGAAGGCGGCCGAGATTGCGACGATGACGGCGGGCTGAAGATTCACCAGCGTCACCGACGCAGCGATCGTCGTCATGTGAATCGAGGCGTTCCACGCCCAGAAGTGGAGCGCGAGGGCGACGCCCGCCGCGGCGGCGAAGGCGGCATCGCGTCCCGACAGCGCACGCCACTGGCGCCATTCTCCGGTTGTGACGAGAAAGCCAGCGACGACGAGGAGAGAGAATCCGAGCCGCCAGACTGCGATTGCAAGCGGATCGGCCGTCGAGAGTCTTACAAGGGGTCCCGCGAAGGAAATGCCGAGGAGTGCGAGTGCGAGCACCAAACCCGGCGAGCGGGATTTCACGGCGCTACGGCGTCTCGTTGACCGCCATCATCTGGATCTCTGCCTGAGCCCTCGCCTTCATCACCTTGCTCGAGTAGCCGTGGCAGGTCTTCGTGTTCGTGCCTCGCACGCACCCGTTGTAGGCAAGGAGCGCACGGTTCAAGTTGGGCGCATCCTTGATCGTCTGAGCGAGGACGCTCACCCCGTGACAGATGTTCGACTCAATGTTGTAGAGATCAGTCGAGCCGCATCCCCACTTGCCGCTGTGGAACGGCATTACCTGCATCAGCCCTCGCGCGCCAACGAAGCTCCTCGCGCGTGGGTCGAGCTTGGCGTCCTCGACGAGCATGACACCGACCAGAAGCGTCGGATCGATCTTGCGCTTGCGGCCCTCGGTAACGAGCGCGTCGGCGATGCGATCGGCTCGTTCACCATCCCTTGTGTAGCGGCGAAGCACCTGGCCGATTCGGAAGGTTTCCTGGCTGGGCGTCTGGGCATTGATCACCGCGCCGGGAAGCTTGAGCAGCTGGGCCGGAGCCGTGTAGGCCGGGTGCTCCTGGTTCAGCGTCCAGACCGTGCCCGCCACAAGGACCAGCATCAGGGTAGCGCCATGTGCCGCGGCCACGAGGTAGCGTCTCCACCGAGGCCGATAGAGCTGCTCGACCTGCCTCCTCTCCTTGACTGTCTTCAATTGGCTAACCCCAAAAAGAGTTGATGGAAGCGATTTCAGGCGGCAGGGATCAGGAAGCCACCCTTGCCGTCGGAGAACGCTCTGCCAACGCGATCGGCAAAGCGCTGCAGCGCGACGAAATCCTTTTCCCAGACCTGATACTCGGCTGCCGTGGTCGGAGACCGATGCCCGGCAAGGGTGCCGGCCGCCTCCACGCGCTTCAACTGCTTTCGCCCTCTCACAAGCTCGGCTCCGCGTGACTCGGCGAAGCTCCACATCCGTCTGCCAATCTGCGAGTTCGTCAGCGGACATTCCGGGTAGTGCTCCCGGATGTACCGAATGAAGTACTCGTTATCCACCAGCCGACGACCGGGAGCGACAGCAATGGCCGAACGCTCGATCTCGTCGGAGGAGCCATCGTCCTCGCGAACGTCGATAGAAACCCTCAGGTCGGCGCCAAGAACGGCGGCGATCTGACGGAGTAGATCGAGCGAGACGTTGTAGTGTTCGTCGTGCTCGATGTTGCGAATCGTGGACGCGGACACTGGTACCGTCAGCTGGGCAGCGACGTCCTTCCTCCGCAGACCCCTTAATTTCCGGAGCCGTTCGAGGTCGTGGCCGATCCAGTCGGATACACGTATCTCGTCAATGGCATTGACAGTCAACGTATAACGTTAACCCCGTTACCGAACTGGGACAAGGAGTGGGCCCCGGGCTAAACACATGTGTATCGACGGGTCCTTCTCTACGGAGGCTGGCTTACGTAACCAAGAGGGGCACAGCTACGCGCTGCCAGAAGCGCAGCTGCCGGCCGCGAGCGAAGAACTGCCGGGGCCCTACGGCGGCGTTTTGATCTGAGCATCCGTCGCGCGGGTTGAGCCAGCTCGAAGCTTGCTCAGAGCTCGCTCATTCCATCCCCCGGGAGGCTGCATGTCGTCCTTGCTCGCAGCCGGTCGCTGCGCTTCTGACAGCTCGTCGCTGCGGGTCTCTCGGTTTGGTTTTTTTGTTAGTAGTCAGTCGGTGCCGCCCACGAAGGGGATGCTCAACATTTGTGATGCGGCCTTGTCGGCGTATTTCAAGACCTTCCCCGAATAGCTCTGGCAGTTCGGGGTGTTGGTGCCGCGGACGCAGCCATTGTAATGAAGCAGGGCTTTCTCGATCGTCGGGGCCCTTTTGACGTATTGGGCCAGAATGCTCGTCCCGTAGCAGATGTTGGAAGCGATGTCCGCGAGGTCGTTTGACGGACAGTCTTTCCACTTACCTGCGTGGAAGGGCATCACCTGCATCAGCCCACGTGCGCTGACGTTGCTGCGCGCCTTGGGGTCGAGCTTGGCGTTCTCGGTGAGAAGGACTCCGATGAGAAGCGCGGGGTCGAGATTCTTCTTCGAACCCTCGCGCACCAGCGCTTCCGCGATTGTGTTTGCGCGCGTCGTATCCCTGGTGTACTTGCGCAGCACCTGAGAGACGCGGAAGGCCTGCTCGCCGGGGGACGGTGTAGCAGCGTTGACGACTGCCGCGGGCAGCTCCAGCAGCTCGCCCGGCTTGACGTATTTCGGGTGCTGCTGGTTGAGCGTCCAGATCGTCCCCGCCGCGAGGAGCAGACTCGCGGCGACACCATGCAGTACCGCCTTGAACACCGCCCACCAGCGGCTGCGCGGCCGCTCGACGCTCCGGCGCCGGACGTTAATGTAGACATTTCCCGGAGAGTGACGCCTGTCGATCGCGCTGACGCCATCGGGTCCATTCGCTGGCATCAGGTGGTCGGCGGGGATGGACATGTGTCTAATCTATGCACCCCACACGCCAGTCAAGGGTATGGAGATTGCCCTCGACGGTGAGAATCAGCCACAAACGACCCATCCAGTTTGCGCGTCGTGAGTACCCAGTTCTTCAGTGGACCTGTTTGTCCGTTGTCATTTGCTCACGGAAGAACGGGCGACGGGATCAACGGGAAACTCACAACACGATACTGGATGGGTCCTGTCTGCGCACATTCCCGGAGTCCCGCGATAAACTCTATTTTTCCTGCGACTATTGTGCATATGCGTGAAGCCCCGTCCACGACAATCCGAACCCCATGAAGGAATCCGAAGGGCTGTACCGCTCGTTTCGCTTTCTGAAGCGATTGCTCATCGGCATCCTCATAGCGTTCATCGCAATGGCGGTACTCGGCTACTCACTTTTCATGCGTCACGTCGACGCCCGGGGAGCGTACTCGGCCGCCTCCCGCGAGCTGGGCGGGGGGATGCTCCATTACGGCGAGCACGTCGAGCGCTGGGCGAAAGCGTTCGAGCGACGGCCGACCGATTATTATCGGGCGTCCAACGGCCTGCTCGTGGCGACGAACGACCGGGTGATCTTCATCGGGATCGCGCCGACCGACAAGCTTGAGAACGAGGACGCTCCCCAGACAATAATTCATTACGAGTTTCCGAATGACACGCTGCTGAGGCTCGCGCCCCAGCATATGTACTGGATGACAGCGGAGGGCGTCAGGATCTCACATCCTGGACTACCGTCGGCGACGATCGCCGCCAACCGGGGTGAAGAGCGCCCACTCAGGGAGCTCGTCGCATACGTGAGCCGGAAGCTTGCGGCGGAGCGAGAGGCGGCGCGTCGCGAGAGAAAGCTGCGCGCCGACGTGGCGGCGCTGATCAACGAGCCGATCTATTACGTCGTGAAGCGGGGCGACGCGCTGTCCCTGATCGCTACACGGTTCGACGCTACCCCCGATCAGATCCGGACCTGGAACAATCTGCCGGGCGACAAGGTGAAGATCGGTCAGAAGCTCGTGGTGAAGCCAGAGGGACCGAGGCAAGAGCCCCCGCCGCCGGCGCCGCCCGCGCCTAGGCCTGCAGCCGGTATCCCGCCTTCCAAACGGTGAGTATGTGGCGGGGATTCGCCGGATCGTCCTCGAGCTTTCGCCGCAGCTCCGCGATGTGGATGTCCACGGTCCGCGTCATGACCTCCGCCTGGTGACCCCACACTTCCTTTAGGAGCTCGAGGCGGGATGCGACGGCGCCTCTCCGTCGCACAAGCGCGAGCAGCAGATCGAACTCCTTCGGAGTCAGCGCGACCCCGGTATCGCCCTTCGTGACGGACCGTGCGGACACGTTGATCGCGACGGTATCGAAGCGCTCGACGGACTTGTCTTCCTCGCGTCGGTCTCCGCCGCGGGTCCGCCTGAGAATCGCAGCGACCCTCGCCAGCAGCTCCGACAGGCCGAATGGTTTGGTGACGTAATCGTCGGCACCGAGGCGGAACCCGACGACCTTGTCGGCCTCCTCGCTCCGGGCGGTGAGTATCAGCACCGGGACGTCGCTGCCCTGCTCTCGCAGTTGTCGCAGCAGCGAATAGCCATCGATGCCGGGGAGCATCAGGTCGAGGACGACCAGATCGGCCCCCCCGCTGCGCGCAAGCTCGAGCCCGCGCGTGCCGTCTTCCGCCGCCTCGACCACGTACCCTTCCGACTCCAGGCTCCGCGTCAGGCCGAAGGCGAGATTGGCGTTGTCTTCGATTACAAGCACTTTGGTCATGCGGCCGGGCCCCCTGTCCCCGTCCCTGTCCCCGTCCCTGTCCCCGTCCCTGTCCCCGTCCCTGTCCCCGTCCCTGTCCCCGTCCCGGCGGCGGCGCGCCGTAATGGTATTGCCGCGGGCGTCGCCCGCAGACTGTCATCCCGCGGAAACTCGGCAGCGAAGCACGCCCCACCACCCGATGCATCCTCCACCCACGTCCGGCCCCCGTGCAGCAGGACGAGCTCGCGAACAATCGACAGCCCGATGCCGCTGCCGCCGACCGCGGCGTCCGACACTCTCGTCAGCCGATAGTAGGGATCCCATACATGTTCGCGCTCTCCACGCGGCACTCCGGGTCCCTTGTCCTCCACTGCGAGGAGAATCGTGGTATCGGTGCCGGCGAGAGAAACGGTGACGGTCTGCCCGAGCGGCCCGTACTTGACCGCGTTGTCGAGGAGATTGAGCACGATCTGCCTCAGCGCGCGGGGATCGACTCGTGCGACAAGCCCGCGCTCGATGTTGGATCTGATCTTCGCCCGGCGCGCGCGCGCCAGGGGGACGAAGGCGTCGACGGCCGCCTTGATCTCGCGGTCAATCGCGACCGGCTCGGCGGTCACCGATCCGCGTCCGTGCTCCGAGCGAGAGAAGGCGAGTACGTTCTCGACGAGGTAGGTCAGGCGCTGTGCCTCCTCGTCGATGATTCCTATCGACCGCTCGCGCTCCTGCTCCGACCGGAGCTGTCCGTTGCGCAACAACTCGGCGAAGAGCCGGATCTGGGTCAGCGGCGTGCGGAGTTCGTGCGAGACGCCGGACACGAAATCCACGCGAAGCTGAGCCAGCTGCTGCTGCCGGCGGAGCTGAAGGAGGGCGGCGACCATCAGCCCGACAGTGAGCGCGAATACTCCCGCCAGCATTGGCAGTCGCGAGCGTGGCAGACCGCCGACAACAAGTCGCGGAGCGATGTCCGACCGGAGCGAGACGCCGAGCTTTATTCGCCCGAACCGCTCGTCCAGCGAATCGACGACTGTGAGCGCCAAGGGGAATGCCCCGGACGCCGTACGAAAGAAGATTCCCGAGTGGGGCGCCGCGGCCGTCACGGCGAGCATCGAGTCGCGAGGTATTCCGGTAACGAGGGAGGGAGGAAGGAGCGGCGTCCGGTCAAGCACCTGGCGGAGCACCGGCTCGACGAACCACTTCGCGTCAGTCTCGAATCCGTAGGTGACAAGCGGCCGCCCGTCCTTGTCGCGCGAGACAACGTAACAGACGATGCGCAATCTGCCGTCTATGCTGTCGATGCTCGCGACGTAGGAATCGTTGGTGATGACGATGCCAAGCCGGCGCGCCGGATTGCGCTCTGCCGATCCGAAGGCCTGCGTCCTCAGCTCAGGAACCTCGAACCTCCGGGGGTAGCTGGCGACCGTATCTGTCACCCAGCGCAGCACCGCTGGAGAAGGCTGAAGACCGGCAACGGTCATGGCGCTGTCGCGCCAGTCGAATCTGAAATAGAATCGCACGCCGTCGAGATACTTCGCGCGGACGTACGGCTGCCTCGACGCGGCCATGAAATCCGACGGAGAAGGCCAGCTCTCGGGAGTGTCCGGATTCACGCGTGTGAGCGGGACGATGAACGTCGCAATCATCGCGCTCAGCAGCTCCTGCGACGCCTGCTGATCCAGCTGCCAGAGCGCAAATGACGCGTAATCGTGGAGTGCGCGCTCGGTGACCCTGCGGTGCGAGCGTTCGGCGTTCGCAGCCTGCCAGGCCAGCACCGCCGTCAGCGCGAGCGCGAGCGTGAGAAGGGCAACGAGCAGCCGTGAGCGCGGACGGCCTCGCCCGCTTCCATGCATCATCTGTGTGCGGCCTCCGCGCGCGATTGCTCCCATCGCCTGCAGAATATATCTACGCGCGTTTGTGGTGTGACCGAAAAGCTCCTCCGTTGTAGTAAGGAAGCTGTAAGGGTTACTCGAGCAGAAACCCCCCTCGGCTATGGCTCGTGCTCTTCGTCGCCCTCGTCGCCGCCGAACGGGTCCTCGCGGACTTCGCTGACTCTCTCGACGTGCAGAACACGGCGCATGGTCTGACCGTTGGCAGTGATCGTCACCAGGTAGTCGCCGGGAGGGACCATCGGCCCCTGACGAAAGCCGCCAAATCCGCCGCCACCGCCGCCTCCTCCGCCGCCTCCCCCGCCGCCGCCCCCGCCGCCGGGTCCGAATGCTCCCGCGCCCGGTGCAGCCTCGGCGGGTCGAAGGTTGATCTCCCCGGTCGCCGCGCGACCGCCGAATCCACCCTGCCCACGTCCGCCAGGGCGACCCGCCGCCGATGTATCCGCGCCGGCGGCGCGCAGTGAATCCGCGCGCTGTCGTCGCACGCGTGCCGCCGCAATGCTGTCGCGAAGGGCCGCCGGGCCAAGGGGCCTGGACGTGGCGCGAAGGTCCCACGCCACGCGATGAACCCCGGCGCCTCCGGGGCCTGTGAGACGCCGAACCACGTCGCCCTTCACGTCGGTGACGATAATGCGAGTGGTGTCGCGCCGCGTGTCACCGCCGGTGAGCCGATACGCGAGTGACGCGCCGAAAGGCGGATTGTCGGCGACGAATACCTTGTTCCCTTCCCACCTCTGCGACGATGCCTGGGCATACTCGTAGCCGGGAATGGGGTCGAAGAAGAACGCGCTCTTGCCCGTCACGCTGTCCACCAGCTGCTCGAGTGGCGCAATATCGACGACCCAGATCGAGCGGCCGTGTGTGCCGGCAATGAGCTCGCGGTCACGCGGATGGATTTTTAGGTCGTGCACCGGGACCGTCGGCAATCCGGTCATGAATCGCTGCCACGTCGCGCCCGCATTGGTGGATACGTACGCAGCGACGTCAGTCCCGGCGAAAAGCAGATTCCTGTTGTACGGGTCCTCACGCACGACGTGCACGAAGCCAATGCCGTCGGACGGCAGGTTGCTGACAATCGAATGGAAGGTCCTTCCGAAATCGCTGCTGACGTACAGGTAGGGTTTGAAGTTGTTGTCACGATGTCCGTCGAAGGCGACGTAGACGGTTCCGGTGTCGAAATGCGATGGCTCGACGCGGCTCACCCATGTCTTCGCGGGAAGTCCGGGGAAGCGCTTCGTCAGATCAGTCCAGTTGCCGCCGTCGTTCGTCGTGAGCCAGACGTTGCCGTCATCGGTCCCCACCCAGAGTATTCCCGGCCGGATCGGTGACTCGGCGAGGGCCGTGATCGTGCCGTAGGTCTCGGCGCCGGTGGCATCGCGAGTGACACCGCCAGTCGTCTTCGTGCTGACGTTGATGCGCACCGAATCCCTGGTGGAGAGATCGGGCGAGATCGGAAAGAAGTGATCGCCGCGATCGGAGGACTTGAGCACGCGGTTGCCGCCCATGTAAACAGTCGTCGGCGCATGCGGCGAGAGGAACAACGGAGCTTCCCAGTTGAAGCGATACCGCTTCGCCGAGTCGGCGGCCGCGCGAGCCCGGATGGTGGCGAGCGCGGTAGAGATCTGTGGATTGATCGGCTGCGTAGTGTCACCGCGGGCGATGATCAGCGAATCCTCGAAGATGCTTCCCTGAGGACGGCCGCCACCGCGCATGATCGACACGCGGGCGTTGGTCTCGAGATTCAAGCGCGACGCGTTGCCGCCCTGCGATTCGCTGTAGACGATGTTCGGATCGCTGGGGTCCTGCGCCGTATAGAAACCATCGCCGCCGCCGACGTTCCGCCAATCGGCGTTCATCGGTCCGAAGCGGCCACGGGTTCGTGTGGGGCCGCACCACGATCCATTGTCCTGAAGTCCGCCGCAGACGGTGTACGGTTTCTGCATGTCGAAACTCACGTCGTAGAACTGCCCGAGCGGAATGGTGTTGATGAAATCGTATGTGCCGCCACGATCCCAGGTCACGCCGATGCCGCCGTCCTCGCCGAGAACAAAGTGGTCGGCGTCCTTGGGATCGATCCACATGGCGTGCCAGTCGGTGTGGAGCGAAAGTGCGCCGCGGCGTTCGGTCTTGCCGCCATCATCGGAGAATCGCCAGACGGACGACATCCAGTAAACCCGATTCGGGTTGAGCGGGTCCACTCTGACCTGTGAGTAGTAGAAGGGGCGCGCGTCATTCTCGTTCCGCCGCATCAGTGTCCATGTCGCACCGCCGTCTGCAGACCGGTAGAGCCCGTTGTTGGTGCGCTGAGCCTTCGAGGTGTCGGGCAGCATTCCCTTCGGGAGCGGCCTGGGGAGCGTGTCAGCCTCGACGAGAGTGTAGATCGTTTTCGGATCCGACGGCGCGATGCCGATGCCGATGCGCCCCTTCGTCGTCGCGGGGAAGCCTCCACCCCTGATCTCCGTCCACGTCGCTCCAGCGTCGGTTGTCTTCCATAGTCCGCTTCCGGGTCCGCCGCTCTTGAGGAAGTACGGCCCGCGCACACGCTCCCAGCTCGACGCGAGCAGCGTGTTGTGATCGGCAGGATCCATCGCGATGTCGACGAATCCCGCCTTGTCGCTGATGAACTTCGCCAGCTTCCACGTCGTCCCGCCGTCGGTGGTCTTGTAGAGGCCGCGTTCCGGATTCGACTCCCACGCGTGCCCGAGCGCCGAGACGTAGACGATGTTCGGATCCTGCGGATCGACGACGATCCGGCCGATCTGTTGCGTGGCCGTGAGGCCCATCAGCTTCCACGTCCTGCCGGCGTCGGTGGACTTGTACAGGCCGCCACCGGGAGACATCGAGTTACGCGAATCCTCTTCCCC
>JBGPLS010000008.1:0-36427 GCA_041486565.1 Gemmatimonadaceae bacterium
AAATGAACGCCGCCGGCGCGTGGCGAGCTCCGCGCTGATGTGAAGTCCAGTAGTAGATGTCGACCAGCTCATCGGTGACGATCGAGTCGTCAGCATAAGTCTTCTCGAGGAAGTACCGGATGCTTCGTCTCGAGACGAGGGCGTTGAACATCGCGGTCCCGACGATGGGAGCTTCGACGGCCAGCTGGCCAGCCCCGCCGGCGATCCCCGCGGAGCGATTCAGGCGGACGAGTCCTGTTGGAGCGATGAGAACCACCGCCGGAAATCGTTGTGGATCTCGCGCGCCAAGCACGGTCGCATATGCGCCGGAGAGTGAGGTAGCAACGAGAACGCAGGGATCACCGACGACCTGATCGACGAAATCCGAAATGAGCGAGATATAGAGTCTCGCGGAATACCGGATAGCAGGCCGGTCTGACCGCCCGAATCCGAGAAGATCCAGGGTGTAAACCGTATTCGAGCGAGCGAGATAATCCACGTTGTCGTGCCACTCGTACGACCAACCGGCTGCATGTATGCCGTGGATGAGAAGGAGTGGCGGTCCTTTCCCCCGCCGGGTGAACGATATTCGTCGTCCACGCCAATCGAATCCTCCCTCTTCACCCCCAATGAGATTGGTGAGCTCGTCCACTCCCTTGCGAGCGAAGGCATTGTAGGCTGCAACAGCGCCGAGTATTGCACCACCCGACATGACGATCCTGCGCCAGCGATTATCGTTTTCGTCCATCTGCCCTCTGGGGGATACGCTGCCGATAGAATCGCGCAGTGCGCGACGTTGGCCAGAGGCCGGAATCTATCGGCGACCGCTCCTTCTGGATGCTCCGCGCTTCGAGCCCGGGCGGGAGCCACCGGATTTCCTGGCTCCGGCCTTGCCGGTACGGCGTGCTGTCGATTTTCGCGATGGGCTTGCACCGCGACTGCCGCGCGAGGATGCCTTTCGTGCGCCACGGGTCTTTCTTGTCGCGGTTTTCTTCGACCTGCCGTGTTTCCCCTTGGAGCGCTTTGCAGTGCCCTTCGAGGCTGAGCGACCAGGCTTCGCTTTTGCCTTCGCCGGTGTCGCTTTTCGGCGTGTGGCCTTCTTTGCAGTCGGCTCGGGTTTCACAGAGGTCACGGTGCGCTTCCTCGTGGCGGTTGTCTTTGGATGACCGAAAGTGGCCGACGACTTTCGACCAGCGCTACCGCTCTTGGTATGCCTCGAGGCGGAGCCGGCTTTTGCCACGGATGCGGAATCACCCGGGGGGCGAGCTGCGCTGTCGCTACGACCGACATCGGGAGTTTCCGTCTTGATAGTGGCATCAGGCTCGTCGAACAGACTGCCGCCAGTCGCGTCGAACACAGAGCCGGTATCCCGGGCGGTAACGGTGCTCATCGCCGCCTTGTCGCGATTCGCGTTGGTCGATCCCTTGGGCCTGCCGCGTCTGCCGCGGGGCGCACCACCACCGAAAAGATCCGCCTCCTCTTCGTCGTCCTCTTCGACGTCGTCGGCATCGGCGGTGTGTCCCTCTTCTTCGTCTTCGTCATCGATTTCATCGGCGCTGTCCCAGAGGCGATCGCTGTGATCCTCGTTTATCGCCCAGCCGCCGTTCTCTTCGTCTTCGTCGTCTTCGAATGGCCGCTTCCCCCGGCCAAAACCACCGAGATCGTCCGAATCGTCGTCCTCGGCGAGCCTCAAAGGCTCTCTGTTCTCCTCACTGCTTGGCATACTTCCCCCTTGTTCCATTTCAGTGTTACCGAACCGAGTCGCGACGGATCATCAACTCCGCCAAGCTGCACGTCGTGTGCCCTGTGCGTGTCTTCTGCTGCAGTTGCAAGTACCGCTATGTCTCCGAATACAACGACACCCGGATGACGTCAAGTACGTCAGTCGTCGGCGAACTCGATCGTGACGGCGTGGGGGATGATTCCCGAGTCGACGCCCTGTTTCAGGAATAGGCGAATTGCTTCCCGGCCACGTTCGCCGTAGTCCAAAGTCCAGTCGTTCACGTACATGCCGACGAATGTGTCGGCATCCTGCCGCTCGAGACCACGGGCATAGCGCATCGCGTGATCAAGTGCACTGGCGCGGTGGTCAAGGCCATAGGCGATGCTGTCTCTAAGGTGCCGCGAGACCTTCTGCCTGAGAGCCTTGTCCAGGTCCTTGCGGATGATATTTCCCCCAAGCGGGAGCGGGAGGCCCGTCTCCTGAAACCACCATTCGCCCATGTCGGCGACGAGATTCAGGCCCTGCGCTCCATAGGTGAGCTGGCCCTCGTGAATGAGGAGCCCGGCATCGACCTCGCCGCGAAGAACCGATGCATCAATCTGGTCGAAGGGTGTGAATACAGCCTCAAAGTCCGGCTCGTAAAGACGCAATGCCAGATATGCGCTGGTGAGTGGGCCGGGAACCGCGATTCTTCTGCCGCGAATGTCTTGCTTCTTCATCGGCGACCGCGTTACGAGCCTGGGTCCATAGCGGTCGCCCATCGACGCGCCGTGTGGAAGCAGGGCATAGCGGTCCGAGAGATAGGCGTAGGCATGGATCGAGACAGCAGTCACCTCGAGCTCGCCGCGTAACGCGCGCTGATTCAGGGTCTCGATGTCTTGGAGCTCGTGGACGTATTCAACGTCTTCGGCGTCGACTTTTCCTTCGGCAAGCGCGTAGAACATGAACGCATCGTCCGAGTCGGGACTATGCGCCAGGTGAATCACGGCACCGCTCATCTCCGGTTTCCGACAGAGCGTCGGGCATCACCGAGAGCATTGTTGATGTCATTCTGATGTAGATCGTACTCGGGAAGCTTTTTCGCCGTCTCCGTCTTTTCGGCGGCAAGAAGTCTGGTCTCGTACCGCTTTCGGGCTGCGGCATCGCCGGACAGCGATGCGACCCGAACGCTGAGTACCAATCCGAGGAGATGGTTTGGATTGGCGAGAAGGATCGTGTCGGCCTGTGCCCTGGCCAGGGGCAGAGCGCCGGAGACTTCCGCGATTCTTCCCATGTCGTAGCGCTGATCCGCGGACAGGGGGGAGAGCATTTGATATACGCTGATCGCCATCGGCGCAAAGAAAAGAACGCTGTCCGTCTTTCCCTGGCTGTTCAGGAGCATCACCCGGTTAAAGAGTCGCTCAGCTTGCTCCTGCGGTGACAGCGCGGAGATATCGGGTGCACGGATTGCCGATGTGCCACCACTGGCAGCGTCACTGCGCTCGTCGGGTCCCGTCTGGGGCAGCGCGCTCCGGGGCGCGTCGAGACCACCCCCGCTGCTGGAGTTGAAAAACCTGCCGGCTGACATTGCCAGGAGAGCGAGCAGGGCAATTGCCGCTACTGCCCACGGAAGGGGAGAGGAGGATCCACCGCGGGGCGTGGGATAAAGGCCAGTCGGAGCGAGCGAAGGAAACGTTGCGGCGACAGGCTGGCCACAGCGATGGCAGAAGTGCGCACCGGGCGAAAGCGCGGCGTCACACCCGGCGCATGCAATTGGCCCCATGGTTGCGCCGCAGTTTGAGCAAAAACGACCGGATCCCGCCGTGCCGCAAAGTGGGCAGAGAGCTTCAGAAGGAGGAGACGTCATGGCCTACAAGGTACACAGGCCATGGCATCGATGCAGGTCACTCCGAGTGTTTTCCGTAGCCTGCGATACGACACCGATGAGATCTCCGCGCTCATCGAGGATCTTCATCGGGAATGCTGCTGGTGAGTCGGGGGTGATGGGCTCGTCCGTTGGCGTGGACTAGAACGCGCAAAGCACAAGCCGAGTGATGTGCGGCATTCAGGCTTGACATCTGCAGCGATCAAAGCAGGTAAATGAAGGTGGTATGTTCCGGGCTGGAGAGCCAAGTCTTGCCGAATTTGAGCCAATTTCTGCATTTCCAGCACAATATTCATTGTATTTCCACGATTTTCTTGGAAAAATTACCAAAATCGATGATAATTCGTGTATTTCATGCACTTCTGATTGACACAATGAACACGCAACGGTAGCTTCTCCGCTTCCAAATTCCCGTACCCGCACCCGCCACGTCGAGGCCGCATTGCCACCCAAATCACGCGCAGCTGGACCGGATACCTCCGGTGCCAACAAGAAAGACATTCTTGGCCTGGCCGAGAAAAACAACGTTCGCTTTCTACGTCTACAGTTCACCGATATTCTCGGCATCAACAAGAATGTCGAGATCCCGCAGTCTCAGTTCGGGAAGGCGCTCGACGGCGACATCATGTTCGATGGATCTTCGATCGAAGGCTTCGTTCGAATCGAGGAATCGGACATGCTGCTCGCCCCGGACCTCTCGACGTTCCAGGTATTTCCCTGGGGAGATCCGGAGAACAGAGTTGCGCGGCTGATATGTGACATAACGACGCCGAATGGGGAGCCATTCGACGGCGATCCGCGCGGGGTGCTACGTCGGCAGCTGGACCGCGCGAAGCGACTCGGCTTCAGCACCATGAACGCGGGAATGGAAGCCGAGTTCTTCATGTTCAAGCTGGGAGCAGAGGGCGAAGCGACTACAGTGACGCATGACGTAGGTGCGTACTTCGATCTTGCACCAGTGGATCTGGGAGAGGATGCCCGCCGTGCCGTTGTCGACGTGCTCCAACAAATGGGATTCGAAGTCGAAGCGGCTCACCACGAAGTAGCGCATGGCCAACATGAGATTGATTTCCGCTATGCGGACGCGCTGAAGACAGCGGACAACATCGCGACATTCCGGTTCGTCGTGCGCCACGTGGCGCAGCAGTTCGGCCTGATGGCGTCGTTCATGCCGAAACCGGTGTACGGCCAGAACGGAAGTGGAATGCACACGCACCAGTCGCTCTTCCGTGGCAAGGAAAACGCATTCTGGGATAAGAGCGCAAAGTGGGAGCTGTCGCAGACCGCGCTGCGCTACATTGGAGGACTTCTGAACCACGCCCGCGGCTTCTGCGCGATCACCAATCCCCTGGTGAACTCGTACAAGCGTCTCGTTCCCGGCTTCGAGGCGCCGGTAAACGTCGCATGGTCGATGCGAAACCGGACACCGATGATTCGCATTCCCGATCGTCGGGGATTGGGAACGCGCTGTGAGCTTCGTACTCCGGATCCGTCGGCCAATCCATATCTGGCGCTCGCCGTGCAGCTCGCGGCTGGACTCGATGGCATCGAGAAGAAGGCAGACGCACGCGAGCCGGTGAACACCAACATCTGGGAGATGTCGCATAGAGAGAAGCGGCGGCTGAAGATCGACGATCTCCCGCACAATCTTGAGGAAGCATGCAACGAGCTGGAGCGCGATCAGGTGGTCAAGGACGCGCTCGGCGACCACATCACGGCGAACTTTCTCGAAGCCAAAAGGCAGGAGTGGCGGGAGTACATTACGCAGGTTTCCCAGTGGGAGCTCGATAACTACCTGGCGAAGTACTAAGCCAGTCGTGCGCGTAGCGATGCAAAGGCCAGTAGCGATGTCATGCTACTGGCCTTTGCGTTTGGCGGCGTAATACCGACTGCTGTAGATTCGCGGCAGATGAATCCATCCGAGCAGGAGCCGCCGTATACCCGTGAGATTCGGTCGAACGCCGAGGATGTGGCGTTGATCCGAAGAATGTGTGACGCGGACGAAACGGCGCTTGGAGCGCTCTACGATCGCTGGATGCGCTCGTTGTATTCGCTCGTATTCCATCTGCTCAAGGACGCCGATGAGGCAGAGGATGTAGTCGAGGAGACCTTCTGGCAGGCGTGGAGGAAGGCAGCGTCGTACGAGCCGTCGCGAGGTGCTGTCTCAACCTGGCTCCTCACGATTGGCCGGCGTCGCGCGCTCGATCGGTTGCGTGCAAAGGACCGGCGTCGCGAAGATCCAATGGCACGCGATGGCCGTATTCTGGCTGAGCTGCCGTCACCCGAGGTGGATCCGGCGGAAGCAGCGGAAGGAGCTGAGCGCCGAACGCGTGTGCTTGCCGCGCTCCGGGAGCTGCCGGAAGAGCAGCGCGAAGTGCTGGACCTGGGATACTTCCAGGGACTAAGTCAAACGGAAATCGCAATGGCGACGGGGCAGCCGCTGGGAACGGTGAAGACGAGGATGCGGTTGGCAATGCAGAAGCTGAGGGAGCCACTATCGATGTATCGCGAGAGCGCCCAGTGACAAATTTGAGCCACGAGGAAGCCTACTCCGAGCTCGCAGCTGTCGCGCTCGATGCCGCGCCGTCTGAGGTGAGCGCGGCCGTGCGTGAGCACGCCGTGGCATGCCCCGAGTGCGGGCCCGAGCTCGTCGCGATGGAGGAGACAGTAGCGCTCCTGGGCCAGCTTGCGCCTCAGTGGGCGATGAATCCGGGACATGGCGCGGGAATCAGATCGCGTCTCTTGATGCGCGCTCGCGGGGAACGCGAATCGCGTTCGTCCGCTGCTCCCGGTCCCCCGGATCTGGCGCGCGGCGTTGCCAGTCTCACTGGGTTGGGGCACAAGCTCACGCCGGGCTCCCAGCGTGCAATCGAGGAAGAAGTAAAGAAGGTTCTACCGCAGCAAAAGCGGAAGCCGCCGTTCTTCAGAGAATCCGGTCTGATGGCGCTCGCTGCCTCGATCGCATTCATAGCTGCAGCTGTGCAACTCGTCCGAGTCACTTCCGAACGGAACGCCATGCGAGCGGAGCTAGCGGCTCGCGCCAACACGCCGACCAGAACTGACAGCGTAAAGCCGGTGATGTCGGAGAAGGAGGCACTCATCGCCGCGATGGCCGGCCCTGACGTCAAGATCGTGCCGCTCACGAGCAAGAGCGCTACACGGATGGGCCGGATGTTCTGGAACCGTTCCTCGAACGACTGGACAATGGTCGTCTACACGATGCGTCCGCCAAAGCCGGGCATGACCTACCAGGTGTGGCTCGTTACGGACAGCGCCAAGATCTCGGCAGGGACATTCATGCCCGATTCGACAGGACACGCGTTCATGCAGGCGAAATACGCTCTCGACCGGAACGCGCTGAAGGCTGTTGCGGTCACGGAAGAGCCAGCAGGCGGGATGCCCGTGCCGACAGGTGCAATCCTCGTCTCGGGCTCAGCAGGTCCGTAGCATGGGCGAGATGTGATCTGCCAGGCGAGAAGTCCGGCTGAAAGCCGGAAGTCTCTCGCCCCAAGCCCAGAGGACTACTACTTCGATGATTTCCGGCCAGAGGATTTACGGCCAGAAGACCTCCTACCGGCAGGCTTTCGTGGAACCTTGGCACCCTTCTTCCTCGCCTCGGAAAGTCCGATCGCAATGGCCTGCTCTCGGCTCTTCACCTTGCCGCCCTTTCCGCCCGGGCCAGACTTGAGGGTGCCCCGTTTTTTCCGGTGCATTGCCGATTCGACGCTCCTGCCGGCTGCCTTGCCGTATTTCCGCTTGCCGGACGCTTTCTTTCTTACAGCCATTGGGAATTTCTCCTCGACGAATTGTCAGTAGTGAACTTGCGTTCCATCTCATAGAGTGGCCTGGTCCGAGCCAGATCTCTCCGTCGTAGGCGCGGGCATCTCATCCTTCGTGATCTCCGGAGCCTGGCGCTCGGAGAATCGCTGGATGCCCTCGAGGGTTGCCATGCAGAAGGCGGCCCACGAAATACCGATCACAACTCCGGCGAGAACATCGGATGGATAATGAACGCCGAGGTAGACGCGGCTGCTGCAGATCAACAGGATGACGAACGCGGCGAGAAGCATCGTCAGCCCACGTGCCCATCGCCGTCTCTGGAGCCGCGCGGCGAGGTATGCAACCGTGCTGTAAACAATCGCGGCGCTCATTGCATGTCCGGATGGGAATGACGCACTGAACACCTGCGTTCCCCATGCGAAGATGTGGGGACGGGGGCGATCGAAGCGTAGCTTGAGGATGAGATCCAGAGGCGAACCTCCGGCTGTTGCGACGAGCAGCAGCAGTGCCGAGTACTTGTGGCGGGTGAGTGTCAGGAACAGCGCGGCCACGCAGACGATCATCATGACGACAGTCGTCGTCCCGAGGGCCGTGATCTCGAGCATCGCCTCGTCAATGGCGGGACTGTGGCGTGTCGAGACCCATCGGAGCAGCGCTTCGTCGAACGCCTGTGTACCTCCGGCCATGACGTACTCGGCCAGCTCGGAGAAGATCCAGGTCCCAATGGCGGCGACGATGACTCCGGCGACGAGGAAGATTCCGAGCGCGCCGAGCAGACTGCTGCCGCGGTCGACAAGGGCGTTTAGCGTCTTGAAGACGGGGTCCGAACGTAGCCTGAGGGCCGCGCCAATTTTAGTGGAGTCCTTTCGGCTAGCCATGGCGGTCCAGTTTGCACTTACCGGGCCCGAGTCTACTTTCCGCGCTCATGGCGATTCAGCTCCGCCGCTCGCTGACGACGCTTTCGCTGGTGGCGGTGATGTTCTTCAACGTCTCTGGCGGCGCGTTCACCACGGAATCGCTGATTGTCGGCGTTGGGCCCCTCGCCGGGCTCCTCATTCTGACGCTCGTACCGCTATTGTGGTCGCTACCCGAGACACTGATCATCGGTGAGCTCGCCAGCATGCTGCCCGAAGAGGGCGGCTACTACCGCTGGGTATATCACGCCTTCGGTCCATTCTGGGCATTTCAGAACGGGTGGTGGACATGGATGTACTCGCTAGTGGATATGGCAATCTATCCGGTGCTGTTCAACCAGTATCTGTCATTGTTCATTCCGGACCTGAGTGTCACGGCGCAATGGATCATCTCGTTGGCGGTGATCTGGATTGCGACGGGAATCAACCTGCGAGGCGCCGGCAGGGTAGGAGCGGTATCTGTCGTGAGCGGCGGCTTCATACTCCTGGTCTTTCTGCTTGTCTCGATCGCAGCCCTGCCGCACGCTACGCATCTTCCGTGGCAATCATCCGGTGGGGGACATGGGGTCGCCGCGAGCGACATTGGGGTTGGACTCTCGATCGCATTGTGGAATTACATCGGGTGGGACAACGCTTCGACGGTGCAGGGTGAAGTACGCGATTCGTCGCGAAGCTATCCACGCGCACTGGCGATCACACTCCCTCTGGTAACGCTCGGCTATCTGATACCACTTTCGGCAACACTAGCGGCCACCGATTGGACTCAGTGGCGCGAAGGCGGATGGCCGGAGATAGCGAGGATAGCAACGGGCTCCCTTGGCGGGCCGCTGTCGGTACTGGTCGCGGCTGCGGGGATGTTGAGCGCGATCGCGCTATTCAACGCGCTTCTGCTCTCTTACTCGAGGATCCCGTTCGCGATGGCGAACGATGGCCTGCTTCCGGCAATGCTTTCGAAGGTGGACAACCGGTCTACTCCGAGGAACGCTGTGCTCGTATCAGCGGTGTGCTATTCGGTTTTTGCGCTGCTCTCATTCATCCACCTGGTCGTCGCCGACGTGCTTCTGTACTCGATGGCGCTCTTCCTCGAGTTTGCGGCGCTGATTGCATTGAGAAAAAGTCATCCAGAGCTTCGCGGCAGCTTTCGGATTCCCTTGAGCAGAAGCGGTGTAACCGTGCTCGCGCTGCTCCCGGCGCTCATCATGCTGGGTGTCGTGGCGATGGAGATGACGGATGGAGATTACGGCGGGCCCGCGATCATTGGTGCTCTGGCTGCTGCAGTACTGGGACCCGTTGGCTACGGCATCGTCAAACGACGGACCGTCAACGCTGGTCAGCGGTGATTACGGCGATCGGCATGCCTGCGGTCGGCTGTGCGCCTGTCTCGTATTCCCCTGACTCGAACCCATCTCCACGTGGCGAATACGACTAGTGCCGCGACGATCCAGTAAAGTGGAACGACGACTTCGTGGAATGCAGGCATAGAAATCTCGAACCAGTAGATCAGTCCAACGATGACCAGCCCAATGAGCCATGAGGAAATCAGTGGCGCGAAGCGTCTTTGAAAAAATGTCGGCTTCGACTTGCTAATGTGCGACTCGGGGACTGTCATCAGCTAATTGTATAACCGCAGTGAGTGATTGTCAGAGGCAGTAGTGGCCAGCAGGGCTTACGTCCGGGATGCGTTCTTCGGTGGCGACACAGGCGTCCGCCAGTCGCTCGTATTCGGCGAGTCGGCGGATAAACGACAATATGAGCGGGATGTCGCTCTCGGTGGCGGGAACGATGCGGATCGTGACGGAAGAGGTGCTCACGGCGGGAGTATCGAACTGGCGCCGGGCACTGTCAATGACATCTTTATCGTCTTAGCACGCTCCAACGCGAGGTCATGAATGCGCGCTGACCGAATCGCCGTCGTAGTGACGCTGGCTTTTTTTGCATGCACCCCTGCCGCTCCGCCCGAAGGCGGGCCGCCGGGAGTCAGCGAGCAGCCACGCCTGCCAACCGGTGTACGCCTCGATCCAGCAGGTCGCTCGTTCGACGTGGGGTCGATGCCCTTGGCAATCGCGTTATCGCCTGACGACAAGCGAGTAGTGATCCTGCTCAACGGATGGCGCGAGCAGGGAGTCCAGGTACTCGACCGGGGAACGGGGAAGATTCTGCAGACAATTCCACAGGCGGCAGCATTCCTGGGACTCGTGTTCAGTCCCGATGGAAATTCACTTTACGCATCGGGTGGCAACGAGGACGCGGTATACCGTTACAGCTGGAGCGATAGCAGCGCGACGCTTACCGCTACGATTTCCCTGGCGACGAAGGCGAAGGACTCATCGGGGACACGATATCCAGCCGGCATCGGTCTCTCGCCGGACGGTAAAAGCCTGTATGTCGCAGAGAACCTGGCCGACTCGCTTGCCGTCGTGGACCTGGCGACTGGCAGGGTCACGCAACGATTTGCGACAGAGCGATATCCATACGGAGTCGTCGTTGCGAAGGACGGCTCGGTCTATGTCTCCGCCTGGGGTGGCTCGACAGTATCTGTGTTTCGCCCGAACGCCGCCGGACAGATGCAGGATGTAGGCAGGGTGACTGCGGGGCGGCATCCGTCCGCGATGGCACTCTCACGCGACGGAAGCCGCTTGTTCGTCGCTTCGGCCAGCACTGATCACATCGTGGTGATCGATACCCGAGCGGGTCGTATCATCAGGACGCTTGACGATCCACCGCCGGCGGGGCCACACGAGGGGAGCACTCCCAACGCGCTCGCGCTGTCGGCAGATGGGCGAAGGCTGTTCGTCGCGGAAGCCGACAACAATGCCGTCGCAGTTTTCGACCTGTCTGCCGTCACGGCTGGAGTGAGGGAGGGATCTGAGCGCACTGAAGACAGACTGGTGGGCAGGATTCCGATGGGATGGTACCCGTCGGCACTGGCAGCCGTGGGTGATTCACTGTTCGTCGTAAATGCAAAAGGGAACGGAACAGCGCCCAATCCAACAGGTCCACAGCCAAACTGGCCTCAGGACAAAAATCCTCGGGGCTACACACTGGGACAGCTCTCCGGAACACTGACGATGGTCGCGGCCGCGAAGGCAGGTGCCATCGACCTGGACGGTTACTCAGGCCGAGTCGCAAACGCCAACGGCTGGAACGTATCGCATCCCGCACGGCATTATCCGCCGATCGAGCACGTCGTCTACATCATCAAGGAAAACAGGACCTACGATCAGATACTTGGCGATCTGTCGATTGGCGACGGGGACACGTCGCTCGTGTTCTTTCCGCGCTCGGTCTCCCCCAATCATCACGCACTCGCTGAGCGATTCGGTGTATTCGACAGATTTTTCGTGAATGCGGAGGTGAGTCCCGACGGGCACAACTGGTCGACAGCGGCGTATGCGACGGACTATATCGAGAAGACCGTTCCTTCCAACTACTCGCGTCGCGGCAGGACCTATGATTACGAGGGCACCAATCGCGGAGCGATCACGGAGGACGATGTCGCCGAGCCGGGGAGCGGGTACCTGTGGAATCTCGCCCAGCGCCGAGGGATCACGTTCCGCAACTATGGGGAGTTCGTGATTCCGTTCGGTTTTCTGCCGGATGGCACTCGTCCTCCCGCGTATCAGGCTGACAAGCCCTATCTGCGCGAGCACACCAATGAAAGATTCCCGGGCTTCAGTCTCTTGATCAAGGACCAGCTGCGAGCGGACATCTGGGTAGCGGAGCTGGCAGAGTTCGACAAGGCCGGGACAATGCCTGCGCTCGAGATCCTACGCCTGCCGAATGACCATACGGGAGGTCTTGTCGCTGGAAGGCCGACGCCGTTCGCGTTCATGGCAGACAACGATCTGGCGCTGGGAAGAATGGTTGAGGCGCTATCGAAGACGGAATTCTGGAAGAGCAGCGTGATCTTCGTGCTCGAGGACGACGCGCAGAACGGATCGGATCATGTCGACTCGCACAGATCACCGATGTTCGTGATCTCGCCGTACAGCAGAGGCGGAGTATCTCATTCCTTTGCGAATACGACGGACGTGCTGGCAACGATCGAGGAGCTGCTGGGGCTGGGGCGGCTGTCGCAGTTCGACCATTACGGGCGGCCGTTGACGGATATCTGGAGAGACACGCCGGATCTCAGACCGTATGCAGCACTGACGCCGTCGGTTTCGCTCGACGACAGGAATCCGAGAACGGGGATCGGGGCGCGGGAATCACAAGAGCTGGCGTTGCAGAAGGAGGATGAGGCCGACGAGGATCTTTTCAATCGCATCCTGTGGCGAGCGATCAAGGGCGAAGACCGGCCATATCCGGGGCCGAAGCGGATGTCCGCGCTGGAGTACCGGAGGTAGCGAGACCTCGAGAGCCCGGCTAAGATAGTCAAGTGCCCGTGCGTCCCAGCGCACAGGCATTTTCTTTCGGCGCCGTGGCCAAGTGGTAAGGCGGCAGACTGCAAATCTGCTATTCGTCGGTTCGATTCCGACCGGCGCCTCTCTCTCGGCTCTACTCGGGAATCCAGCCAGAGCGAGACCCACTTCCTGCCAGCGGTGGATGCGCGGCCAGCATTTCAGGGAACAACGCCGTAGCACAAGCACCCACGACCCCAAGGCCAGATGATCCACTACTCACTCCTGTTGCAGGAAGCCGGAGAGCACGTCACGCTCGGCAAGATGGCGCTCGAATACGTCGGATTTCTATCGTATTTCGCTGTTTATGGCGCTCTTGGCTTCCACTTTCAGGTGTTGAAATCGCTCCGATCGGAAAACAGCATTGACGTAGCGGGCAGCGCTGTCGACCGCGCCGACCGTCGCGCTGGGGCAATTGGATTTGCGGGCGCACTGTTCATGGTTCTCGCTCTCGTCGCCAGGGTCTCGGAACGTGCTGCGTCGAAAGGCACCTCGATGGTGACGGTAGTGAACGCTGGCGGCGGGCGACAGATATTCCAGATCGCCTGCATCGCAATCTTCCTCATCAGCTTCGCGCTTGCCGCACAGCGCATGCGGGCAGCGTGGCTGGCAGCAGGCGTCACTGCCGTCGCATTCGTACTGCGGAACATCGTCAGTGGCAGATGGTTCTCGCTCGTGAATCCGCTGCACGAAGTCTCAGCTTCGCTCTGGCTCGGGACGCTAATGGTACTTGTCTTTGCGGGCCTGACATCCGTGCTGCGCGGGGCGACGTCACGCGACGAGCGTGGCCGGCTGGTTGCCGAGATGGTGTCGCGTTTCTCGCCGCTGGCGTTGAGCGCAGCCGCACTTCTCGGCATCACAGGAGTGACAACGGCGTGGCGCCACCTGAAGCATCTGAACTCGCTCTGGACGACACCCTATGGCTACGCGCTCGACGTCAAGCTCTGCTTAGTGCTGATTGTGGTATCCCTGGGTGCCTGGAACTGGCGTCGGATGAAACCTCGGCTTGGCGACGAGGAGGCAGCTATCGCCATCAGGCGATCCGCGACGGCGGAGCTGAGCTTCGCTGCAGTCGTCCTGGTGGTGACTTCGGTGCTCGTGAGTCTGCCGGGGCCGGGGCCGGGGCCGTTGGGGCCATCAGGCGCTGGGGGAGCTCCGAAGGTAGAGGGAGCGTCCGGCGCGCTCAGGAAATGAGTCGCGAGGATAGAAATGACAAACCCGCGCCTTTCGGTCGCGGGTTTGTCGTTTCCGGAGCGAATGCCCGGATTCAGGAAATCTTGAGGGACTGAACCATTCCGTGGACGAAATGCGGCTTACCGTCCCTGGCGTCCGGCAGAAAGCAGACCAGGACATAGTCGCCCGCATCCAGGTTCGCGGTGAAGAAGGAGTGTCCGCCCTTCACCTGGGCGACCACGCCACCGAACGGGATCGCCGGGGGCGGCGTTTTGTCCGACACCGGCAACCATGCCTCGAAATCCTTCATCGTTTTGCCGGGGGCCAGCTTGAAGAGAACGATCTCGTGCGGCTGGTCTGCGGTATTCTCGACACGGACGATGTTCTCACCTGCCTTGAGTGGCTGGGAGAAAGTGAACTTGTAGTCCGAGAGTGTAAGGTTCGTCGTCGGTGTCGGCTCGGCGACTGCCGCAGCAGTCGATGCTTTGACCACCAATCCACGCGACATCCCCTTCATAACGTGGGGGACGCCATCGGCGGCCGGGATGTAGCAGACGAGCGCGTAGTTGCCCGGCTCGAGTGTGGATGTCGCAGCCGCTGTTCCGCCGGGCGGCGCAGCGTTTGGCCCACCAAACGGGACTATCCACATTGGGGGCGGCGTGTTGGGCTTCATTGCCTTCATTGCGGCGAGCATGTCGTTGTAGGTCTTTCCGTCGGTCAGCTTCACCAACTGCGCCTGGTGGGCTTCCTTCCCCTGGTTCATGAGATGGAGGGTGGTGAGACCCGCCGGGATAGTATCCGGCGCGTCGAAGGAATAATCCTTGGCGGTGATGTGAACGGTATTCGCGGCCGCTGGTGCCGCAGCGGTAGCCGAAACCGCAGTGCTGGTATCAATTGCTGTGTTCGGTGCCTCTTTGACCGCGCACGCGGCGAGGGCAACTGCAGCCAGAATGGGAGCTGCGCCGATGATCCCTGGGTGGTGCATCAGTCCTCCGTACAACGGGGCGAAGATTACTTGGAAGTGCGAAATCTCATCGGCGTAAGCGAGCCGTCAAGCATGTTCGTCCGGCTCGAGCTATTTCTCGGTCTTGTCGAGTGCCGCGGAGTTGATGCAGTAACGAAGGCCGGTTGGAGCCGGGCCGTCGTCGAAGACGTGGCCAAGGTGCGCGTCGCATTTGCTGCACAGGACTTCCGTCCGGGTCATAAACAAGGTCTTGTCGCTTTCGGTGCTGACGCTGCTGGGGGATGCCGGTGCAAAGAAACTCGGCCACCCCGTGCCCGATTCGAACTTTGCGTCCGAGTCGAAGAGGACATTTCCGCAGCAGACACAGCGGTAGATTCCCGGCTCGGTGGAAGAATTGTACTTGCCGGTGAAAGGTGGCTCGGTGCCCTTCTTACGGGTTACCCGGTATTGATCGGGGGATAGCTGCTGGCGCCACTCCTCATCGGTCTTGTCAATCTTGTCGGCCATTTCGAATCGCCTCGTTGACTGAGTCTGTAGTCTTCGTGCCGCGAGCTACTTCCCACCAGCTCTCGTTATACGATAAACACCGGCAATCGGTTTGGAAGCAATGTGCTCTACTGGCGAATGGAACCCACGATGTCGCGCAAGCCGGCTCCACCGAAGAATTTCTGGGCGGCACTCGTGCCCGGCTAGCCGTGCCCGGTGAGCCGTGGTTGAGAGACCTTGCGCGTGCATGATTAGACTAGTATCTAACCAAAATGCCCGCCCGGATTTCTCCTCGCTCGGTCGTCCGATTCGACGTCACGCCGCGCTTCGAAATCTTCTATGCACTCCGGGCACTCGGAGGGCAGGCAGAGGCAACCGCGGAATGGAGACAGGAAACAGCCCCGCTTCTGCCGGCGAATTTCGGGAAGAGCGTCGAACAAGTCGCGCCACGGCCGATAATGTGGCCACTGCTTGCCGACACGCTTCGTGACGCGAAGCCGGATCCGGATTTCGCCGAGATTGTCGAAGCGATCGAATCGCTGGATGACTCGTCGTTTCAGCGAGCGATCCTTGACGGTGTCTTTCGCGGAAGTGGAACGGCAGGGGCTCTCATGACCGGTGAGCAGTCGCTGGCTGACGCGGTACGCGCTGAATCTGAAGGAGGCAGTGGGCTCCTCGCGCTGATGGGACTCGATCCTTTCGACCGGTCGAGCGCCGAAGCTGGTGCATTCAACAGGATCATCAACGATCCCACCGAGTATCGCGCTGATCTCTCTCAAGTTCTCGAAGTGTTCTGGGAATCCGCCTTCAGTGACAACTGGGATCTGCTGCTGCCACGCATGCAACGAGTCGTAAAGAAGATGCAAGAGACGCTCGAAAACAGCTCTTTCTCAACGTTCGCCCGAGAGATCAAGCTGCCGGTCACGTTCGACGACCGGAAGAAAGTCGTGACCAGCCTTCGCGGCTCCACCACGTTTTCCTACCAGGCGCTGCGCGAGATCCATCTCATTCCGTCGGCCTTCAACAACGCCCGCTTCTGGGGTGCGTACGCCGACGATCAGGCAGACGTGGTACGGTTGTACTTTCCCGTGTTCAATGCGGGACTTCTCGAGGCTGATGCTGACAGCGCCGATCCTGCTCTTGGATTCCGCGCTCTCGGCGATACGACGCGGTATGCGATGGCCTTCCTTCTGGCGCAATCGCCACGCACATCTGTGGAGTTGGCCAAGGCGTTCAGTGTGTCGAAGGCAACCGTCTCCCATCACGTTCATTTGCTGCGCTCGGCCGGCCTGCTTCTGGAGAGGGTTACCGACAAGGGTGTCGTTCTCTCGCTGAATCGCGAGGTGCTCGAGAGGATCTCGACGACGGCCGCAGAGGAGATGTTCGCTGGCGGCAGTGCACCGATCATTCGGCGGAGCAGGCGCGAGGGAAAGTCCCGGCAACTGAGAATCACGTCGAGAAGAATTGGCAAACAGTCTTCCGGAGCAGATGAATGACACCTGTATTTTGTGAGGGACAACTCGCGGGCAAGGTTGCCCTTGTTACCGGGGGTGGCAGCGGAATCAACCTCGCTATCGCTGAGCGATTTGCGGAACACGGAGCGAAGCTCGCATTGATCGGGCGGACACAGGAGAAGCTCGATGCTGCGGCAGCGAGCATCGCGATGCGCGGGACAGCTGCAGCTGGATTCGCGGCCGATGTCAGAAACTACGACGCTCTTGCCACCGCTATCGCCGCCGCCCACGATAAGCTTGGCGCGATCGACGTCGTTGTCTGTGGCGCGGCGGGAAATTTCCCGGCGGCGGTCCTCAGCATGTCTGCCAACGGGTTCAAGTCGGTAGTGGACATCGATTTGCTGGGCACCTTCAACACTTGCCGCGCGGTCTTCGAGCACCTGAAGCGTCCTGGCGCATCTGTCATCAACATCTCGGCGACGCAGGCGTTCACTCCGATGGCGATGCAGGCGCATGTCTGTGCGGCAAAGGCCGGTGTGGACATGCTCACGAAGACGCTGGCGCTGGAGTGGGGAGCCGAGGGGGTGAGGGTCAATTCGATTGCTCCCGGAGCAGTGGACGACACCGAGGGCATGCGCCGACTCGCGCCGACTGACAAGGCGCGCGCCTACCTGATGAAGATGATACCACTAGGGCGATTCGCACAGAAGAGCGAAATAGCAGATCTCGCGCTTTTCCTCTGCTCTGAAGCGGCGCGGTTCATTACGGGCACTGTGATGGTATGCGACGGCGGACAATCGGTTGCCACGCTTCGCTTCGATCTGCCGGTGAAGGAACGTGCGTCGGCTCAGTAAGGCTCATCAGAGCTCGTCGATGGACCGGGGCCAGTCCTGTTTGAGAAGACGCGACAGTGCACGGTCGGCGAGTAATCTCCCCTCGGTCTGACAGCGCGGACAATAATTGGTCTCATTGCTCGCGTAGCGGATCCGCTGCACGGGAGTCGAGCAAACGGGGCAAGGCTTTCCATAGCGTCCGTGGACCGCCATTCCTTCGCGAAAGGCCGTGACTTTCGCGGGAAACTTGTTACCCATATCGGCACGAAGACGCGCAATCCAGTCGACAAGCGTCTCGTGTGTCGCGTTGAAGAGTATCGCGACCTCCTCTACCGTCAGCCGACTGGTAAGCTTGAGAGGTGAAAGCCGCGCGCGATGAAGAATCTCGTCGGAGTAAGCATTGCCTATTCCGCTGAAGAGCGTCGGATCGGTAAGTGCGCGCTTGAGAGTATGGCTCTCGCTAGAAAGGCGGGCGGCAAACTCGTCGAGTGAGCACTCGAGCGGCTCGAAGCCGCCGCGGGCTATCTCTTGCAATGCCGCCGAACCTCTCACGACATTGATAGAAGCACGTCGAGTCGAGCCTGCCTCGGTGAGAATCAGCGAGCCGTTGTCGAAATCGAAAGCAGCCAATCCCAGTCTTCCCGGAATCTTGGCACCTGCAGGCAGCCAGCGAAAGCGACCGGCGATCATGAGGTGAATCACGATCCAGAGATCGTTAGTGAAACCAATCGCGATCCGCTTGCCAATTCGTCGAATCACCGTGACGCGTCTACCCGCTGCCTCGGTAATGGGTGGATCCACGGAGCGGACCAGAAAGGGGTTGGCAACGCGGACACGGTCGAGACTGTGTCCGACGATGCGCTGCTCAAGCGCCTCGATGTAGACGGTGATGTCCGGGAGCTCGGGCACCGTCGGGCGTTACCGGCGTGTCATTGCGGCGAACAGGTAAGCGAGATTCGCGGTACCGTCCATAATTGGCTCATTCGTGGAGTAGTCGCCGATGTCGTCGTGATAAACGATGAATCCGGTATTGAATGCGGCATATTCGTCGGGGTCGTGGAGGTTGATGTAGAGAAGATTCCGGTAGATGGATCGATACACCGGTCCATCGATCAGGCCGCCGGTGAGCTGCACCTTGAGCTCCTTGGCAATCACTGAATGGGGATCACGGGCGTAATTACCCGCCTGCGGAAGACCAATGATCATCGACACGCCCCATGGATTCGCGCCGAGGAGCCAGTCGAGCGCAGCCGCTTCGTATTCGCGAAACCGATTGTCACCCGTCATGCGGCGGTAGAGATACGCCTGGGTCGCGAAGCTCGTCATCAGATTGTTTGAGCACCAGATGAAGGGAATGCCGACGCGAAAGCCATTATTCGCGCGAGCTGCAACAGCGGCGAGCCCGCGCCGATAATAACTCGCGAGCTGTGAGCGCTCGCCGGCTGACCCGTGTCGCCACGCTTCGTAGTGTCCATTGTTGTGCCAGGGATACCACTGGTAATGCCGCGCGGTGTCTTTGCCCATCCATGGAGTGACGGGTTCCTGCCGCGCATGGAGGAGTGCGTCGCCGAGAAAATGAAGCTCTCCCGTCGCGTCGATCAATGAGGCAGCGCCGAGCTCCATGTCATCGTGCCAGTTGTCCTCCTCGTAGAAGTACGGCTGGCCACCGGGTGCGGTCTGGCACACTCCCTCGTGAAGCCGGCCCAGGCGATACGCGGCGAGCGCCCGCTGGCGGAGAGTGGCGGCATATGTCGGGTCGCGTCTTGCAAAAACCGATGCTCCAAGGCCGAATGCAGCTGCATACTTGCCGGCCGTGGAAGCATAGCCGGTCGATCTGTTCTTTGCCTTGATCAATCCCTGTGGCTTGCCGGTGCAAGCGTAAACCGGGCGCTCCTTCCCATGGCCCCATCCGTAGTCAGCGGAATCGGTCCATGGGAGATCCCAGTATCGGTGATCGCGGTCGTCGGCGATCTGGTTGAACATGTCATCGCCACCGGGATACATGCGAAGCAGCCAGTCGAGACCGTGTCGGGCTTCGTCGAGTACGTCGGGAATATGATTGGCGCCGGGAAGTCCATTTGCAGCAAAGTTGTCGGCGAAGGCACGCGGGTTGTCGCGATATGCCATCAGCATGACGAACGTGGCGTTCGCGGAAGTCGTGACGTACTGGAGATAATCGGAGGCGTCAGCCCATCCGCCGGAGACGTTGATGAACTCACCGGTTCGCGTCGGGTGATCGACGATAAGGCCATCCCGCCGATGGACCGAATCCCTGATAAGCGGATTGAAGCCCGAGCGCTGCTCGCGCATGTAATAGAGGAGTGTATCGGCGGTACCGGCGTAAGCGTTCGAGTCGATACGAACTGGTGGCGACACCGTACCGCCAGCCAGGATCGTATAGCGGCCGCTAGTCCTGAGCGCCGAGAAATCGAGGCGATGCGTCGACACGCACGGCCCGAACGGTCCGCTGTTTATCGCCCGTCGAGGGCCGAACGCAACATGGCCCAACGCATCCTGGATCGTGAACGATCTGATTGATGTCGAATCCAGCGAACAGACGATGGCTGTTTTCGGGGCGCCGGGGAGATAGCCGAGCTGATTGATGCGGATGAAGTTTCGCGCAGCAACTGACTGAGCCCGCGCCAAGGCTGCCGATCGGGTCTGTCCTGAAGCGTCGGACGCGGTAACCGAGAATGCCAGCAGAAGCACCAGGCAGCCAGGTGATCTCATCGCTGCTCAAAGTATGCCTCGTGATCTTGCGAAGGCAACCAGTCAACCGATAGCATCCTGTCAGATGCAATACACTCAACTTGGCAGCAGTGGTGTGATGGTCTCCCGGATCTGTCTTGGGTGCATGAGCTACGGCAGCTCGAAGTGGCGGCCGTGGATTCTCGACGAAGCTGACGCGCGTCCCTTCTACAGGAAGGCTCTCGATCTCGGGATCAACTTCTTCGACACCGCCGACATGTACTCCATGGGCGCGAGTGAGGAAGTGACCGGACGCGCGCTACGGGAGATGGCGAAGATGGAGGAGATTGTTCTTGCCACCAAGGTTTACTTTCCGATTGGCGACGGGCTGAACATGGGCGGCTTGTCGCGGAAGCACATCGTCCAGGGATGTGAGGCAAGCCTCAGGCGGTTGGGAGTCGAGACGATCGATCTCTATCAGATCCACCGGTTCAAGAGCACCGTTCCGATCGAGGAAACGCTGAGCGCGCTCGACCATCTCGTTCATCAGGGCAAGGTACGGTACATCGGTGCGAGCTCCGGGTACGCCTGGCAGATGGCGATGGCGCTCAGCATTTCAGAACGCAACGGCTGGGCGCGATTCGTGTCGATGCAGAATCACTACAACCTGATCTACCGCGAAGAGGAGCGTGAGATGATCCCTCTTTGCGTTGCGGAAGGAGTCGGCGTGATTCCCTGGTCGCCGCTGGCGCGGGGACGGCTGGCGAGGACTACGCCGTCGCCAATAGAGGGAACTATGCGTGCGGCGAACGATCAGTACGCGGCCGACCTGTACGATTCACCCGGCGATCTCGAGGTCGTGCAGGCGGTGAGGGGGGTCGCGGAAGCGATCGGGGTGTCACCGGGAGAAGTGGCGCTCGCATGGCTGCTGTCGAAACGGGGAGTGGCAGCTCCGATAATTGGAGCGACAAAGCTCGAACATCTCGAAAGCGCGGTGCGGGCGCTGGAGGTAAAGCTGACGGACGACCAGGTTGCAGCGCTCGAGGCGCCCTACAAGCCGCACTCGGTAAAGGGTCACTGATCCGCCGGGCTCCACGTGTCCAGAGCTTTCGTCAAGGAGGACGGTGCTTCGTGGGGCGATCCATCACGCCGGTTCACACTTCCGGCGCGTGATGATCCCGCGTACGACGAAACAGCCGCTGAAGCGAGGCGCGCTCCATTCTGCAGTCACGTTGATTCAGGCAGGGCCGACGCGACTTATTCCAGTCCTTCGATGTCGCGCAGCACAGGAAGAATCAGGCGGTCAATTGCATCCAGAGTCTCCTGGTCGAGCTTGACACGCGATGCGGCGGCATTGTCATCCAACTGACTCGGACGACTTGCGCCGACGATAGCCGATGACATCGCGGGGAGGCGAAGCACCCACGCGAGTGCGAGCTGTGCGAGCGTAAGGCCTTGGGCTTCAGCAACGGGTCGGAGCTGCTGCACCGCCGTTAGTGTGCGATCGCTTCGCAGGCGTTCCCGAATGAATCCGTTCATTTCCGGGCTCGCCGCCCGGGAATCCGCCGGTGGAGGCTGTGCCGGCAGATACTTGCCGGTGAGCACACCCTGCGCGAGAGGCGACCAGACAATCTGGCCGATGCCATTGGCGGCGCAGAGAGGGAAAACGTCGACTTCGGGGGAGCGCCAGAGAATCGAATATTGCGGCTGGCTCGATACGAACTTCTCAACGTGAGGAATGTCGAGCGCGGCACGAATCTGCTCGGCGTTCCATTCGCTGAATCCGATGTAGCGCGCCTTCCCCTGGCGGACGACACTGGTCAACGCCTCCATCGTCTCCTCGAGTGGCGTCAGCGGATCGTATCGATGGCATTGATACAAGTCGACATAGTCGGTACGAAGTCGTGCCAGCGATGCATCGATCTGCTTGTATACCTGAGCAGCCGACAACCCGTGGTCGGTGTCGGTCATAGGGAAATACAACTTGGTGGCGAGCATGTACGATGATCTCTCACGGCCGCTCAACGTTTTTCCCAGAAAAGACTCGGCCACACCCGTGCCGTAGATATTCGACGTGTCGAGAAAGTTGATGCCAAGGTCGAATGCGCGGTTTACACAGGCTGTTGCGCTGGAGTCGTCGACACCAACGCCGTAAGTGAGCCAGGATCCGAGCGAAATCTCCGACACCATGAGGTCGCTGCTGCCGAGCCGGCGGTATTGCATTTTCGGGTAATGGAAGAAGGTGGAGAGATGACGTCTGGTCGCTGATAGACCCGCATAAACCAAGCTGGACTGACAAGCCAACGTTCGTAGGTATCGGCCGCGAAAATCCCCGAAAATGAAGAACCCTCACCGACGACGAGATTCGCGCTATGTAGATCTGTCTCCAGGCTCTCCCTGCGAGGCAGAAGGGCGGATAGCCTTCCACTCTACGGTCCCGGAGACGAGGTCATCGATACCGCCCGCGCCCGGACGCTCCAGATCATCGCAGGCGCGGGCCTCGGCGCGGACGAGGTATGCAAGCAGCGGCGGAGTGATGAGTGTCGTGGCGAGCACCATAATGGCGATTGCGCTGAAGAGTTGCGGCGTCAGTACTGCCGTGGCGAGGCCCATCTGGGCGAAGATGAGCCCGACTTCGCCGCGTGGCACCATTGCGATGCCGATCAACAGCTTGCGTCCGGAGATCCAGAAAGGGGCGTAACCAGCCGCGATCTTACCCGCGACTCCGACGAGAAACAGCATTGACCCGATCGCCAGAGCCTGACGATTGCCGAATGCCCCGAGCTCCACGGCCGCACCGACAGCCGCGAAAAAGATCGGCACGAAAAAGAGTCCAAGTGAGGTGGTTGCGCGCTCGATGCGGGAACGCTGTGGCGTATTGTGTAGAATGACTCCCGCCGCGAATGCTCCAATGATCGTTGCTGAACCGGCAAATGCCGCGAGCCATGAGAGCAGGAAGGCGAATGCGAGGCCCGCGACGCCGAGGGTCCCCGAAGCCTCGACTCGGTCGATGAAGCGAAAAAACGGCGGCACGAAGAGATTCCCCAGCACCAGGGCGACGGCGATGAATCCGATGCCGATCGAGGCGGCGGAAACGACGCCAGGAACGCTCAGTGTGGCGCCTCCAACGAGGCTGGCGACGACCGACAGGATGACAAGGCCGATCACGTCATCGATCACTGCCGCGCCGAGTACGATCTGTCCTTCCGGGGTTCGGAGCTGGCCGAGATCGGAGAGTGTTCGGGCGGAGATCCCGATCGACGTGGCGGTGAGTGCCGCTCCAGCGACGATAGCGGGAAGCGGCGAGAGACCCAGTGCGATGGAGATGCCGTAGCCAAGGGCGAAGGGAAGCGCGACACCGGCGATGGCAACACCCATCGCTGCGCCGCCAACCTTGAGGATGGAATGAATGTCGGTGTGCAGGCCAATCTCGAACAGCAGCACGATCACACCGAGCTCCGCGAGATTGTGAATGACAAGGTCGGTTGGGTCGAGAACCCCGAGTACCGACCCGCCGAGGACGATTCCCGCGACAAGCTCACCGACGACCGATGGCTGACCGAGTCGTTGCGCGAGTAGTCCGAGCAGCTTTGTAGCTACGAGCAGCGCGAAGAGTACGGCCAGGAGATGAGACACGTCGTGCTGGTTCATGAATGTTAGTATGATGGCCTGCTCCGCCGAGCACCGCATCGCTCTATTGAGCGAAGATGCGGACGAGTAGCTTTTTAGTCTCGATATTGCCGCGGTCGAATCGCCGAGACAATTGTAACCCTCCTCGTCTCTCCCAATGTTCAACCGTCAAGAACGCAACAGCAAGATTACCCGGATCCGTGATTTGCCACCGATCATCAGGTTGGCAGTGAGGGGACTGAACGACGATCAGCTTGATACCCGTTACCGAGAGGGAGGCTGGACCGTGAGGCAGGTCGTCCATCACGTTGCGGATTCACACGCCAATGCGTATCTGCGTTTCAAGTGGCTTGTCACGGAGGATCATCCGACGATCAAGACCTACGACCAGGACATGTGGGCCGCGCTGCCTGATTCGCGACTGCCAGTCGAGAGCTCGCTCAGACTGCTCGACGGCCTCCATGAGAGATGGGCAGGCTTTCTGGAATCACTGTCAGCCGAGGCGTGGTCGCGCACTGGAACTCATCCCGAGCGCGGAGAAGTGACCCTCGATGATCTGCTGGAGATTTATGCCGACCATGGTGCACACCACGCCGGACAGATTACCGATTTGAGGGTGAGAAAGGGCTGGTGAGGTAAGGCCGGATGCCGGTGTCTGAAACCGCGCCTGTCGAGCGCCACAGATTCGTGGGCTTCTTCGAGCAGTTGCCGCGTATTGCAGCATTGGTGGCCATTGTCACCGGGGTGACCGTTCTGGTCGGCTGGACGCTCGACATTCCAGCGCTACGGGGATTCGAGGGCACGCCGTCAATGGCACCGATCACCGCCGCGACTTTCATCGCGGTCGGCCTATCGCTGTTCTTCGCCCAGGCCAGGACTGCGTCGCGATGGGTATCCGAGCTGTCGCGAGTGATCGCGGTAATTGTAATCGCCATCGGTTTGATGACCGTTGCGGAACACTTGCTTGATCTGAACCTCGGCATCGACCTGCTGCTTTTTCCGCGAGCGGTGAGATCGTTGAATGTGCCCGTGCCTGGGTCCTTGCCCGGGCGCATGGCCATCAATTCGGCCGCGGCGTTCGTGTTTCTCGGCATCGGGATTCTTCTTCTTCGGCGAGACCGCCGAACCGACGGAGTCAGCTCGCAGATTGCAGCGTTCGGGGCTGTCGTGATCGCCTTCATCGCACTTGTCGGGCACGCGTTTGGGGTGCGCGATTTTTACACCATGGAGGAGTACCTCGACATGGTGCTGCTGTCAGCGGTGACCTTTGCGATCCTCGGGCTGGGGCTTCTCTTCGCGCAGCTGAACCGGGGGCTGCCTGGCCTGATAGTGGATCAAGGCGCGGCGGGTGTAGTGGCGCGCCGGCTATTGCCGGGGACGATCCTTCTTCCTTTTCTTTTCGGCATGGTCCGCCTCGCTGGCGAGAAAGCAGGACTGTTCAACAGCCAGCTGGCGACGTCGCTCTTCGCTGTTGCCGACATCGTGACCTTCCTGCTCCTCGTGGCGTGGAGCGCGAGAGTCCTTCGCGTCATCGACAGGAAGCGCGCTGATCTCTTAGTCCGCGAGCGTGAGGCACGGGTCAGCTCCGAAAGAGCGCGCACCGATGCGGAGGCAGCGAAGGCAGAAGCCGAGGAGGCTCGCGCTGAGGCCGAGAGCGCGAACGGCGCGAAGAGTGATTTCCTGGCGGTGATGTCCCATGAGCTCCGCACTCCGCTTTCCGCAATAATGGGATATCAGGAATTGCTTGCCGACGGAATCACTGGTCCGATCAATGAGCAGCAGTCGCAACAGCTGGGAAGGATAAAGGCGAGCGCGCGTCACCTTCTCTCGCTGATCGACGAGATCCTGACATTTACGCGTATCGACGCCGGACGCGAGGAGGTCACACTCGAGCGCGCGTCGCTGTCTACACTTCTCGAGCCTGCAGCCGAGCTCGTCGAGTCGCTGGCGCGGGCGAGAGGACTTCACATCGAGGTGATGCTTCCCCCTCATGAAATCACCGTCGAGACCGACCCGGTAAAAGTGAAGCAGATGCTCGTCAATCTGCTCAGTAACGCCGTCAAGTTCACCGACCGGGGCAGAATAATTCTCTCCGGTGATCAGCATGGAGACCAGTTGGTGATTACGGTGCAGGATTCCGGCATAGGAATAAGCCCTGATCATTTCGAGCGGATATTCGAGCCCTTCTGGCAGGTTGAGCAGAAGGCCACACGACGAGCGGGAGGAACCGGGCTCGGGCTCACAGTTACGCGACGACTTGCTCTTCTGCTCGGTGGTGATGTGACCGTCAAGAGCGAACCCGGTGAAGGCACGACGTTCACCATCTATCTCCCGATGCGGCTAGGTGAATCGAGCCCGATGATAGCGCGCGCAGCGGCGCTACACGCGGGATAAATTCTCCACGCGCTCACCGCTCGCGTATCACAACTCATTCCACTCAAGACGGTAACCAGATGGCTCTCAGCAGGTTAGTCCTCGTCACCGCGACCGCGCTAGTGACTGGCGTTGTTGACCGTACATCTCTCCACGCGCAACAGCCGGCGGCGACTCCGATCGCAGATCGCTATCGCGCGAACGCGACACGACTTCTGGGGGCCGCGCTGTCGGACAGCGCTGCCTACAATCGCCTCGGACAGTTGACGGACACTTTCGGCCATCGTCTCAGTGGATCAGTTAGTCTCGAAGCGGCAATCGACTGGATTCTCTCCGAGATGAGGCGCGACGGACTCGACAATGTGCGCGGTGAAAAGGTGATGGTGCCCCACTGGGTTCGCGGCGAGGAGTCGGCTACGCTGGTGAGTCCCCGTCCCTACAGGCTGCACATGCTGGGACTGGGGCGGAGCGTGGGAACGCCAGCGGCGGGAATCACCGCGCCGGTGCTAGTGGTGAGCAGCTTCGACGAGTTCACAAGACGCCAGGCTGAAGCCAGGGGGAAGATCGTTCTGTTCGACGTGCCGTTTGTGAGCTATGGCGAGACTGTACGATATCGCGGCACATCAGCGTCGATTGCAGCACGATCGGGAGCCGTTGCGGCGCTCGTCAGGAGCGTGGCATCAAACTCGATGCAGAACCCGCACACCGGCGCGATGTCATACGACACGACAGTGGCGCGTATCCCAGCGGCGGCGTTGAGCATCGAGGACGCGATGATGTTGCATCGGATGAGCGACCGTGGCGACAAAGTCGTGGTCACACTGAAAATGGGTGCGCGGACACTGCCGGATATCCCGTCGCGAAATGTCGTCGCAGAAATCGTCGGCTCGGAGATGCCCAACGAAGTAGTGGTGCTGGGCGGGCATATCGATTCATGGGATGTCGGGCAGGGGGCAATGGACGATGGCGGCGGAAGCGTCGCCGCGTGGGAAGCGGTGAGGCTCATCAGACAGCTTGGACTCAAGCCCCGCCGCACGATACGGGTGGTGCTGTGGACGAACGAGGAGAATGGATCGCGCGGCGCAGAAGGCTATCGCGATGGTCACGCTGGCGAGCTGGACAAACATGTCATGGCCATGGAGTCGGACAATGGCGTGTTCAAGCCGCTGGGATATCGGGTCACCGGTCCCGATTCAGCAGTAGCGATCGCGCGCGACGTAGCGTCGCTCCTGTTGAGCATCGGAGCGTCGAGCGTTGCTCCGGGCGGGCCAGAAGCGGATGTTGAGCCGCTGACGGAGCGAGGTGTGCCTGCGGTGAGCCTTGCAGTGGATGGAACGCGGTACTTCTGGTATCACCACAGTGAAGCCGACACCATGGACAAGTTGAATCCGCGCGAGATGGCAGAGTGTGTCGCGTTGATGGCGCTAATGGCCTACATCGTCGCGGACATGCCGGGAACGATGGGAAGGGTACGTGCCGCGCAGTAAACCGCGCGATCAACGAACGGTTACTTCGCAGCGACCCGGGCGTCCGGCTCGGAGGTGACGAGGGTTCCCGCTTCCTCCAGCGGCGCCACGAAGTTGAACAGCTCGAGCTTCATCATGCCTCGCGGACGTACAGTCGCGTCGTACCGATACGATGTGACCGAGCAGTTGGCGACATCCTCGGCGCGATCGATGCCGAGGATCTGTTCCTCCGTCATGTGCTCAAGCAGGTAGCGCATGCAGAGGACGACGACGGAGTGACAGACGAGGAGCACGCGCTCGGCGCAATACTCGCGTGAGATCATCTCTATCGCGCTGCGCAGGCGGAGTATGACGTCGCACCAGCTTTCACCGCCCGGCGGACGATGGTAGAACTTGCCGAGCAGCCGCCGGAATTCTGCCTGGTCGGGATGATACGCCTCGATGCCGACCCTGGTCAGCCGATCGAGCACCCCGAATTCCTTTTCCCGCAACCGCTCGTCGACGACGAGAGTGTACGCATCGTCGGCGAGGCCGGCGGCCCTGGCGACGATCGCTGCCGTGCTCCGTGCCCTCACATACGGGGAGGTGAGTATTACGTTCGGCCTGTAGTCGTCGGAGAGCGTAGCGAACCAGCGGCCCAGGGCGAGCGATTGTTGCTCGCCAAGCCGCGACAGCGGAACATCGACATCGCGAATGGTCAGATCGATCTGCCGCTCGCCCGCGAGGAGCGCAGCGTCGCGCGCTACATTACCAGCTGACTCTCCATGGCGGACCAGGTAGAGAACATCGGGCCAGATCTGATCGTGAGTCACGCCGGGAAAGTAGTCAATGAGCGTGGATGAGAATAAAGGTGCGCCGTTCAAGGCACACCCTTTCCGTATGGTCGCCCTCTGAAGAGCTAGGTCAGCGGCTTGTAGCGGAAGGCCCTGACACCACCCTTAGCGCTCTTGATCCTGAATTCCTTCATGCCCCGGACCGGAACGGGGCCAATCGAAATGGTCTCGGAAAACAGGACTTGGCCCTTGAGATCGAGGAAGTCCACCGCCAGAGGATACGTTTTGGCGGCGGTACTCTTGTTCTCGATCGTCCCTGCGAGCATCGTGCTGTCGGCAGTCCGCGTGAACTCGGTGACAGTAAGCTTCACCGCCATCTTCTCTGCCTTGCCATTGTAATAGACCAGGGAATCCGTGTACTGCTTGTTGAGCTTACCCGCCTTGGTGTTTCTGAGAAGGCCAGCGTAGCTATAGGCGTTGAGCATCCAGTTCTCCGGATTGCTTGGATCCAGATCCGTCAAACGCGCGACCAGCGGGAACACCTTGTCGTACTGATTGAGAACAATGTAGGTGGCGGCGAGATCGTTGAGAGCATCACGCTGAAAGGGATTGCGCTCGAGAACCACGGAAAAGAAGCGGGCCGCGTCCGCAGGACGCTTGACCTGGGATGCAAGAACGCCCGCCTGCATCAGCGTGTTCTCGCCGTAGCGAGCGGGGTCGGCGAGCATCGGCGCGTAGATCCTGCCCATTGAAATGCTGTCGCCGACGATCACGTACAACCTGGCCATATTCTGAATGGCAACGCTAGTCTGAACATCATCGATCGAGTTCACGAAAAGCGCGTTCCAGGCATTGATCGCCTCGCGCGCGAGCGCCTTCTTTTCGGCGCCTGTCGCCGCATCTGCCCGAATGGTCGTCGTGGCAGCAACGTCGTACAGCGCGCGCTCCCGGACATCATTGAACGCCGTGTCCGTGCCCGCGGCGGCAAGTGTCTTCTTCCAGTATTCCGCAGCCGCCGGATAATCCTTCCTGTTCTTCGCAACGCTGGCAAGCACCGAGTAAGCGTAAGGAGCGTTGCGATCCAGCAGCAACGCCCGGTTTGCCAGATACTCGGCTGAATCCAGCTTACCGCTGTTGAGGGCGTTGATCGCCGCATTGGTCACACTGAGCCAGGGCTTCTGCTGTCGCCATTGCTGGCCGAGCGTAACACATGCCGGCGAGGTCGCCTCGACCACGTTCCACATGGAGTCAGCGGCGGCGAAGAGATCGATCATGCCGTTGGGATCTTTCGTCAGGCCGATGGATGAGCGAGTTGTGATCGGTGTTATCTCGGGCTGCTCGAGAAGAAGGATATAGGCCTGGCCGAGCAAATACGCGCGACCGACCGGATTCTCATTCTTGAGAGACGGAGCATTGAGAGCGGAGACGACGTCGCGCAGATCCTTGGCAGCATTACCTGTCTTGAGTGCGGCCTGGGCTCGCGCCATGGAGAAAGTCGCGCGCGCCACGGCCTGCGGCTTGGAGTTGTCGATGTCGCATGTCGCAGCGGCAGTTGGCGGATTCTGAGCGACGGCGGGTGCAGCGAATACTATAGAAATAGACGCGACGGCTGCAACGCGCGCGAAAGCGTTCGAGCAACGAGATTTCATCGATGAACTCCGACTAATGAGCGCAATGAGTCCCTCCGACCGAGTCGGTGGGCAAGCGTGATTCGTGACTGGCCGTGAGAGGGTAGTAATATACGCGCAGTCGAGGATCGTTCCATGAATGGAAACATCTGCCTTAAAGGAGTATAGAAGTTGAGCAGTAACAGCAGGTCAATCCATGGGAATGGTTAAGCCGGACAGAATGTGGGGAGCGTTCGTCGTGGGAGCGGCCTTCGATACAATGACATTCATCAGGAAAGGGAGGTAATCTGGCACGCAGATCCTTGAATTTTCGCAAGGCGTTGCCGCATCTGAAGCGAGCTGATCCGGTCCTTGCTGAGGTGATCGACAAGGTTGGTCCGTGCACCATCGAGCTGATGAGTGGAGGTACGCACTTCGATGCACTGATGCGATCTATCGTCTACCAGCAATTGTCGGGAAAGGCCGCGGCAACGATTCATGGGCGAGTTAGAGCGCTGTTCGACGCTGAAGCGCCGCTACCTCCGCAGATCGCCGCGGCCGAGCATGACGTTCTGCGCGCGGCGGGACTTTCCAATCAGAAAGCGCGATACCTGCGAAATCTTGCGGAGCATACGCTCGACGGGTCTCTGCCGATCGAGTCGCTTCACGATCTCGAAGACCAGGGAATCGTCGACGCGTTGACGCAGGTGAAGGGGATCGGCAGGTGGAGCGCGCAGATGTTCCTCATGTTCCGTCTTGGCAGGCCTGACGTCCTTCCCGATCTCGACTTCGGCGTCCAGAAGGGGATGCAGATCGCGTATCGAATGCGGAAGCTGCCTAAACCGCAGAAAGTTCTCGAGATCGGCGCGAAGTGGGCGCCATATCGTACGATTGGATCGTGGTACATGTGGCGAGTTCTGGAGCTGCCGGCGAGCAGCTTCAAGGGACCAAGGCCCCGGAAACCGGCATCAATCCCCGCCACCATGTATCGAAGCTCAACCAACCGGTAGATTGAAACATGATGCTGACGCCGTTTGAGAAGTTTCCCGATAGTGCCCGCGTATGGGTCTATGGCGTGGATCGAGAGCTCGACAGCAGCGCGAAGTCGAGGTTGCTCGAGGAAGTCGACAACTACCTCGGCGACTGGAAGGCACACGGAGTGCCCCTGAGCGCAGCTCGTGACTGGAGGGATGAACATTTCCTGACGATCGCGGTGGATCAGGAGCGCGCCGGGGCCTCAGGATGCTCGATTGACGGGCTTTTCCGAACTCTCAAGTCGCTCGAGCGGGAGATCGATGCGGCGATCGTCACCAGCGGACTCATCTTCTTCCGCGGAAAGGATGGACGAATCCGCTCGGTGTCGCGTGACGCGTTCACTGAGCTTGCGGTGGCGGGCAAGGTTGATGGCGATACCGAGGTGTTCGATCTATCGGTGACAACGCTCGGTGAATGGCGGTCACGGCTCACCTCACGGGCGGCCGACTCGTGGCACGGATCTCTTCTAGCAACGCTCCGAGCGACGTGAAGACGCACACCTCCTACCTCACCTTCACGACGAAGAAGCGGCAGGAGATCATCGACATCACCGACGATGTGGAGGCCTGCCGCGCAGCTGCTGGAATCGCCGAGGGTTTCGTACTGGTGTCGGCGATGCACATCTCCGCATCGGTCTTCGTGAACGATCACGAGCCGGGCCTGTGGAAGGACATTCTCGACTGGCTCGAGACAAGAATAGCGCCCTGGTCACCCGACGATTACCGGCATAACAGCGGCACCGGGGAGGACAATGCGGCGGCGCATCTCAGGTCACTGACGATTGGGCACGAAGTGATCGTCCCGGTGACGAAGGGACGGCTCGACTTTGGCCCCTGGCAGCGGGTGTTCTACGGCGAGTGGGATGGACGGCGCGCAAAGCGCGTCGTCATCAAGGCGATGGGCGACTAGGTAAAGCAGCTAACCCAGCCGCGATTCTATTTTACGCTCGCAGGTAATCAGGCCGCCAGCTTTTAACTTCCTTCTTGATCTGCTCGCCTTTCGTCAGCTCGCCGGCGAGGCAGCGGCGCGCAAGATCTGTTACCTCCTCGTCGGATGCGAATCGCAGCCCGACCAGCTGGCTGGTTGTCAGATCGTTCACGCGGTCGCGCATGTCCGGAGGCAATAGCGCGCCGAGTCGCGCCCTCTCTTCGAGGCGGATGACTCGATCCTGGACGCGGGTGGCCATGGATCGCACAGCGAAGGCAAGGATAACGAGCGCGATCGCCACGATGACGAGCCACACATGGTACGGCGTTCTGTACTTGTTGAGCCGAAGCAGCTCGGCGAAGACATTCAGAACGAGAACCGGCGTTACAAAGAAATGATATATAGGAATGAGACGGCGGTGCGACTTGTATGTCTGAGGCGATTGGGCCATCAGCTCCCCCTGTGAGTTGTCTGAGCTTCGAGTGCATGCCGCTTGAGGCGGGTTATCATGGCGTTGAGCCCGGGCTCGCGAGCTCCCAGCCCGATGCTTTCCATCAGCGTGCGAACGAAATCCGGCGGTATGCCGAGCGTCGTCTCAGGCGGTTGATCGTTCACTGCGGCGAACACGATCGCCAGCACCGCGGCAATGGTCGGCGACTGCCGCAGATTGAGATCGGCGTAGAAGTGTATCCTGCCGTCCTTCAGCTCAGGTACGATGTCCACACGCGTCTGACACTCCGGGATGTTGAACTTCGCCCGGTCAAGGTCGCTGAACCGCTCCGGGAATGGCTCGAGCTTCTTGGAATATTGTACCAGCGCCTGCATCTTCTCCTCGCGCCCCATGGAGCGGAAAAGGCGAAGAACACGGTCAATCGAGGGAGGTATAGCTGACGTCGTTGCTTCCTGCATCCCGTAAAAGCTAACTCATGAATCGCGCATTCTGTCTAATCTTCCTCTTTCTAGCCGGCTGTAGTGGCGGAGACGGTAACTACGTCGTCGCCACCGGTACACTCGAAGTCGTCGAGATAGACGTCGCGCCCATGGTGACCGGTCGCGTCGTTCAGATGCTGGTTGATGACGGAGACAGCGTGCGGGTCGGGGACATCCTCGCCGTTCTTACTCAACCGAGCTCCCAGCCGGAGATCGCGGAACGTCAGGCACAGGTCGAGGCGTCGCGCGCTGGATTGAGTGAGGCAGAGAACGGGGCTCGTGCCGCGGAGATCAACCGGGCGGCCGCAGAGGTGAGGGCGGCAGAGTCGGAAGCCACACGCACGACAGCTGATGCAGAGCGGGCGAGGCGGCTGGCGCGGACAGGCACGATTCCGCTGCAGCAACGCGATGCGGCGGAGGCAGCGGCGAAGCAGGCGGCAGCACGACGCGACGCCGCGCGACAATCCCTTGTCTTGTTGCAGCAGGGCAACCGGCCGGAACGTATCGCGGCGGCGAGAGCGCAAGTTGCCGGCGCACAGGCGAGTCTCTCAGCGGTGAAGGCTGTTGTCGGCGATCTCACGCTCACCGCGCCCGTTGCCGGAGTGGTGTTGAGCCGGAATGCACAGCCGGGTGAGATCGTGACCGCGGGCCAGTCCGCTGTGACGCTCGGTGAGGTTCGCCGCCCATGGGTGAGGGTATACGTGAACGCGAAGGAAATCCCGAGCATCGCAATGGGCAGTGTTGCGCGTGCCGTCCTTGACGGCCTTCCTGACCGGAGCTTCACCGGCCACGTGGTGGCTATCAATTCCAAGGCGGAGTTCACACCACGTGTAGCCCTCACCGAGGAGGAGCGGGCGGATCTCACGTTTGGGGTGAAAATCGAGTTCGCGGATTCGACCGGCGCGCTCAAGCCGGGTCTGCCCGTGACGGTGACCATTCCGAAGAAAGCGTTGCGCAAGTGACCGAGACCCCGGTGGGCGACAGGCCTCCGGCGCAGCCGGAGTCGCCGTCCGCAGCGGTTCACACCGAGAAGCTCACAAAGGTCTTCGGTTCCATCACGGCAGTGGATGCGCTGACTTTCGACATCAGACGCGGAGAAGTCTTCGGGATGCTCGGACCGAACGGGTCCGGGAAAACAACGACGATCAGGATGCTTTGTGGCCTCCTCGAGCCGACGTCGGGAGCGGCCACGGTTGCCGGGTTCGACGTGAAAACACAGGGGGAGGACATCCGCCGGAACATCGGTTACATGTCACAGCGATTCGGCATGTACGACGACATGACAGTCTTCGAGAATCTCGATTTCTACTCCTCGCTGTACGGGCTCGGAGGCGACAAGAAGCGAAAGCGCATGGACGAGCTGCTCGATACACTGGGACTGCGTCCACGAAGCGGACAATTGGTGGGAACGCTGAGTGGCGGTTTGAAGCAGCGCATCTCGCTCGCCTGCGCAATCGCGCATCACCCGGCGATACTGTTCCTCGACGAGCCCACGGCCGGCGTCGACCCCGCAGCGCGCCGGCGCTTCTGGGACACGGTCTATGAGCTGGCGAAGAGTGGCACCACCATCCTGGTGACGACGCACTACATGGACGAAGCGGCGCGATGCGAGCGGATCGCGTTTCTTTCGCGCGGACATCTCATCGCGATCGGAACGAGCGAGGAGGTGACGAAGCACTTCGGACAGCCGACGATCGAAGATGTGTTCATCGAGCTGCAACGCCGCGATGAAGGTGTCGTTGCATGACCGGCTCGAGCTGGGGAAGGAGTCTCCTCTGGCCGATGCTCCGCAAGGAATTCATCCAGATGCGGCGAGACCGCCTGACGTTCGCGCTGATCATCGGCATCCCCGTTGTCCAGCTCATTCTCTTCGGCTATGCAATACGCACCGAAGTCCGGAACCTGCCGACCGTGGTACTGGACGAATCCAGGAGCTCAGACAGCAGAAGCCTCATTTCTGTGATGGAGCAGACGCAGAACTTCCGGATCGCGGGACAGGCGCGCTCGCGCGACGAAGTGCGTGACTGGATCGAATCGGGACGCGCCCGTGCGGCAATCGTCATTCCACCGGATTTCCAGCGCAATCTCAAGCGGCATCGAACAGCCTACGCGCAGGTAATAGTGGATGCCGCGGATCCTCTCGCGTCGGCGGCGGCAATCGGCGGCGCGGCCCTGGCAGCCTCGGTGCGCGCGAACGCCATCTTGGATCCCCGCTCCACGCGCTCGCCGCCACTCGACGTGCGAGTGCGGCCCTGGTACAACCCGGCGCTCCGGAGCTCTGTCTACATCGTTCCGGGAATAATCGGCGTGCTTCTTAGTCTCACGCTCCTTCTGGTGACGAGCATCGCCATCGCCCGTGAGCGAGAGCGTGGCACCTTCGAGCAGCTCGTCGTCACTCCCGTCAGCAAGACGGACATCATGCTCGGCAAGCTGCTCCCGTTCGTCGTGGTGGGCTACGTCCAGATGACGTCCATCCTCATTCTTGGCCGCGTCCTCTTCAACGTTCCCATTCGTGGAAGCGTGCTGCTCCTTTACGTGCTATCGCTGGGCTTCATCGTGGCGAACCTCGGAGTGGGACTGCTCGTCTCGACGCTCGTGAAAACGCAGCTCCAGGCGATGCAGCTGAGCGTCTTCTTTCTGATGCCCAATATCCTGCTCTCGGGGTTCATGTTTCCGCTGGATGCGATGCCGCGTATCGCGCAGTGGTTCTCCTATGCACTCCCGCTGACCTATTATCTGATGATTCTCCGGGGGATTCTACTCAAGGGCGTCGGAATCAACGTTCTCTGGCACGAAACTCTCATTCTCATCGGCTTCGCAACGGCGCTGATCGTCGTCAGCGTAAAACGGTTTTCCAAGACTGTCAGCTAGGAAGCCGGTTTTCGCCCGCAATCCACACAGGAGATTCGGTATGCCGACAAGAAAAGCCAACGCAACATGGGAAGGCGGACTCAAGGATGGAACGGGAAGCTACCGCGCCGAAAGTGGAAGTCTTCATGGCGCGTACAGCTTCGACTCGCGCTTCGGTGAGGGAGCCGGATCCAATCCCGAGGAGCTTCTCGCAGCCGCGGAAGCCGCGTGCTACAGCATGGCGCTCAGCGGAGATCTGGAGAAGAATGGAACACCGCCGGCGCAAATCAAGACGACCGCCGCTTGCACGATCGACAAGGTCGGCGGCGGATTCCAGATCACGACGATGAAGCTCGACGTTCGCGCATCGGTTCCGAATATCGATGACGCAAAATTCCAGAAGATTGCCCGGGCGACGCTGACGGGATGTCCGGTCTCGAAGGCATTTGCAGGAAATCTGGAGCTGCAGCTCGATGCCCGGCTCACCTGACTCGCGATGGCCGGGTGTGAGCTAGTCTGGTGTCCCATTAATTGCTTTTGCAAGTCGTTGGAGTTTTGCGAAGATCGACTCGGGCGTT
>JBGPLS010000009.1:0-35862 GCA_041486565.1 Gemmatimonadaceae bacterium
CGGACGAGCTGCACTGTTACTCACGTTTCGGACGGCGACAGCATCGTCTGCGCTCCGTTGGGGCGAGTCCGGCTGCTGCTGATCGACTCTCCTGAGATGTCCGATCGTGAGCTCGGACGGGAGGCGAGAAAAGCGCTTATCGGCATCATGCCTGTGGGGACGACGGTGACGGCCGAGACGGACGTAAGGGTGACCGATCAATACGGGAGAGTGCTCGCGTATCTGTTCCTCCCTGACGGCAGCATGATAAACGAGCGAATGGCGGAAAGCGGCTACGCAACTACTCTCGTCTATCCGCCGAACGTGAAATACGTCGAGCGCATTCGCGCAGCGGTGAAAAACGCGCGCACCGAGAAACGCGGACTGTGGGCAACCGGGGGATTCGAATGCTCGCCGCGGGATTATCGTGCCGGGCGCTGCCGGTAGGATCTACGCGCGGCCGAGGAGATCCCGCAGTCCCTGCCACTCGATGTTGCCGCCACTCAACACCGCGACAGTCTTTCCTCGAGCCTTTACCGCGCCAGTCATCAGCGCCGCGACGGTTATGGCGCCGCTTGGCTCGACAACAACCTTCATTCGATCGAGAAGATGACGCATCGCCGCAGGCAGTGGCGCATCATCCACCAGTACGACGTCGTCGATGTAGCGCTGATGGTGCATGAAGGGGAGCGCACCGATCTCCAACGCCTGCAGTCCGTCGGCGAGCCCTCTTGTAGCATCGAGCTTGAATGGGCGGCCGTGGGCCCGCGCCTCGGTGAGCTTTGGCGCGCCAACCGGCTCGACGCCGATCACTCTCGCGTTCGGAGCGAGAAGCTTTATCGCGGTCGAGACTCCGGCGCTGAGACCGCCGCCGCCCACGGGTACGAGCACCGTATCAACCTCGGGAACGTCGGAGAAAATCTCCAGCCCAACCGTCCCCTGCCCGGCGATGATCCTCGGGTCGTCGTACGGATGAACCAGGGTCATTCCCTCCGCTTCGCAAATCTCCCTTGCCCTGTCGGCGCGCTCCTGTGTAGTCGTCCCGGCGAGGACGATGCGGGCGCCCAGTCGTTCGGCGCCCGCGCGCTTGGCAGACGTCACGTTGGTTGGCATCACTATGACCGCCGGAATTCCGTAGATCCGCGCGGCCATCGCCACGCCCTGGCCGTGGTTTCCCGATGACGGCGCCACAACTCCGCGCTTTCGTACGGCCGGGACGATGCTGCTCACGAACGAGTACGCACCACGGAACTTGAACGACCCGCCCCTCTGGAGAACCTCGGCCTTGTGCCAGAGCTCGATGCCTAATTGCGAGCCGAGCACGTCGTCGGGCAAGAGAGGGGTGCGCACCACGACCGGTGCCAGCAGCCGGGCTGCGGCCCTGATGTCGTCGAGAGTCACCAGCAAGTGTTCGGTATTTGCTGCGGTCATGATGCCTCCATAAGGACCGAAAGTATCATGATACGACTGGCGCTGCCTGGAGAACCGGTGTTGACGGTTGTCCGGGCGTCGCGTTAACATCATCGCGGTGAAACCCGCACCGCGAAAGCACCGCATATCGGCAGCGCCGGAGACAGACGGCGCCGTCTCGCGCTTCGTCAGACATCACTTCCGCCATTTCAACGCCGCGACGCTCGTCGACGCGGCCGACGCCTACCGCGCCCACCTCGACGGCGGTGGCAAGATGTTCATGACGATCGCCGGAGCGATGAGCACCGCCGAGCTCGGCCTCTCACTCGCCGAGATGATCCGCCATGACAAAGTCCAGGCGATAACGTGCACCGGCGCGAATCTCGAGGAGGACATCTTCAACCTCGTAGCGCACGACCACTACGAGCGCGTCCCGCACTACCGCGACCTTACACCGAACGATGAGGCAGCGCTGCTGGCGCGCCACATGAATCGCGTGACCGACACCTGCATCCCCGAGATGGAGGCAATGCGTCGCATCGAGAAGGTCGTGCTCGACGAATGGGTCGCCGCGGACAAGCGCGGCGAAAGATTCTTTCCGCACGAGTTCATGTACCGGATTCTCCGCAACGGTTCGCTCGAAGGAAGCTATCAGATCGAGCCCCACGATTCATGGATGGTCGCGGCCGCCGAGAAGAACCTCCCGATGTTCGTTCCGGGCTGGGAGGACTCGACGCTTGGCAATATGTACGCCGGGCACTGCATCTCGGGCGACGTGAAGAACGTCCACACGGTACGCACGGGGATCGAGTACATGATGGAGCTCGCCGAGTGGTACACCGGCAGCTCGGCGGACGGGTCGATTGGATTCTTCCAGATCGGCGGCGGGATCGCCGGCGATTTTCCGATCTGCGTGGTGCCGATGCTGCACCAGGATCTCCAGCGCGAGAATGTTCCGGTGTGGGGATACTTCTGCCAGATCTCGGACTCGACGACCAGCTATGGCTCCTACTCTGGTGCAGTGCCGAACGAAAAGATCACATGGGGCAAGCTGGCGGTGGACACGCCGAAGTACGTGATCGAGAGCGACGCGAGCATCGTCGCGCCGCTGATCTTCGCGCTGGTTCTGGGCTGGTAAGAAAACGCGGGCTCGTTGAAGAGCCCGCGCTCGAGAATCGCCGCCGATTGCGGCCTCCCTATTTCCCCGGCTGCGCCGTCGAGTTGCTCATGTCGGCAACCGCTTTCCAGGTGCCGCCGTCGTTCCTGTACACCGTGAGGTAATCGCCCGCCTCCTTCATCGGCTTTCCGCCGGGCCCATCCATCGTTCCGGCGAAACTGCCGGTTTCGTACGCAAGTGTACCGTCGTCAGAGAACTTGATGTCGCCAAACGTGAGGCTGAGGTCGCGTGGGTTTGCCTTGAACCACGCCGTGAAACCGGCCCGGATTGCGTCGGCCCCTTTTTGCGCCGGCGCTCCTTCCTGTTGCGAGACTGCATCGGAAGCATAGAGAGTCATCACAGAATCGACGTTTTTCGCCGTTACCGAGCGGAGCCAGAGACTGTCGCCCTGGCGAATCGCCTTTTCGGCTGCGCTCTTGTCGAACGTCGTGCCGGATGCCGCGGCGACGGCCGCCGCACCGGTGTCGCTCGAGGCCTGATTTGCCTTCGTGCAGCCGACGAGCGCTACCACTGAAACAATCACTGCCGAAAACCTGCCGAACGGGTGTCGCATGTGTCCTCCATGGTGGGATGAGACTACGGGGCCTCCATTTACCGCACGGATTCGATTCACATCCGCTCGAGCAACGCCTGGAAGCGCTTGTCGCTGCGCAATGAATTCAGATCGGAGTCGTGCTCGATCCACTCCTTGTGGCCATATCCCTTGTCTATTGCGCGCTCGAGCGTCATGATGGCGTCGTCCTTCATCCCCTCGATGGCATAGACGCAGGCCACGTTATACAGCAGCTGCGGGTCTTCCTTGTCGATGACGAGCGATCTGCGCGCCCATTCGAGCGCCTTTTCATGCTGCCCCAGGTTTGACCAGATAGTCGCGCCGAGGTTGAGCGCACGAGCGTCGTCGGGGTTCAAGTCGAGCCAGCGCTCAATCACGCCTACGGCCTTGTGGGAGGCCTTGCTCGCTTCGTGGATGCGACCCTGTCCAGCGTACGCCGCGGCGAGAAAGCTCGGTGCCTGGTAATCCTCCGGCCGGATCGCCGCCGCTCTCTCGAACAGCGGCGCCGCCTCGAACCACTGCCCCTGTGCGAGGCGCGCACGACCGTAGAAGTACGGGGCTTCGTATAGTTTCGGGTCGAGCGCCATCGCGGTCTCGAATTCCTGCATCGCCAGGTCGTACTGCTTGCTGAGTGAATACGCCAGGCCGCGAGCAGAGTGCGCTTCCGCCAGATCGGGATCGAGCTGGAGCGCTTTCCGGCTCGCGCTGTCCGCCTGCTTGAGGTTCGACTCGCGGGCATCGAAGTACATGTAAAGAATCGAGCAGCAGTCGGCGATCCCGGCATGGGCGAGGGCGTACTCGGGATCGATCTCGATCGCGCGCGTGAACATCTGCCGGGCGAACTCGATGCTCGTCCGCCGGTGCTGATGGAAGAATTGCCGGCCGCGAAGATAATAGTCATACGCCTCGACGTTCTCCGTCGGCATCTTCTCGATCGCCCGTTTTTCGTCTTCGCTCAGCACGACCCTCAGCGCCTTTACGATGTTCTGCGCGATCTCATCCTGAATCGCGAAGACATCCTCTATCTCACGATCGTACCTCTCCGACCAGAGCTGATAGCCGTTGCTGACGCTTATGAGCTGAACGCTGATGCGGATCTTGTTGCCCATCTTTCGAACGCTGCCCTCGAGTACGGCGGAGACCTCGAGCTTCTTCCCGATCTCGCGAATGTCCTCGGTCTTGCCCTTGTAGGCAAACGACGACGTCCGCGACGCCACGCTGAGCGATTTTATCTTCGACAGCGCGTTGATGATCTCCTCCGCCATTCCGTCGGTGAAATACTCGTTCTCGACGTCGGCGCTCATGTTCGTGAATGGCAGCACGGCCATCGACTTGACCGCCTGCGCCCCTTCCGGCACCGGTGTATTGGTCGGCGTGGTAACCGTCTGAAGGACGAGAGCGCGGGCGAATTCGCCCGACGTCGAGAAGCGCGCGGCAGCGTCGCGCGACAGCGCCTTCGACAGAGCCCGGTCGATCTCCTCCGGCACATCCTCCAGGACCTTGCTCAGGGAAGGCACCGGTTCGGTGAACCTCTTGGTGAGCACCGCCTGAGCCGTCGGGCCGGTGAAGGGCCGCTCTCCGGTGAGCATCTCGTACATCACGCAGCCCAAGCTGTACTGATCGCTGCGGCCGTCGATCTCGATCTCACCGGCAGCCTGCTCGGGGCTCACATATGCCGGCGTTCCAATCACCATTCCTGTCTGCGTGAGGGTGTCGCTACCAGCGAGGCTTACCGCCTTGGCGATGCCGAAGTCCATCACCATCGCCTCGCCCTCGTTGAGCATGATGTTCTCGGGCTTGATGTCGCGATGGACGATGCGATTGCGGTGGGCGTAGTCGAGCGCGCCCGCAACAGCGCGGCCAATGGCGAGTGTGTCTTCCAGCGTCAGCTGCCCCTCGCGATTGAGACGATCCCTGAGTGACTCGCCTTCGATGTACGGCATCACGTAGAACAGGAATCCACCCGCTTCGCCGGAATCGAAAAGTGGAAGTATGTGCGGGTGATTGAGCCGGGCCGCGAGCTTGATCTCCCGCAGGAACCGGTCGGCGCCAAGCGCCGAGGCAAGCTCGGGGTGGAGGACCTTGACCGCCACCGAACGTCCGTGCCGGAAATCCTGGGCGAGATACACAGTCGCCATGCCGCCCCGACCAAGCTCCCGCTCGATCGAGTAACGAGACTCGAGCGCAGTCTTGACGCTTTCCAGCATTTCCGTCAGGGGTCATGCCTCCATAGGGGAACCGAAAAAAGTAAGGCCCGCGCAGCGTGCCGGAAAGGCCGCGCTCGCAAACTCTGCCTGTCTCGGTTTGAATCTTCGTTAAGGTAGCGTATCCCGGCAGGCCGCTACGCCTTCGGCAGGGCGTCGAAGACTATGTCGCCGAGTGCCTTGAAGTCGTCGTCGAAGTGATGGCCCCCATTGCGGACAACCGCCTTCACCAGGCCCGGCGGCGCGTCGCGGCATCCGGAATCCTTCTCGTCCGCGCCGTATATGCAAAGGAGGTTCATGCCCCGCAGTCGCTCGAGCTCGGGAAGCGTACGCACGTCCGATGGCCTGCGCGAGTTGACGAAGATGTCCTTGAAGTGGAACTGGAAGTTCGTTTCGTTCGACAATCCGAGCATCGCGACCAGCGTGACTTTCGTCTTGAGATCGGCCGGCAGACGCGAGACGACGAAAGGTGCCATGTCTGCGCCGCGCGAGTAGCCGACGATGGCTACCCGATCCTTCGACCACTGCGTCTGGTAATGCCTGACGACCCTTATCATGTCCGAGCCCGCCTGGTCCGGAGTACGCCGCCGGGACAGGTAGACTCGTGTGTTGAGTGCAACGACCGACACTCCGTGAGCGACAAGCTCCGCAGAAACCTTTCGGTCGAGCGTCGCCCAGCCGCCGTCGCCGGTGAGCATTATTGCGAAGACGTGACTGGTCGGAGCCGGTGAGGGCAGCTCGATCAACGGCAAGTCGCTCACGTCGGGAGCAATCGGGGATCTGACCTGCTGAGCCGTGATCTGGGCCCAGGCCGGCAGAAAGATCGCGCAAGCGAGAAGCGTGGCGGAACGAAGCACTGAGCTAATGACTACCTCAAAGGTGATGCGTGGATTGTTCATCGTGATACTACCCCGCGAAGACCGCCGGAGATCAGAGCGGCCGTATTGGCAATGACGCGCGGGAGTATGAGGCCGCCGGGCGACGCGAGATATCTCGGCTCCCACTGCGGGTCGAACTTGTCCTTGTACTGCCGCAACCCGCGAAAGTTGTAGAAGTGTTCACCGTGCCTGTAGAGCAGCGCCCCGGCGCGGTTCCAAACGGGTGCCAGGGAGCGATTTTGCAATCCCGACAGCGGCGCCATCCCGAGATTGAACTGCCCATATCCCTGCGCCTTCCCCCACAACAGAAGCTCGATAAACAGGTACTCCATCACTCCGGCGGGCGCGGACGGCGTATACCGCATCAGATCCACGGAGATCTCTGTACCGTCTCCGCTGCACAGCAGATTGGCGAACGCCACGATTTCGCCTCGAACGCGGACCACACCGATCGGAAACTGCACGAGATACCGCTCGTCGAATCGGCCGAGCGAAAATCCTTTCTCGCGGGTGTGTTTCTCCTCGAGCCACGCATCGGAAACCCGCTCGAGCTCGGGAAGCAGGTCAGCGACGGTTTCTCGGGGAGCGACGCAGAATTCCGCGCCGTGGCGCGTGACCTCCTTGATGGTGCGGCGAAGCCCTTTGCGCTTCCCACCCTCCAGGCTGAACGTATCGAGGGGAACCACCGCTGCCTCACCGAGCTTGAGGAGAGTCAGACCGAGATCGATATAGAGTGGCAGCCTGTCAGTGCCCACCTCATAGAAAACCGGCCACGCGCCGTGGCGATCGGCCTCTTCGCGAAAATGCCACGCCAGCTCCGTCACCTCGTCTTCGGGACCGACCGGATCTCCCAGCGCGACCCAGCTTCGCCCTTCCACTCCGTACATCAGAAACGCTTTTCCACTGGGACTGAACAGGAGCGCTTTGTCTCGCAGGAAGACGAGGTTTGCAGCCGTGTCGTGCGAAGCCCCGATTACCGCCCGAGCCTTCGCCAGCTCCTCTTCCGTCGGGAGGGCAGGTTCCGCCTCGGCGTGACGGAGCATGCGCATCAATCCGAAGATCGCAAGCGCACCGAGCGTGCCGGCTGTCGCGCGCAGGAATCGTGGCGCGTCACCGTGTGTCGTGAAGCGCAGCAGCAGATCCCTCGAAAACTCCACGTGCTTGTACGAGAAGAAGCCGAGCCACACAGTTACACCGGCCACCATGACAACGGCGACGATCCAGGCCGGCTCGAGTGGCTCACTCGTGAGCGCCGCTTTCCGGTAGAAGGCTCGGCGCGAGGGAAGGACGACGAGAAGAACCATCGCCAGTACAAGCGCTTCTTCCCAGTCGAGCCCCTTCAGCAACGAGGCGACAATTCCGACGCAAAGCAGAGCCACGGTAAGGCCAAAGGCCGCGTCGAGGCGTCGTCGGATTGCCCACGCAAGAACAAGCAGACCCGCACCTGCGAGACTGCCCGCGAAATGCGACGCCTCGATGACGCCGAGTGGCAGGACGCGATCGAGGGCCGTGACTCTCGCGTGAACCGATGGTGTCGCCCCCGAGAAGAGGAGAATCACCCCGGCGATGAAGGTCGTTGCGCTGAGTGCCTGAGGCAAAAGCGATGAACCCCACCGCGCGGCGAAGCTCCCGGCGGTCGTGGCCACATGGGCGACTCTCTCGCGCTGTCTCGCCGCTTCGTAACCGGCAAGCATCAGCAGTGACAGTCCGAAAGGCACCAGGTAGTAGATCGCCCTGAACGCCACCAGCGCAGCAACTGCCTGTGCCGCCGGCAGGTATGGCTTGAGCAGCAGCACCATCAGTGTTTCGAAAATCCCAAGGCCGCCGGGGACGTGGCTGATCTGGCCGGCGAACTGAGCGAGCAGGAATGCGCCGAGGAAAGGGAGAAAGCTGATGCCGTGACCAGAGGGCAACAGCGCGTAAAGGACCGCACCGGCGGCAGCCCAGTCCAGCGAAGCGACAACGAGCTGAAGTGTGGCGAGCTCGATCGAAGGAACGGGAAACTCCCATCCGCGGAGACGGATCGGCCTTCGCTGAGCAGCGCTCCAGAAGACATAGAGCGCGATGACGAGCAGCAGCAGCAATCCGGCCGGACGCAAAATCGCGGACGGAAGACCGACCAGCTTCATCGTCGCTGCCGGCTCCAGGAGGAACACCGCGCCACTCAGGAAAACCATGCCGAGCGCGAATGTCGCGCCGACGAAGCTCACCGCCTGCGCAATCTCGGAAGTGGAGAGTCCCCATGCGCTCCAGAACCGGTATCGCACCGAGCTCCCGGTAAGGAGAGGGAATCCAAGCGTCTGGCTCAGCCCGTAAGAGATGAATGAGCTGAAGGCAACACGGTGGAGGGGAAGCGGACGTCCGACGTACGACAGTGCGATCACGTCGTACCCCGGCAGCATCGCATAAGCGATCGCCGTGAACGCGAGAGCCAGCACGACGTTCGAGCGAGGAAGCGCGAAGATCGCGCGAGTAATGTCGTGGTACCGGTAATGGCGCAGCTCGCCGTGAAGCACGAACAGCGCGATCACGAGGAGAATGAGGACGGCGAGGGGGCCGGCCCACGAAGGTGCCCGCTTTCTCGCCGGCAGCGGCGCGGCTTCGACCGGCTTCGCGCGCGAGGCCGACACTACGCCGGCACCTCGACACTCGCTTTCCGCTCGAGCTTCCCCCAGCCGACGATATGACCGCGAATCGCCGCCATGAACGAGCGCAACACCACCCAGTACATGATCTGCCGGTAGGCGAATCGCTGGAGGAACACGAGCCACGTCAGGCTCTTGTCCTCACCCGGCTCGGCGACGAACGCTATCACCGCGGTCACCCAGTCCACGGCGAGAAATACCGCGTAGAATGTCAGCACCTGCTCGAGGTCGGTGACTGCGTAGGTCGCGCCGTGCTGTTGCCTCACCAGCCATACAGAGACGAGGCTCCAGAGAAAGAGCAGATCGGCCAGTGGCGACAGAGCGGTGAACAGGAGCTGAAAGAGCCAGACGTTCGGCATTGCGATCATTCCGAGCGTGCCATATCGCGGACGAAAGAGAGCGTCACGGTGCTTCCACATGCATTGCAGTGTCCCGAACGACCACCGGAATCGTTGCTTCGCGAGGCCACCGAAGGTGTCCGGTGCCTCGGTGTAGGCGATCGCATCGTCGGCGTAGGCGATGGACGCGCAGTTCCGGCGGATCGCGAGCGTCAGGTCCTGATCTTCGGCGAGCGTGTCCTCGCTGAAGCAACCGGCTTCCTCAACCAGTGACTTGCGCCACGCGCCAACCGCGCCGGGTACGACGGTGATGCAGTTGAGCAGCGAGAACGCCCGCCGGTCGAGGTTCTGACTGACGACATATTCGATCGCCTGCCACCGCGTAATGACGTTGATCCTGTTGCCGACCTTCGCATTTCCGGCAACCGCGCCGACAGCCGGATCGGCGAGCGGCGCGACGAGCTTCCGGAGCGTGTCCGGGCGAAAGAGGGTATCGGCGTCGAGGCCGACGACGATCTCTCCATGCGCGCGCGCAATTCCGTAGTTCAGCGCGCTCGCTTTTCCGCCGTTCGATTTGGCGTAGATGGCAACGCGTGGATCGTCTCCATACGTGCCCTGGGCGACGGCGTGCGTTGCGTCGGAGGAGCCGTCGTCCACCACCACGATTTCAAACTCGCCCGGGTAGTCCTGCTCGAGCAGACTGCCGATTGTCCGGTTGATGACGAGAGCCTCGTTGAATGCGGGCACGATGACGCTCAGCGAAGGTGAATACGCCGGCGCACCGGTGCGGCGCCCTCGAAAACGCTGGATCAGCGCGAGGCCGGTGATGATTATCAGCCGGCCTACTCCGAGCGCCACGGCAATGAGCAACACCCAGTGCATCCCCCAGTCGAGTCCGCCAACGAGTCCGAACGAAGCGAGCTCGAGTATTCGCGTCCCGGCACTCGACGGCGGCAGCGGCGGCATCGCCTCGTCGCGCGTGTAGCCGGCAAGGTCGGAAAGAAGAACGAGTGTGTCGCCGCGGGCGCGCAGGCTGTCGATTATCGGACCGAGCGCCGCGACGGTCTGGCTCCGGTCGCCTCCGCCGTCGTGCAGCAGCACGACGTTGCCAAGCGGTCGCCTCGCAATCACCGTCTGCACTATCCTGCGGACGCCGAGCTCCTTCCAGTCATCGGAGTCGACGTGGAGGCCGACGGTGACGTAGCCGAGGTCGGCGGCAATCGAGACCGGTACCAGCTCGTCGGCGGTGGTGGGCTCCGCATCCCCGAAATAGGGCGGACGGAAGAAGGCGGAGCGGCGATCGAAGACGGCCTCGAGCAGACGCTCGTTGGCGTCGAGCTCGAGACGCGTCACGAACGGCGATGTAAGCGCCAGATTCGGATGCGTGAATGTGTGATTCCCGAACTCGTTTCCGTCGGCGACTATTCGCCGTGCGAGAGGAATGTGCCTCTCGACGCTGGTACCGATGAGGAAGAACGTCGCCGGGGCATTTCGCGATGCCAGCGTGTCGAGGATCGCCGGCGTCCATCGCGTGTCGGGCCCGTCATCGAAGGTAAGTGCAACGCGATGCTCGCTTGCGCCCTCGCGCTCGACGACGTACGGGGACGGATACTTCATGAGTCGCTCGTCGGCGACCAATCCCGTCAAGGAATCCACCGTGACATTCCGTCGCCCGGCAGTGGGGCGGGCAGCGAGATGCAGTATTTCTCCGTCCCCCTCGAATTTCACGTCGTAACCCGGAGGTATGGAGACGAGATTCGCCGCCGGATCCGCTTTGGATCGCCCGAGTACCTGCCAGACGCCGGGGTCCTCCGAGCCGAGCCTCCATATCGCCTGACCGATTGCGCCAAGCGTGTGGCCCGCGTGCATCTCGTTGAATGCTGTGACCGCGTCGAGAAACCAGACGACGTGGTCGGTGGAATCCGGCTCGGTCCAGGTGAGGAAGGGATTCAGCGTCACTGGGTCGAACTGCATGCGGGCTTTTTGTGCTCTGGCGGCGGCCATGACGTCCTGAAATGTCATCTCCGTTCCCGACGAGGCCGCATCTGCGTCGTTCCAGTCGTAGCCGTAGGCGCCGAGCGCGAGGATCGCCTTGTTTGGCGGAATTGCCTGGAGAAGCTGCCGCGCATGCATCACATACCACGGCTGGCCCGCAACAGCACCGGGATCGCTGCCACGATAGTGTTCGTCATAGAGCATCAGGAAGAGGCGGTCGTTCGCCCCGGCGTAGGCGCGAATCGCGCTCGAATCCATGTCGGTCGATATCGCCTGGGACAGTATCGCGCCCTTTGAATGGAGCGCTGCGTGGAGCTCGCCCGCGAAGAGCGCGACAGCGCCGTCGAGGTCCGCCGGGATCTCCTCGAAGTCGAGAGTGATTCCCGCCAGTCCATATTGTTCGACGGCGCCCGTGAGCTCGGCGATCACCTTCGCTCTTGCTGCGGGCTTCGTCACCAGCGCGCGAAGAGCGCGGGCATCGAATTGCTTCGTGCGCGAGTCGAAGTTGCCGACCATCATCAGCACGCGCGGCCGGTGGCCGGGTGGCTGCCGTTGCGCGACGTACAGAACCTTACGATCCACGGCGAGGCGCACAGAATCGCCACTCGGCGCCAGGAATCCCCATTCACAAACGACCCAATCGAGCGCGGACGCATGCGCCTGGAAGGACGAGAACGAGTTGTCGTCCCAGTTGACGTAAAAACCTGCGACCTCGTTTCGAGCCGCGCTGTCCGGCTTCTGCGGCTGGGGCTGACCGCTTGCCGCCGCTGCCACACGCGCCGTTCCTCGCGACGTGCGCACGCCTGCGCGAACGGGAAGAAATGGAGTCTTGACGCCGAGGGCGGGCCGACGATGCTCGAGCGCGACGAAGAGCCTGCGCTTTTCAGCCAGCCGTGCCCTCTCCTTTCTCGTCGTGGCAAGCTTCGGGGCGCCCCGGAGATTCCTCTTGACACGGAAATTGTCGGCTATCGCAGGGAGAAGAGGCGGAATCAGGATTCCAGCGACGATCGCGGCTCCGGCGAGTGTGGTCAACGCGCCCACAACCAGCGCCGCGCGTCGGACACGACGCCAGCGTCTGCCTGATGGATCGAGAAATACGGGTGGCGGAGTCGAAGACACTGAAGCGGAGGTCACGGTTGTCTATGCGGCGGGAAAGCCTGTGGACGATTCCCGTCATTTATAGTAGTCGGGAATCGTCCAAAGGTTCGTCGCGGCGGTGCCGACCCCCGCTGCGCCTACCGCAGCTCGCGTATCCTGATGTTGCGGAGCGACAGCGTGCCGTCGTGATCGCCCTGGAAAGCGATGTAGCCACGGGCCGCCCGGCCGTAATGAGGATAGTCGTTGAACTTGCTGGCCTTCACCTTGGCCTCCCAATCGGCGCTTCCCAACTCGTATTCGAGCAGCTTCTGCCCGTTCATCCAGTGCTGCACGCGCGAGCCCTGCACCACGATCAGCGCCGAGTTCCACTCATTCGCCGGCTTGACGATTCCGGCCGGCGCAGGATAGAGGGCATAGGCCGCGCCCGCCGCCGTCAGCCTGCTCTTGCCGTCTTCATGCAGCGAATCGTCCAGCAGCTGGTATTCCGGCCCACTCCAGTAAATGTGATCGTACTCTTCTGTCCCGCGATAAAATACACCGGCATTCCCACCGGGACTGAGCTTCCAGTCGAAAGCAAGCTCGAAGTTGCCGAACTGGTCGGCGGTGATGATGTCTTCGGTGGTTCCGGCCTTCGTCAGCGTACCGTCCACCACGTGCCACGCGGCCGGCATCGCCTGCGACTTGTATCCGCGCCAGCCTGCGGTCGTGCGCCCATCGAACAGCGGCCGCCAGCCGGCTGCGCGCTGTTCCGCGGTTACGACGCCCGATGCCGACGCGTCACCCGTCTGCACACTGCCGCTCTGAGTTGTCGTGCACGCCACAAAAACGAATGCGAGCGGAGACACGATCGCCACCCGCGCGTAAGCTCGATGGATCATCAGTAATACCCTCGCGAAAAAATCGATTCAGACGGACCAGCCAGCGCGATAGTCGCGCGTCAGATACTGGTTGGCTTCGGGAATGTTGGTGATCTTCATGTTCGGGCCATCGTACAGGATCTTCCTTCCCTGCCCCGTGCGCAGGGCGACGAGTCCGAGGAGCATCGTCTCGGTGAGCTGCGCGGCATACTCGATCGGCGAGCTGGCCTTCGCCTGTCCTTTGACCGCCTTCGCCCAGTTCAACTCATGACTCCATTCGATGCGCGGGTATGACTTCGCTACCAGAGCGGCATCCTCGGTGAGCCCTACGGGAAAGAGCCGCGGGTTCGAGCCGTAGGTGTCGTGCATCAGGATTCCCTTCTCGCCGATGAAGATCACGCCGCCTTCGCTCCTCAGCGTCACGTTGTCAGGCAGAAGATCGGGTCGCGGTGGATAGAGTCCACCGTCATACCAGTTGAGCTTTACCGGCGGCTGGGATCCGCGCGCGGGAAACTGATAGTGCACCGCGGTAGCGACGGGATACGAGACCGGCCGATACACCGTGCGTGAAGCGGGCGTGCCAGCGGCAGCCGACGGATCTCCAGGAATGGCCATCGTACCCCACTGAGTCGACGTCGCTTCGATGCTCGTCGGATACTCGAGTCCGAGGGCCCAGTACGGATGATCAATGAGATGCGCGCCCATGTCGCCGAGCGCGCCCACGCCGAAGCTCAGCCAGCCGCGCCAATTGAAGGGATGGTAGATCGGATGATAAGGAACGTCTTCGGCAACCGGACCGAGATAGAGATCCCATCGAAGTCCGGCAGGAATAGGGTACGTCCCCATCGCCGATGCGAGGACTCCGTTCACGTAGCGGAAGGTCCACGGATTGCCGAACGGACTCGTACCCTGCGACGGGGGCGGACCACCGCTCGGACGCGGAACTCCCTGCGGCCAGTACACCACCGGACGATTCGTCCACACGTGCACTTCGTGCACCGGTCCGATGATCCCAGCCTGGATCCATTCGTTGACGAGCCTCGCTCCATCGCTCGAATGGCCCTGGTTGCCCATCTGTGTGACGAGCTTCGGATTGGCGAGCGCCTTCGCGCGAAGCGCTCGCGCTTCGTGCACCGAATACGTGAGCGGCTTCTGGAGGTAGACATGTTTCCCGGCATCCATTGCCGCTGCTGCGATCACTGCGTGCAGGTGGTCCGGCGTTGCGATGACAACTCCCTCGATGTCGCGCTGCTTGTCGAGCATCTCGCGGAAATCCGAATACCGTGCCGCCTTCGTGAACTGCTCCTCGAGCTTGAGGCCCTTGGCGAGCTCCTTCCCTTCGCGCGGTTTTCCGCTCTGGTCGTGGAGCTTGTCCGCCATGTTCTTCTCGGCGAAGGCAAAGTCCACGTCGCAGATGGCGACGACGTTTTCGGTGGGAGCAAGCTCGACGGCATTCTCGGAGCCCTGCCCGCCGAAGCCGACGACGGCGATGTTGAGCGTGTCGCTCGGCGCCTGGTATCCCACTCCGCCGAGGACGTGCCTCGGCACGATCATTACGCCGAGGCCGAGCTTTCCGGTTTCCGCGACAAAATCGCGCCGTGTGATCTTGCGAACCTTCATTGCTTTTCAACCCGTAATCGGAATCGCAATTATGGCATCAGGTGACGGCCTCAGCAACCGAAGGAGCAGCCTCATCACAGACTGAGCCTGCGGCGGAGGTTACCGCGGCGTAGAGCGCCGGCTCGGGGACCTTTGCTTAACTTCTCCAGACCATATGCACGCTCCCATACCCGCGGCGGCGGATGTTCCCGTCATGCGGCGTCTGTCGTCGCTCGACCGGTTCCTCCCGCTGTGGATCTTCGCCGCGATGGCGCTTGGCCTCGGCGTCGGTCGCACGTTTCCGGGGCTGGGGGCAGTGCTCGACAATGTGAAGGTCGCGGGAGTGTCGGCCCCCATCGCCATCGGACTCCTGTGGATGATGTATCCGGTTCTGGCCAAGGTCCGGTACGAGACGATCGGCCGGCACACACGCGATACGAAGCTCCTTACGACATCGCTCGTCCTCAACTGGATGCTCGGCCCGCTGGTGATGCTCGGCCTCGCGTGGCTCTTCCTTCCCGACCTGCCGGAGTACCGCAACGGGCTCGTCCTCATCGGGCTCGCGCGCTGCATTGCGATGGTGCTCATCTGGAACTCGCTCGCCTGCGGCTCGGGTGAGCTCGCCGCGGTGCTCGTCGCGCTCAACTCTGTCTTCCAGGTCCTCACATACTCGGTGCTGGGCTACTTCTTCCTCACCGTGATCCCGGGTTGGTTCGGCGCTGACAGCGCGGTGCTCCATGTAACCATGGGCGAGATCGCGCGCAGCGTCCTCATCTTCCTCGGCGTGCCGCTGGTGGCGGGATATCTCACACGAAAGCTGCTCGTCGCGCGCAAGGGAACGTCGTGGTACGACGGCGTGTTTATGCCGAAGTTCGGGCCCACGGCGCTGCTCGGGCTGCTCTACACAATCGTGCTGATGTTCGCGATGCAGGGACATCGCATCCTCGATCTTCCGGTTGACGTGCTCCGGATCGCGGCGCCACTGCTGGCGTACTTCGCGATCATGTTCGGCCTCGCGTTCTGGCTCTCCATGCGGCTGGGATTCGACTACGAGACGACGGCCTCGCTGTCGTTCACTGCGGCGGGCAACAATTTCGAGCTCGCCATCGCCGTCGCCGTCGCGACGTTTGGCATCGCGTCGGGCGAAGCGCTCGCCGCCGTCGTGGGACCGCTCATCGAAGTACCCGCGCTGGTCGGACTCGTGTACCTCTCGCTCTGGGCGCGCCGACGTTTCTTTGCTGTGACTGCAGCGCCCGTCTAGGGACTCCCGTCAGTTGTAACGCGCGTACTCACTGAACAGCCGGGGCGACAAAAGCTACGCCGATCGTTCCGCGACGCTACTGGAGCGGCGTCCTCATTGAGTCGGGTCGCCCCCGGCAACCACCCATCCAGTTTGCGCGTGGTGAGTGTCCAGTCTTCCAGTTCGTCCGTTCGTCCGTGTCGAGGGGCGGCGACAGATCTCGCGTTCGACCTGTTGCAGTCCGTTAATCACGGAAAAGCGGACGACGAGACCAACGGGTAACTCATAACGCGCATACTGGATGGGTCGGATCCTCTAACTCAATCGCGAGCTCGATCACCCCATCCGTGGCGCCGCGTACCAGAGCACAGCGCAGAAATGACACGCGCTCCCCGCCGCGACGAAACCGTGCCATACCGCGTGGCCGTAACGGATGCGCCCGTCCGTCGCGTAGAACGCGACGCCGGCGGTGTAGCAAATACCACCAGCGAGGAGCCACGCGAGCCCCGCCGGTGAGACGTGCGTCATGAGCGGCCGAAGCGCGAGCACTATGAGCCATCCCATTCCGAGGTAGAGCGCAGTCGAGAGGCGTGGGAATCGGAAGCGGTACACGCATTTGGCAAGGATTCCGAAGACCGCGAGCGCCCAGATCGTCACCAGAAACGTCCACCCGACCGGCCCTCGCAGTACACCCAGGGTGAACGGCGTATAAGTGCCGGCGATCAGCAGATAGATCGCCCCATGGTCCAACACCCGCAGCACCCGCTTCGCTCCCGACGACGGAATGGCATGATAGAGCGTGGACGCAGAGTACAGGAGCACGAGCGTCGCGCCGAACACCGCGCCGCCGACGAGCTGCCAGGCGTCGCGCCGGCCCGAAGCCGCGAGTACGAGCACGGGAAGCGCGGCGAGACTGGCGAGCAGCGCGACGCCATGCGTGACGCTGTTCGCGATCTCCTCGCCAAGGGATTGGGGCCGACGATCTGACTCGCTCACCATAATATGGTAGCCAGATGAGCCTCGCGAAGCGAGGTCATGACCTGCTACTTTGGTTGGTACGCCAACGAGCCAAAGTGACCGAATGACCTATTCCGAGTCCCATGCCCGATCGATCGCCAAAGCCGTCAGCTGGAGGGTTCTTGGCACCTTCACGACGGCGCTGCTTGTCTACATATTCACGCGTCGCGTCGCGCTGTCCCTCACCGTGGGCGCACTCGAGTTCACGTCCAAGATCGCCCTGTTCTGGCTGCACGAGCGCGTGTGGGACCGAGTCGGCCTTGGGCGGCGCGGGAGGCACCCGCCCGTGTGATGGTGCGGCATCCTGCCCGTCAGGGTTTGCCCCACAAAGGCGGGTTGATTTCCCCAGCAAAGATTCCGGTCTTCGCTGACGGTCCAGCGCGGCCGAAAGAGCCGGCTCAATTCTCGCACGACTCTCAAGACACTGGGCTTTCGCTGCGCCGCGGATCTTCCCGCGGCCTGAGGATCTGGAAATGAAACAGGATGCGATCGCGGCGTCGCACTCGATCGACGCTTCATGGACCGTCAACGAGGTCATTCGGATTTTTCCGGAGACAGTGACGGTATTCAATGCTTTTGGTGTGGATTCGTGCTGCGGAGGCGATGCCTCTCTCGAGAAAGCGGCGCTCGATGCAGGTGCCGATCGGAGCGAGCTGATCTCGGCTCTCCGCACCGCGGTGGGCAGCGCGAAGAATCCCGCGGGGGCGGGGGGATGAAATTACTCGATCCGACTGTAGCCGCGCGCGCCGCGGCTGCACCCAATCCGACGCGGCCGGCGACGGCGGTCATCCATGATTCGGACGACGTGCGGCTGGTGGTGTTCAGACTCGCTCCCGGACAGCAGGTGCCACCCCATCACAGCGTGTCAACGGTGATTCTCCGCGTCCTCGACGGCTCGGGAATTCTTTCCGGCGCAGACGGAGCGGAGCGCAGCTGCGTTGCGGGCGATACCATGGTGTACGAGCCGAACGAGCTGCACGGAATGCGATCGGAAGGCGAGGAGCTTCTTCTTCTCGCGACGATCACTCCAAGACCGGGAAGCCGCTGATGGAGTGGTTCGTGAAGGCTTATCTCAAGGCCGCGCTCGCCTGGCTGGCTGCCGGTGTCACAGTCGGCGTCGCGATGGCGGCGCATCCCGCATGGACTGTGTATCGTCCCGCGCACATGCACATGGTGCTTCTCGGTTTCGTTACGATGATGATCTATGGTGTGGCATATCACGTGATTCCCCGGTTCGTCGGATTTGCATTGTACAGCCGCCGCGCGGCGGGCTGGCAGTGGTGGATGGCCAACGTCGGCCTCGCACTGATGGTTGCCGGGTTCGCGCTTCGCGCCAATGGACTGTCGGCTGGGACTCCGGTACTCACGACAGGCGGGGTGATTGCGGCGGCCGGGGCGTATACCTTCGTCTATGTGATATGGCGGACGATCGACGGGCCTGCCGGACTACGGGCAGCCGCCAGAATGTCGGCCGAAGCTTCAGCGCGCCGCGGGCGATTGCCGGTGGCATAGGCACTACGAGAGAGAGACATGACAGCGCCACAGGCCCCTGTTCCAACAACCGTCGAGGAATCGCGCCGGCGCATTCGTGAAGCGCTCATGAAAGCGACAAAGGTCGCCGTCGGCACTCATGCCGGCGAAGAGGTTCGCGTGCGCATGATGCATCCTGGCGCGTGGCTGCCCGACGATGAGAACGCGCGGCCGATCATTTATCTCGCGTCCATGAAGAACGACCCGAAGGTGCGCGAGATGACCACGCGTCCGGAGGTCGCACTTCTCCTCCACGAGTCTCCGACAGGCGAGGAGCACACGAGCTGGGAGATGGAAGTCACCGGCCGCGCCGAAGTCGTGAAGGATCCGGCCGAGCGCGAGAGGGCGAAGCAGGCGACGATGCGGACGTCCTCGATCGTGCAGTATCTCGACTCCGTGGGTCAGACGGACATACTCGCGTTCATGCGGGTGACGCCACGGTTCATGAAGCATCGCGTGTTCGGAGAGATCGTTGCTGGGCGTCCACCTTCGATTATCGATTTCGGCGACGCCGGCATCAGAGAGACTGATGCATCGCTTCTCCGCGGGAAGCTCGGTGTCTGGAAGGAAACGGTCCGCTGGGCGTCGCTCACCGCCAGCATGGCGTCGGTGGCGGTCGGATGCGCGGCAGCATTCGCGACAACGGGCACGATCAGGTGGGGATGGGCGATTCTCACGCTCATCGCCGCAGTTTCACTTCAGGCGTGCACGAACATCAAGAACGATCTGGACGACCAGGTCTCTGGCGCCGACGACAGAAACCGAACTCCTGTTCTCGGGTTCACCGGCGGCTCACGCGTCATGCAGCGCGGACTGACGACGCGCGGTGAGCTTCTCGTCGCCATGCTCGTCTTCGGCGTGCTCAGCTCCGCGATCGGGCTCTACTTCGCGCTCTCGGGTCGTCCAGCGGTACTCCTCTTCGGACTGGCGGGACTCATCCTCGGGTTCGTGTACACCGGACCTCCGTTCCATCTCGCGAACCGCGGGCTTGGCGAGGTTGCGGTGGGCGTCGCGTTTGGAGTCGGAATAGTGTGCGGCAGCGCCTACGTGCAGGCCGGATACATTCCGCGGATCGCGGTGTGGGCATCGCTGCCCGTGTCCGTGCTGGTCGGGCTGCTGCTCTTCATAAATGGATTCCAGGACGCGGAGAGTGACAGCGACGTCGCAAAGCGAACTGCGGTCGTGCGACTCGGAAAGGAGCGTGCGAGTCGCGTCTATCCGGTGATTGCCGGCGGCGCGATCGTGATTCTTCTCGCGTTGGTCGCGATGGGAATGCTTCCCGCCTTCGCGCTTCTCGGTCTCGCCGGAGCTCCGCTCTTCATCAAGGCGGCGGCGGTCGCGAGAAAGAGCTACAACGAGCCGATGGAGCTGGTGCCGGCAAACGCGTATACTGCTGTCGGGCATCTGGCGAGCGCGCTTGGCCTCGCGATCGGTCTCACCTGGGCGGGAGTCGGCGGCGGAATCAATACGGCACTGATCTTCGTCGCAGTCGCGGGCGTCGCATTGATTCTTTACTACAATCGCTCGATCGGACGGATGGCGCGAGCGTTCTACGGGGTGAAGGAAGCGGTAGCGAAGACGTGATGCTCACGCGGTGCATTGAAATCCACAGGGGGATGCGACCATGAGACGACTCAGTGTTGCCGGCGTCGTGCTTCTCGTTCTTTCCGTGACGTCCGGCGCATCAGCGCAGCGTCAAACAAGTACACCTCCATCACGCGCGGCGGTAATCGCGGCCGCGACGGACGTGATGCAGAAAGCCCGATTCTGTACTCTCGTTACGCTCGGTGACGACGGCTCTCCGCAGGCGCGTGTCGTGGATCCCTTCGCGCCCGACAGCGGCATGACGGTTTGGATCGCGACTAATCCGCAGACGCGCAAGGTCGGCCAGATCAGGCGTGACGCGCGGGTGACGCTACTCTACTTCGACGCAACGAGGATGGGTTATGTGACAGTCATTGGGCGGGCGGCGCTGGTCTTGGATTCAGCCGAGAAGTCCAGCCACTGGAAGGAAGAATGGGCGGGGTATTACAGCAACCGGAATCACGGCGATGACTACCTTCTCATCAGGGTGACGCCGTTGCGCCTGGAGATGGTGAGCCCTGCAAACGGAATGGCGGGCGAACCGTGGCATCCGGTAATGCTCGACTTCGCAGCGCCGCCTGCCATCAACCAGTAGGGCCGGGCATTTGTTTCGCGGCGACAATCGAGCACGCCAAACACAAATGTGTAGGGAAAGCCACCACCACAGGGTGGCCGAATCCTGACAGTCGCCGCGGGCGCGTACGGGTTATTTTTTTAGGGATATTCTGCTCCAGTCTCAGATCCGGGATCGACCAGGACCAGGAGGTTATAGAGTGAATTCAGCTGCCGGTCTGCCGACGCTCATTCAGGGAGGAATGGGAGTCGCGGTGTCGAACTGGAAACTCGCACGCGCCGTATCGATGCGCGGACAGCTGGGCGTAATCTCGGGAACGGTGCTCGACACCGTTTTCGTGCGCCGCCTTCAGGACGGCGATGTCGGCGGTCACATGCAGCGCGCCATGGCAAGGTTTCCGATCCCCGGCGTCGCTCAGCGCGCGCTCGAGCGCTTCTACCTGCCCGAGGGGCGTCCCGCGGATCAGCCATATCGCCTGCTGCCGATGTATCGGCAGCACGTCAGCCGGGAACGACAGCAGCTGACGATGCTCGCCAATTTTGTCGAGGTATTTCTCGCCAAGGAAGGACACGCAAACCCTGTCGGCATCAACTTGCTGACAAAGGTTCAGATGCCGAATCTTCCCTCGCTGTACGGTGCTATGCTCGCAGGCGTCGGTTACGTGCTGATGGGAGCCGGCATTCCGCGCGAGATTCCGGGCGCGCTCGATGCGCTGTCGCAGCACCGGGCCGCGTCGCTCCGCTTCGACGTCGAGGGAATTCCCTCGACCGAGACTTTGAATCTCACGCTCGATCCCCAGGAGCTCGGCGCCGACACGACTGTCACGCTCACGCGCCCGCAATTCCTTCCGATCATCTCGGCGAGCTCTCTCGCAACGACGCTCGCGCGAAAAGCGAACGGATCCGTCGAGGGATTCATCGTCGAAGGCCCGACCGCCGGCGGTCACAACGCGCCACCGCGTGGCGAGCCGAGATTCAACGATCGTGGAGAGCCACTTTATGGCGAGCGCGACGTCGTCGATCTCGAAAAGCTTCGCGATCTTGGTCTTCCTTTCTGGCTCGCCGGTGGAACGGGATCGCCCGAGCGCCTGCGCGAGGCTCTGGCCCAGGGAGCGACCGGCATTCAGGTGGGAACGCTGTTCGCATTCTGCAGGGAGTCTGGCTTCGCGGAGGATCTCAAGCGTGACGTTCTCGACCACGCCGCGCGCGGTGAAGTCGATGTGCTCACCGATCCTCGAGCTTCGCCCACTGGGTATCCGTTCAAGGTCGTTCGGTGGGCAGGAGACGAGTCGGCGAACGTGATCCGAGTGCGCACATGCGATCTTGGATATCTACGTCTGGCGTACCGCCGCGACGACGGACGCGTCGACTACCGCTGTTCCGCCGAGCCCGTTGCGGACTATGTGCGGAAAGGCGGCCTGGAGGCCGACACCGAGGGGCGCAGTTGCCTCTGCAACTCGCTCACCGCGAACATCGGCCAGGCGCAGGTGCGGGACGGGTCGGAGGAGCCACGGTTGCTTACGAGCGGCGACGATCTGGCGACGATCGCCGGATTTCTCCGCGGCCGCGAGAGCTACACTGCCGACGACGTCATCGACTACCTCTTCGGACTGGACGACACTTCGGCGGGCGCTCCACTGCCCACCACAGCTGGCGATTGAGCCTCGCCGGGATGTAACACCCGCGGCCGCAACCATTTACATTGCCGCCAATAAGTGTTAAACTTATGTATTGCTTAAGTGCTTGAAGACGTCTGCTCGGGAATGGCTCCAGTGCCTTCCCGCCAATGGTCACGTGCCATGGCGCCCGTGGTGACCGGGCGGGAAAAGGAGAGGAATGCTTCAACGACAGGTCTTGATGAACGCGCTGATCGGCGGGGTTGCCGTTGCCTTCGGCGGAACCCGACTCATTCCTGGCTCCAACACGAACGGTCCCGTCGTTACGTCGGCAATTTCGTTTCTGAGCGGCAAGACCGCCGCGAGCGACACGTCGAGGGCCGAGTCCGCGTCCGCTGGCGTATCCCGCGTCACTGCCGCGCTCGCTGCCTTCCAGAATGTCGTCCGCCCGCTGAGTGATTCCCGGGCGCTCGGAGACGCCTTCGGAAGTTACTTTGCGTACAAGGCAGCGCATCCGAACGGGGCAGGAAAACCATACCTCTACTTCGTAGACTACGGCCTGCCGAGCACCACGCCGCGCGGGTACGTCTTCGACATGAGCGCCCTTGCGATCGTTGACGGGCCGTTCATGGTCGCGCACGGTCGCGGGTCATCGGCAGGCAAGGACGGCGTGCCTACTCGATTCTCGAACGCGCCGGGAAGCGCGGCGACGTCGCTCGGGCTCTACCTCGCCCAGGAGACCTACGACTTCCATGGAAAGGCGGGCGGACGGGCGTACGCATCTATCGGATTACGACTGCAGGGCGTGTCCGAGGGTTACAATGACAACGCGCGAGCGAGACGAGTCGTGGCGCATGGTGCACCGTACGTAACGCCGACGAAAGCCGGTCGCAGCGAAGGTTGCCCCGCCATGGAGCAGTCGCGAGCCCGGCGTCTTCTCCCGGAGCTCGCGAACGGTGGGATGGTATTTCTCTTCGCGCCCGACGCTGGGTGGATGATGCGCGACCCGTGGGTAATCGCGAGCGCCGAGTAGACGGAGTGCGGTGTCGGACCACCGGCCGGATGGCCTCTTAGCGCCCGTCGACCCTACTTGCCCGCCGGAAGACGGACCTCCAAATGTGGCGCTGATTCTCCGCGTGCGGGCTCCCACTTCCATTCCAGCTGGCTCGCCACGCCAAGTGCTTGCTGCCGAACTCGTCATGCGTGAAATCAGAGCGCATACAACGGATCGCGCCCGTCGCCCTGAGCAAACTCGAATCGCAAGAAACGTTCGAACAGCGGACGGTGCCGATACTCGACCTTTTCGACCCATCGATCTGCGCTCGGCAGCACGCGCTCTTCGAGTAACCCGAACTGTACGAGCGGATCGAGGACGCGACAGCGGAACACGTAGTTGCGAAACTCCATTTTCCTCGACTCTCCGTCGCCGGGAGGATCCCTGGCACTTTCGAGCCACGCTGTCCGAGCGAGCACCTCCGCGGACGCCCAGTTTCGTGCGGCCGTCCGGAGCTTGTAAAACGAATAGGCGATCGTGGATTGCAGTTCCGGATGACGATCGTCGGCACCGAGTGCCCGCAGGTCAAATACTCGGAACAGCGTTCGAAAGAGTAGCGTGTAGAGGTCCCCGGCGCGCGAGTCCTCCAGCAGCTCTCGGCCTTGCATGCTGATCCTCAGCCCCTTTCGGCGAATGAGCAGGCCAGCGAACATCAGGACGTGCCGGAGGACGGGAAGCCAGAAATCGTCACCCTCGTTGAGGGGCACGGGCTCGCCGAGCCATATCGCGTGCCGAGACTGGGCGCGCATGCGAAGTCGCGGAAGCAATTCTGCCACGACAGCGCGCGGAAGGTTTCGCGCGGCAGTCTCCTTTACAGGGCTTTTATCGCGGACATAGCACAGGATTGTGCGCGCATCCGCCAAAATCGGGGCGCCGCCGAGGTCTTCGAGGGTGAGACTCTTCGCGAGTCGAAGTGCGCCGGACGATATCCAGTCGCCGTATAACAGCTGACGCATTTGATCAGGGGACATTCCCCCGAGATCGGCTTGCGGTCGCGCGTTGTATTCGCGGATGCGAACCGCCATGACACGATTCGCTTCCTCGACGGATTCGTAGGGACCACCTCGTTCGACGAGGTCGAAGACGGCCTGCAACTCCGGAGGGCGTTTCGGAGACATAATCTCCCTAAAGATACTACGCGATTCAGCTTGCGAATTCGAATAAGGAATTTGACTATAAGCCGCGAGCCGAAGGCGAGCGGCGTTGGCTAAGATACGGCGAGGCACGCCAAGGGTGCTACTGGACGTTTCACAATTCTGCCGCTAGAACACAACGAATGAGGACGCTATTCCGCGCCATTCTCGAGGACGACATCGAACCGGGGCCTCGCCGCCGCTCGGCCGCTGGCGGTAGAGGTCGAATCGCCCTTGCGATGGATCCCACGATCACGAGGTTCGCACGCATGCATCACTCGCGTCTCTTCGCACTCTTGATCCCTCTTCTTTTGTTGGCCGGCTGCACCATCGGAAAGAGGGCTCGTCCGCTGTTCAAGCTCCTGAGCGCGGACCAGACCGGCGTCACGTTCGCGAACACCATCACCACCGATGACTCTCTGAATGTTCAGACTGACGTCTATGTGTATAACGGCGCCGGGGTAGCCATCGGTGATATCGATAATGACGGATTGCCGGACATCTTCTTTTCCGGCAACATGGTCTCGAGTCGCCTGTACTTGAATAAAGGGCACATGCGCTTCGACGACATCACCGAGCGAGCGGGCGTCAGCACGCACCGATGGGCCACCGGCGCTACGATGGTGGACATCAATAATGACGGGTATCTGGATATCTACGTCTCCGTTTCCGGACCCGAATGGTCCAAACCGGAGGAGCGCGCGAATCTGTTGTTCATCAATAACGGGAATCACACCTTCACGGAAGCTGCTGCACAATACGGTGTCGCCGACACCGGCTTTACCACCCACGCCGTTTTCCTCGATTACGACGGGGACGGATGCCTCGACCTCTTTCTGCTCAACAATTCGCCCGAGGATTTTTCGCGCGGCGTGGCAAGCCACCCCACGGGCATGCGCGGTCAGACCCCCGGCAGTTACAACGAGCTTTATCGGAACAGCTGTCGCGATGGGAAAGCAGGGACTTTTACGAACGTGTCGCAGAAAGCCGGCATACTGCGCGACGCCGGTTATGGGCTTGGCGCGGTCGTCTCTGACCTGAACGGGGATGGTTGGCCCGACATCTATGTCTCGAACGACGGCACGCCCAACGACGTCCTGTACGTCAACAACGGGGATGGGACATTCACCAACAAAGCCGCCCGGTGGCTCAAGCATACGAGCAACGCGGGCATGGGCGTCGACATCGCCGATTTCAACAATGACGGGCGGCCCGACATTCTCCAGGTGGACATGATGCCTCGCGACCTGAGCCGCCGCAAGCGAATGAGCGGGTTCACGACATTCGGCAGTCTACTGGAGTCGCGCAGCCGGGGATTTCGCGATGACTACACCGCCAACTCTTTGCAACTGAGCAACGGCGTCACGAAAGACGGGGATGTCATCTTCAGCGAGATTGCCAGCCTTGCGGGTATCGCACATACGGATTGGAGCTGGAGTGCGCTCTTCGCGGACTTCGACAATGACGGCTACAAGGACATCTTCATCAGCAACGGCTATCCGAAGGCGGTGAATGATCTCGATTACCAGACCAGCATGTTCGCAATAAATCGGCGCAGCGACGCCAAAGCTTCGCGTCGAGCACGGTTGGAATTACTGAACAAGCTCCCCGCTTACAACGAATCGAACTATGTGTTCCGCAATGCCGGCGACCTGACGTTCACCGACGAGACCAATGAATGGGGGATGGACCGCCCGAGCTTTTCGTACGGCGCGGCGTACGCCGACCTCGATAACGACGGCAAGCTCGATCTCGTGGTGAACAACATCGATGCACCGGCATTCATCTATCAGAATGTCGCGCCCGACGACGACGCGCACCACTGGTTGGAGGTTAGGCTGGTGGGAGAATCGCCGCGCCAAGGAACCGCGGGAATTGGAGCGCAGGTGATCGTCACGGCGGGAGGAAAAAAGCAGTACGTCTACGACACGCCGTACCGTGGTTACATGTCCACGATGGATGACCGTGCGCATTTCGGTCTCGGTCGTGCGCGCCACGTGGACAGCGTGGAAGTCGAGTGGTCAGACGGGCGTTATCAATTGCTGACGGGACTGAACGCTGATCGGCTCTTGATCGTGAAAGAGTCCGATGCGTCGCAGAAGAAACGAGCTGTTCCTCCCCTGCCAAACCCAAACCACGTCTTCGAGCCGATGGATGCCCGAAGAGCGCCGGCATACAAGCATCAGATCTCTACGTCGGTGGATTACACCGTACAGGCGCTCTTGCCCTACATGATTTCCAGGCACGGCCCGCCGTTGGCTGTCGGTGATGTAAATGGCGATCACCTCGATGACGTATTCGTCGGCGGTGGATCGGGTGTGCCAGCTCTGCTGTTCATTCAGAGAAAGGACGGCAGTTTTGTCGCATCCACCAATGACCAACCGTGGGTGGCTGACAAAGCATACGAAGATTGGGGAGCGCTTTTCTTCGATGCGAACGGCGACGCATTGCCGGACTTGTATGTGGCGAGCGGCGGTTATCAGCTCGCGCCGACATCTCCGTTGTTGCAGGACCGCATCTACATCAACAAGGGAGGCGGAAAGTTCGCGAGAGACGATCGTGCGCTACCGCTTATGCTGACGAGTACGGCCACCGTGCGCGCCGGAGATTTTACGGGTGATGGGCGGCCGGATTTATTCGTTGGAGGCCGGCTGTCTCCGAGAAATTATCCCGCTCCCACCAGGAGCTACCTGCTGCGTAACGACGGGGGACATTTCACCGATGTCACCGCCGAGGTAGCGCCGGAGCTGGTTAATCCAGGAGGCATGATCACCGATGCGGTCTGGATTGATTTCGACGGCGACGGGCGCCTGGATCTGGTCACGGCGGGTGAATGGATGCCCATCCAGTTCTATCGGAACGACGGAAAGAGGTTGCGCAACGTGACGCAGTCCACGCGCCTGCCCCCTCTGCGCGGCTGGTGGTACAGCCTTGCCACGGGAGACTTCGACAACGACGGCCGCCCCGATCTCATAGCTGGAAATCTGGGACTGAATTACACCTACACGACATCGAAGGACAGCACGTTCGGACTCTACGCTGCCGACTTAACAGGCAACCGGACCACGGACATCATTCTCACCCAACGAATAGACGGGAAGGAATACCCGTTCGCCGGATTGGCTCCGCTAGGTCAGGCGATCTATACGATTGGCTTGCGATACCCCACATATGGATCGTTTGCGCAAGCGTCTGTCGCTCAATTGCTCAGCCCTTCCCAAATGCAGACAGCGATTCATTACCAGACGGACACGTTTGCGAGTCTCTATCTGCACAACGAGGGAGGCGGGAAGTTCAGCTTGTCGGCATTACCCAATCTGGCGCAGATCGCACCGATCAAGGGCATCATCGCTCACGACGTGGACGGCGACGGCCATCTCGATCTGATTGTGGCGGGGAACCTCTACGACGCCGAACCAAATACGCCCAGAGCGGATGCGGGCAACGGGCTCTGGCTGAGAGGAAACGGCCGAGGCCACTTCACTCCGGTACCTCCGAGTGAAAGTGGCCTCTTGGTTCCACTGAACGTCGCGGGGCTTGCCTCGATCCATACTCCCGCCGGTACGGCCGTTCTTGTGGCCAATACCGGCGATTCACTTCAATCTTTCACCATCAGAAAACGCTAGCAGTACCTCGCTACTACCAGCCGGTATTCTGCTTCAGTCTGTCCTCACCCGCCACCCGGCTCAGCTCGATCTGGATTGCAGGGAGCGGATACCAGGCATGGCGCGCGGCGAATGCTTCCGCACCGGCTTTGTAGAGTCTCCGGCTCGCACTTTTTTCGGCTCCGCCTCCCACGCCGTTGATGTACGCGTTGAGAGTTGTAGCGGCGATTCCCCAGCGTCGCAAATCAAAAAACCGCTGTCCTTCCATCGCCAGCTCCAGCCTGCGCTCATATCGAACGGCGCTACGGGCGTAGGTCTGATCGGGGAACGAGGGATATTGGCCGACGCTGTAAGTTGCCCACTTGATCGAAGGATCGTTGATCGGCACAGCGATGCGCTTGTCACCCGCACATGTGGGATAAGCCGCGACCAATGCAGCGGCCGCTGGGGCATCAACCGGCAGACCGCATCCCTCGGCGCTAACCGCCGCCCTTGCTCTAATCTGATTGACAATCGTTCTCGCACCTGCCAGGTCTCCTGCCTCGACCTCCGCCTCGGCCAGGAGCAGGAGCAGGTCAGCATATCGGAACAGGTGGATGTTCACCGAGTTCAATTGCGTGTTCTGCCAACCAACGCTGCTTTCGGCGCCGCTTGCCTGTTCGTGCGCCATTTTCTTGGGAGTGTAAAAACCTCCATTTGCCGGGTCTCTCACCCACCCATTCGGTCCATTATGGAGTCCCCAATCCTTGTAGGGAACTTTATCGCGGCCAACCGTCCAGTCTATGCGGGGATCAACCGGCGCAAGATTCGACGCGCTGAAATTGCCGTTGTTTGCATTCCAGTTGTTCGGATCCGATAGGATCAACGGAAGCCCATCGGCGCCAACCCGGTAGAAATTGACCAGGTTTTGTGACGGCTGGTTGAAGCCGCAGCAACCAAAGTGGCTGCCGGAATACGGGAAATTCAGTCGTTCGCCATAGTTGGAATTACTGCCGTCGGCCGAGCCGTCACCCACCGACGCCTCGTACGCGAATATGGTCTCCTTACCGTTCTCTGCGGCCTTAAAACCAGTCCAGACCTTGTCGTAACTGGTCTCCAGGGCGTACGGCCCGTTATTGACAACGTCCTTCAATGTTGTTAGCGCCGGGCCAAACTGCTGGGCATACATCTGAACGCGGCCCTTGTAGGCCTTGGCCGTCCACTGAGTCGCTCGTCCGACGTTCCCATTCCTTGGGCTCGTCGGTAGGTCTGCGATAGCTGCATCGAGGTCTTTCAGGATGGCCGTGATGGCCTCCGCGGGGGTTCCATTCGCCTTGCGGAAATCCGTCTCATCCTCGGTGTAGTAGGGAATGTTCCCCCACATCCGATACGCCTCGAAGTGGTAATACGCCCTCAGAAACTCCGCCTCTCCCTGGATTTGCTTGGCCTCCGTGGCGGAGAATTCACCCGGACTTGCCGCAACTACCTTCTTGAGGAGGCGCAGAGTCGAATTGGCCCGGACAACCCCCTCGTAGACGATACCCCATTTCGTGTTCAGGTAGGTCTCGGCGTCGGGGGTTCCCCAGTGGTAGCCCTCGATGTCGTTGATGGGCGGCTGGTCGGTGCCGTCAGAGCCTTTGTAGGCATCATCAGCGGCAACAGTGCCCCACACCCAATTGCTCGCGGCGCAGCCCCAGTTTGCCCGGGTTGCGTCTGTACAATCCAACGTTCGGTACGCTCCGATGAGCGTGCCTTCGACGCCCACGCGATTGGCGAGCGTCCCTTCATTCAGTGTCCCCTGTGGAGTGGCGGCTTCGGACAGAAAATCTTTGCAACCGTAGAGCGCTCCAGTAGCGAGCGCAAGTAGCGCCGTTCCGACAAGGACCGGGTGTTTCGATACGATTTTCATCGTCTCTGTTTCCTTGAAAAAGGTCGATGGTTAGAACGACGCGACGACGCCGACGGTGAACATTCTGTTGCTCGGATACGCTCCACGGTCAATTCCGCGGTACTGATCGCGGATATCGCCTGCCGCGCCACCGATGTTCGCTGCCGGCAGCGACGGATCGAGGCCTTCGTAACCGGTAATCGTGAGCAGGTTCTCCGCCTGCACATAAATTCTCGACAGCGGCAGCATTCGTGACAGCGACGACGGGACGTTATACCCGAGCTGCAGATTGCGCAGCCGGGTGTACGATCCGTCCTTGACGTAGAAGCTGCTGAGTGCGTGGCTGTAGAGATCGTTCACATCGAGTTTCGGATACTTGGCGTTCAGGTTGTCCGGTCTCCACGAATTCGCCAGCAGATCCTGCTTGACGTTCGCGTCGAACTCGCGGAACACGTAGAACTCCATTTGGTTCTCGAAGATGTCGTTTCCATACGACCCGAACACAGTCGCGCTCACGTCCCAGTCTCCGCGGCGCATTCCCAGATCCAGGCCGCCGGTGAAATTCGGATGCGGATTTCCGATGATGGCCCGGTCGTCGAGGTTGATTTTCCCGTCGCCGTTCACATCCCTGAACTTGATTCGGCCGGGCGCAGCGCCGTCCTGTGTCGCATGGCTCGACACGTCGGCCGCATCCTTGAAGAAGCCGTCCGCTATGTAGCCATAGAACGACCCGATCGGAAAGCCGACCTTGTTGATGACCTGGTTGCCATACCGCGTCGTAATGGGGCCGTAGAAAAAGTCCTGGACTCCATTGATCGAGACGATCTCGTTCTTGTAGTGGCTTCCGTTGAAGCTGACGTTCCAGTTACTGCCCTGATGGCCGATGGAAAAATCGACGCCGGTGTTTCTCATCTCTCCGATGTTGACGATCGGCGGATTGGCAATGCCGGCCGTCGCCGGGGTGCGCGGGTCGAACAGCAGGTTGCTCGAGGCGCGGCGGTACACGTCGATGACGAGACTGAGCGCGCCGTCAAAGAGCTGCATGTCAGCGCCCAGATTGCTGGATTTGTTTTCCTCCCACTTCAGGTCCGGGTTCCCCAGAGAAGTCTGTCGGAATCCCGACGGTATTGCCCCGGTGTTTTGCCCTTTCACATCGTAGTAGGTGTCACCGAGGCTGCCGCCGAAAGTGGAAACGATGCGTCCTGAAGGTATCTGCTGGTTTCCAGTGATACCCCATCCATATCGCAGCATGACATCGGAGAAGATTCCGCTGTGAGACAGGAACGGCTCGTTCGTGATTCGCCATCCCAGCCCGAATGCAGGGAAAGTTCCCCACTGGTGCCCCGGGGCTAACCGGGACGAGCCGTCTCTTCGCAGTGTGAAGCTCGCAACATATCGGTCGGAATAGTTCCAGTCGGCCTTTCCAAACATGGACAGGATGGCGCTCTTGCCACCTGTGCTGAAGACGTCCCGGGTGCTCGCGTCACCCAGGGCAGGGTTGATGTACCTGTTGCTCAGGTCGGCGTTGAGGAGATTGGCCATCGACGCCTGGATATACCGGTTGTTGCTTGCGCCGGCTTCCTGCCCCAGCAAAACGTTGAAGCTGTGCTGGCCAAGCGCCTTCACGTACCTCAGCGTGTTGCTCCAGCTCCACTGCGTGAATTGACTCGTGTTCTCGTTGATGGAATTGGTGAACGTGGCCTCAGCGTTCTCGGGAAAACTCGGCTGAAATCCCGCGAATGAGTTCTGAGCCACGTTGAACCCGAGGCTGCTTCTCAACGTCGCGTGCTTGGTGAGGTCATAGCCGCCAAAGAGATTCCCAAAAACCTGGTTGTTCTTGTTTATGTTGTTCCTCCACTCAAAGGCTTCCTTGAGCGGATTGAGCCCGTTGCCCAGGCCCGTGGTTTTCCCGCCGGCATAATTACCGTTGATGTCAAACACCGGGATAACCGTCTGCATCAGAATATTCTTGCCGAGGATGCCGTCTTCGGCGTACCCGCCGGGATCATCGGTCACTCCGCCGTTATGTCGATCGATAGCGAGCGCGACATTCTCACCGAAGTTCAGCCTGCTTCGCTGAAATGCGGTGTTGGCTCGAACCGTTCCCCTCTTGAACTCGTTGTACTTCGCGGTGCCGCCCTGATCGAAATAATTGAAGGAGACACTGTAGGAGTTATCCGCGCTGCCGCCTCTGACATCCAGGTTGTAATTCCCGACAAACGCCGGACCGAAGATCTCCTTCCACCAGTTGGTTCCTGAGCTGCCGGGCATGATCAAGCTGTTCGGGTAGGAATATTTCGTCGCATCCACAGCGGTCGGACGGCCCCACTGGTCGGTCGCGGTCGTCGCGGCACCGCTTGCATAGATGTACGTAGGGATCGTCGGGGCATTGGGGTCTCCGAAAATCTTGGTCGGGACCGGCTGGCCCGCGTTGAGATAGCTTGCCTTCACAACTGCGAAGTAGTCCAGTGGGTTCTGAATCAGGAAATCATCATAGCCGCGCACGGGAGTGGCGATACCGGTTCTCACGCGCAGCGTGGCCCGGGGCGGGCCTGCTGGTCCCCTCCTGGTGGTCTCGATGACAACCACGCCGTTGCTGGCTCGTGTGCCGTAAATCGACGCCGACGACGCATCCTTCAGAACCTGGATAGACACGATATCGTCGGGGTTCAGAAAGTTCATGTATGAGTCAGAAACCGCCGTCCCGTCGACGACATAAAGAGGATCGTTGTTCTGAAAGGAGCTTATGCCGCGGACTCTGACGGTACTGCGTGAACCAGGCGAACCGCTCGAAACAACCGTTACGCCTGGTACGGTTGCATCCATCCGCTGGAGAACACTTGCCCCCGTCTGTCGGGCAGCGCTTTCCATGTTGACATTGGCGACCGCGCCCGTGATGTCCCCGCGCCGCTGCTCCTGATAGCCGGTGACGACCACTTCCTCCAGATAGGAGATTTGCGCCATGGTGACATCGACTGTGGTACGACCGGCAACCGTTGTTTGAACGGGTTTCTGGCCGACGCGGGAAAAAGTCAGAACTGCATCTGACGGAGCGAGGACCGAATATGTCCCGTTCGCGGCTGTAACCGCGCGGGTATCCAGCCCTTGCACACGCACAGTGACTCCCGAAAGAGGCACACCGGTCGTAGCGCTTACCGTTCCTGTGACGCGTATCTGCTGGCCCAATGCCGTTCCGCTCAGAGTGAGCGCGAACAGCAGGGTCATCGCCGCTGCAAGAAAGCCGTGCGGGCGGCCGTTCAGGAACGAATGCCTGTCCAACAGAACCTTATCCATGATCAATCCTCCTGGTGGTAGCTGCATGATCACTCCTCCGAATAGCGCACGTACGTTCTCATCCTTCGGGTCGCCGCATTGACTGCAGGCCCTGCATAGCGATCAATTGGCGATACGTCAAGAGCTGGACGTTGTGGACCTTGAGGGCGTCCCTGAATCGCTGTGACGTGAGCGCATCCAGCTCTCCCTGACGATTCTTGCTCATGTCGGGCAGCGGGTTCGAGGTATTCATGTCGAGCAATGCGCCCAGCTCCGCGTCGTCTATCCCGACATGGGTAACCACCAGATTGAAGCGCGGTGGGAGGCGATCGATCATCGCCAGAAGACTGTCGCCCTTGTTCCGCGGCGCCGCCCAGTACTGCGGATCATGTCTGGTCTCGCCGAAGTATTCCGACATTCCCAAGCCGAATTCTTTTGCGAGGCGCTCCGCGATCTCACGGAACTCGGGGGAGCCAACCACCGTTCCCATGTGGTAGTCGACGTAGTCGATCTTGAGTCCCGAGCGTTGCGCGCGCTCGATCTGCGCGCGCAGCTCCTTCTCGACTTCCTTCAGATCAGGGTGGTTCTGGTACAGCGCCTGGGCCGAGGGAAAGAAGTATCCATCCGCGTCCACGAGCGTCGGCACCGTACCGCGGCCCGACACCGGTCCCCACCGATAGTTCTTCCACTCCGAATTGAGCGTCAGGTGAATGCCGACAGCGACCGCGGGATGGCGCTTCAGGATTTCCACCGTCTCCTGGTACCAGGGAGTGGGAAACATCACCGACACCGAAACGGGAAGGCCAGTCGTGATGAGTCTTTCGAGACCCATGTTCACGCTGTGGCTCATCCCGGCATCGTCACTGCGGATGATCAAATAGACCTGGTCGGGAGTGCCGGGATGTCCCGACGTGTCGGCCTGACCGACGACGTGGGTCGACGAGGCGGACAACAACGGGCAACACAGCAGCAGGACGAAGGAACGGAGCAGCCGCGTACAACCCTCCCTAACCAGGAAGTCAGGTAAGTCTGCCTAGATTCACACTCTTTCTACTGCCCCGGGTTCGAGTTGTCAAGTAGGGTTTCCCTGGTGTTCACCGCACCGCCTCGCATGTGCCCGGCACTCGAATCGGATGACCATCCGCAGTGTCGAGCCGGAATCGAAGCTGCTTCGTATCCGCTGAGCTGCCCCCCACGAACACGGTGAAGCTCCCCGGCTCCGCCACGCGAGCCAAAGCTGCATCGTGAAATGCGAGATCCTGGACGTCGATCGCGAAACCAATCGTGCGCGTCTCGCCCGGCGCTAACCGCACACGGCGAAATCCGCGCAGCTCCTGAACCGGACGCGTGACGCTCCCAACGTCATCGCGAATATAGAGCTGCACGACCTCATCACCCGCGACGGTACCCGCGTTCGTGACGTCCACCTCGACGCGTATCGAGTCCGCCGGCCGCATCGTTGTCGCGTTGAGTCGCGGCGTGCCGTAACGAAAAATCGTGTAACTCAAGCCGTGGCCGAATGGATAAAGAGGCGTCCACGGCACGTCGATGTATTTCGACGTGTATTTCTCATTGGTCGGGGGGCGGCCGGTGTTGCGATGATTGTAGTAAATCGGCACCTGGCCCGTCACCCGCGGGAAGGTCGCGGTCAGCTTGCCGCCGGGATTGTAATCACCAAATAGCACGTCCGCTGTCGCGGTCCCGTGCTCGACGCCCAGGAACCACGTCTCCACGATTGCCGGCACGTTGTCGTGAAGCCATTGCAGCGCGAGCGGCCGTCCGTTCATCAACACGACGACTACAGGTTTTCGTGTCGCAGCAATCGCCTGCGCGAGCCGCAGCTGCGCCCCCGGCAGCTCAATGCTCGCGCGACTCGCCGCCTCTGCGCTCTGTAATGGCGACTCGCCGAGCACGAGCACGATCGCATCCGCCTCAGTCGCGACGCGCACTGCACTGGCGATTCCCGTAGTGTCGTCGTCCATGGGAGATGCGCCCCGTTCATACACGACGCGCGTACGTGGCGAGACCGCGCGTCTGATACCAGTGAGCACCGACACCGCGTCCTCCCCGCGGCCAAGCGCCGACCAATTTCCGATGGCAGCACCGCTGTCTGCCGCCAGTCCACCGATCACAGCCAGCGTGCCCAGATCCTTCGACAGAGGCAGGGCGTTGCGATCGTTCTTGAGCAGGACGATGGACTCGCGCGCCACTTCGCGCGCCGCCGTGCGGTTCTCTGTCGGGAGCGTGACTCCCTCCACCTGTCCGGCGTTGCCCACGCGGTACGGGCTCTGGAAGAGACCGAGTCGATACTTGAGGCGCAGCATTCGGCGCACCGCTTCGTCAAGAGTCTCGGGCGCGACGTTTCCCGCACGCACGAGCGACGGAACCTGCTTGCGGTAGATCTCGCTCACCATGTCGATGTCGACACCCGCCTTCAGCGCGAGGCTCCCGACGCTGCCACTGTCGCTGCCGACCCCGTGATTGAGCAGCTCGCCGATGCCGGTCCAATCGCTTACTACCGCGCCATCAAATCGCCATTCACCGCGCAGAATATCGGTCAGCAGATGGCTATTCGCGTGCGCGGGAACGCCGTCGATCTCGTTGAATGCCGCCATCAGGGTCTGCACGCCGGCACAC
>JBGPLS010000010.1:0-35052 GCA_041486565.1 Gemmatimonadaceae bacterium
CGGCGAGCGAGCCCCGCAGGTGACGTTGATCGATCCATCTTACGATGTGCCGCGGAGCTGGCGCGGATCTCTCGACTGGGCCACCAACGTCAGCACCCTGTTGATTCGCGTCGGCGGCCTGGCGTCGTACGATCTCGGTCAACCCGGTACGATCGACGCAAACTTTGCCGGCATTCCCCGCCTCACGCTCACCGGCGAGTCCGGTCGGCCAGTCTTCGTTTCATCGGCGTCGATAGATCCGGCGAGCGGGTCGGTATCAGCCGCCGAGTCACGAAAGTCCGACCAGTTCGGCCGAGTGTCCACGCGGGTGAGCGATCTGCGCGGATACGGCGGCCAGCTGACCCTTGGTCTCTCGCCCGACGTATTCAAGTTCAGAAGCAAGATTTCTCTCTACGCGTCAGCTGGTTACACGCTCCAGTGGAGCCGCCGCCAATTCCGCGGATTCGACGGTGCGGCATTCGGCGATCCCCATCTGCTCGAGTGGGCGCCGAGCTCGGGCGACGCGCGACACGTGCTCGTTTTGACCGGCGGATTTTCGACTCGAAAGACAGGCACGCTCACTCTCTTTGCGCGGGCTCAGTCGGGACTGCCATTCACGCCCATCGTGCAGGGAGACGTGAATGGTGACGGCCGTGGCGGCGACCGCGCATTCATTCCCGATCCGGCGAAGGAGTCGGACGCGGCGCTCGCCGCCCAGCTCAACTCGTTGATTGCCGGCGGATCAGCGACGGCGAGGAAGTGTCTCCTCGCCAACCTCGGGCAAGTTGCGGGGAGAAATGGGTGCCGCGGACCGTGGACTCAGTCTCTCAACATCCAGTGGCGGCCACCGATGCCGCAGCGCTGGAACGGCCGAGTTCTGCCGAACGTCTATCTGCAGAACGTGCTCGCCGGCCTCGACCAGGCGCTGCACGGCACCAACTCGTTACGAGGATGGGGATCGCAGGCGACGCCCGATCCTGTTCTCCTCGTGCCCCGCGGGTTCGACGCGGCGGCGAGTCGATTCCGGTACGACGTGAATCCGCGATTCGCCGATACGCGAGCGCTGCGTGGCTTCGGTCGCGACCCGTTCCGCATCGTGATCGACTTTTCGATCAATCTCTCGACCGATTTCAGCCTCCAGCAGCTCCGCCGCGCCGTCGAGCCTGTGAAGATCGAGAGAAGCTGGCAGCGTCGCTCCGCCGATTCACTGACCTCGTTCTATCTCCAGAATACGTCGAGCGTTCACAAGCTGCTGCTGGAGCAGACGGATTCTCTGTTTCTCACCCGGCCGCAGGCGGCCGCCCTTCGTCAGGCCGACTCGGTATTCTCGGCGCGGGTTCGCGCGATTTACATGCCGCTCGGGCAGTTCCTCGCGCGGGGGAGCGGCAACGCCGGCAAGCCCGAGCTGGATAGCGTGAAGACCACCGAGAAGGAGTACTGGAAGATCTTCTGGGAGCAGCCGGAGATTGCGGCGGCAGTGGTGACGCCGGCTCAGCGCGAACTTATCCCGATGTTCGCCGGCATGCTCAAGACTCCGATGGAGGACAGAAAGCACAGCCAGTGGCGGTTTGGGCACCCCGTAACCTTCGCCGACAAGGCCAGGGGGCCCTGAAGCCCGATCGAGCGCCTACGTCATATACGTAAGAGTGCTACGTACCTTGGCGGATAGGCCGCCATCCCCCCGTGAGCGATCCTTAGCGCATCTCCTCAAAGGATCAAGGGAATGGCGCCCACCTCCGAGCTTGGCCTCGAGGCTGCGCGGCAGCTTCTGACCGAAAACGAAATCGACCCGGCGAGTGTTGGCCTGGTGATCTATGGTGGCACACCCGGCTCGATGGCTTTCTCGGCGGCCACTGACTCCGCGTCGGGCGCGTCGGGTCTCTGCACGGTGCGACGCTTTATGTACCCCGCGGCGCGACTGCAGTACGACCTCGGGCTGTCGAACGCCTGGACCTTTGCGGTAGACCAGCTTGCGTGCACGACGTTGCTGGCGGCAGCGCGGATTGCGCGATCGCTCTGCCTCACAGAGGGAATCGAGCGCGCGCTCTGCGTCTCGTCCGAGTTTTTCCCGGCGAATGCGGGGCGCGAAGCAATCTTCAACTGCACCTCCGACGCCGCCTGCGCGGTGCTGATCGAGCGCGACGGCGCCCGAAACCGGCTGCTGTGGGCGACCACGGTCACGAAGGGATACTACTGGGACGTCGAGACGCTCCGCGATGAGATCGTCGCGTCGTATTTCCCGACGGGCAGGCACGTCCTCCACAAGACCGCCTCGGACGCCGGCTGGTCTCCCGGCGACGTGGACTGGATCATCCCGCACAACGTCAGCCTGCGGAGCTGGCAGATCTTATCGGGACTGCTCCAGCTCCCGCGCGCCCGGGTGTGGACCGACAACATCGCCCGCCACGGTCACACGCTCGCCTGCGACAACTTCATCAACTATCGGGACGCGCTCGAGTCGGGCGAGATCAGGCCGGGCCAGCGTGTGCTCCTCTTTTCCTATGGATTCGGGGCGCACTGGACCGGCGTCGCCGTGGAGGCGTGACGGCGATGAAGGAAAAGATCCTCGTAACCGGAGCTACCGGCCTCATCGGCGGCGGCGTGCTCGAGCGGATGCTCGACGCAGATACGTCCCTGGAAGCCTACGTACTGGTGAGAGACGAAGGGCGTTGGAACAGGGAATTCCATCGCTGGGGACACAACGGCGCGAGCGCGCGTCTGGCGCTCGACCACCGAACAGCGGGGCGAACTGTGCATCTCTGCTCGGGGAAGCGGGCGCTGACGCTCGGCGAGCTCCTGGACGTGGCATACGACACGTGGGAACGCGATGCCGAGTGGCGGAAGCGCAAACTCGCCCGCGCCATTATCACGGATCTGGCGACATACAGGATGTTCGAGCGCGCGGTGATGGAGACCGGGGACCCGCGTCTTCGCGCGCTGATCTCATCGTTGTCGCATTTCGTGCCGCAGATGGCGCTGCCCAAGTGCTTCGACACGGCCGTGGCCGACGAGCTGCTGGATTTCGTGCCGCCGCCGCCCTCCACTTACTGGGGGCGCATGCTGACGAACCTGATCGCGACCGGGTGGGGCGCTGCGGACGAGGCGGCAGCATGACCACGCGCGAGAGCTTTACCGTAGCGATGCTGCGCTGGCTCAACGAGCGCCTCGCTCCGTCGGGCGTCACAATCCTCGCCGATACGCCGCTCTTTGCGCCCGGCCTGATGGATTCGATTCGCGTGCTCGAGTTGATCGCCTACACGGAGCGCGCGATCGGATCGCTCGTTCCTGATTCGCGGATCCGAATGGACAACTTCCGCACTGTCGGCCGAATCGCCGCCATGTTCGTCGAGGAGGCCAGCGATGCTGCGGCCTGAAGAAGCAATCTCGACGCTGCGCGAGCGCGGGCAGCTCTGGGAGACGGCGTCCGGACTCATTGGGCTTCGCGGGCCTGCGCGCGAGCTGATGGAGCGCATCGCCTGCTCACTGGCGCAGCTCGCCAGCGACGAAACCTCCGACGAGTGGACCGTTCCCTCTGGAATTGCCTTCGCCACGCTCGAGCGCGCCCAGTACTTCGCATCGTTCCCGCAGTGGCTCACGGCGGCATCGCATCTGAGCGGAAATCCCGCGGTTCTCGAGGAAATCGCAACGAGCGCATCGCCGGCATCGGCCGCGCGAGAATCCATGGAGCGTCCGAACGCCGCGTTGTCGCCGGCCGTCTGCTATCACACTTACGAGGCGCTCGCGGGTCAACGTCTCGCGTCGCCGAGACTGATGACGGCCGAAAGCGTCTGCTGGAGGTTCGAAGGCGATCGTTTCGCTCCTCTCGAGCGTGGCTGGGCCTTTCGAATGCGTGAGGTCGTGTGCCTTGGCAACGATGCCGACGTCGAAGCGTTCTGCCGGCGGTGGATGGCAAAGGCGCTCGAATTCGCCACGTCGCTAGGACTCGAGGCGGCGATCGTTCTCGCCACCGATCCTTTTTTCGCGCCAACCGCGCGTGGCAAGTCGGCGCTCCAGCGGATCAAGGCGCTGAAGCACGAGCTGGTCGTTCGTTTTCCCAACGGCCGGCCGATGGCGATCGCGTCGTTCAACAATCACGAGCGGTTCTTCGGCGAATCGTTCGGAATTTCCCTCGACGGTGGAGAGCCGGCTGCTTCCGCTTGCGCCGCGTTCGGAATCGAGCGCTGGCTGCTGGCGGTTCTCGTATCTCTTGGGATCGATCAGCCGCTGCCGCCGTCGCTCGAGCACATGGCAATCGGAGCTGGTGCCTGACATGACGACAATCACTTCGCGCCCAGCGAGGCGCCTGTACGAACGCACCGCGATGGCCGCCGACCGTGGGGCATGGTCAGTGGAGCGCGACATTCGCTGGACGGCAATCGATCGTGACCGCGCTTACGCGCGCCCCGAGCTCCTGTCGGCGCTGCGCGATGCGGCGCTCATCGAGTCGTTCCACCCGGTAAATCTCGCTCGACTTCTCAGGGCAACCTGGGACGACGTGGACGCGGGAGTGGTTTTCTCTCTCGAGCTGTACGAGGGATTCAAGCACTTCCACGTGCTGCGCCAGTACCTCGAGGTGGTGGGTCACGAGCCCGCCATCACCGACGAAGAGCTCGTCGAGATCAGGCGCGCGCAGTCGGAGATCGAGGTCGGCCCGGACGAGCTGATTGAGCGCCTGGTTGAGTTCATGCTCTCCGAGCATCTCGCCCACTATTTCTTCCGGCGACTCGGCGAGCAGAGCGAAGAGCCGGTGCTAGCCGACCTGCTCGCCCGCATCTCTGCCGACGAAGTCCGTCACGCGCAGAGCGCATCGGACTTGATCGCGAAGCGCATCGCGAAGGACCCGGATGTAATTCCGCGGATTCTCGACGCGGCAGCGGACTTCCACCACTTCGGGGAACAGGCGATCGGCGCCGTCCCTGTGGCGCAGCCCGGTGATCCGATCGCGATCCAGACATTCGCCCGCCGCATCGAGCGGCTGTGCGGGACCCGGCTGGTGGATCACATCAAGCAGCGCATTTGATCCGGTACCAGGTACCCGGTACCTGTTGCCCTCAAGGAGACTTCATATGTCAGTCCTCAACTCGGAAATCGCACTACTCAACTTCTACCGCGCCTCGGAGCTGCACGGCGGGCTCATACTCGGCCAGATGGTCAGGCGCACCCGCGACCCTCAGCTCATTCTGAGCCTCACCCGCCACAGCGCGGAGGAAGTGATGCACGCCCAGCTCTGGACCGAGACGATCATCGCCATCGGTGGCCGCCCTGCGCCAGTGCGCGATACCTACCAGAACCGTTACGCCGAAGCGGTGGGGACACCGCTCACCCTGCTCGAAGTCCTGGCGCTAACCCAGATCTTCGAGCGGAGAGTGTACCGTCATTTCACGCTTCACCTGCACGTGCCTGGAGTGCATCCCGTTGTGGCCGCGACACTTCAGCGGATGCTGGAGGAAGAGCGCGGCCATCTCTCATGGGTGAAGCGGTGGCTCGATGAACAGGCGAAAACCCACGGTCAGGATGTGCGCAACGTCCTTCAGCGTTACGCGATCGCAGACCAGCGGATATACGAGGCGCTCTCGAGCGAATACGGGCTCAGGTGGGCGGCGTGACCATGTCCTCCGTCCTCGCGCCCGAAACGTTGGGCGACAATCACAACGTGGCGCCTCGAAGAGCGGGGGTGCCGCGGTATGCGGGCCGGCCACAGGGCGTGACACGGCGCATGCACCGGTCTCGCCGAGCCGCTGGGCGGAAATTTCCCGGCAATTCCAGTGATCGTGTTCTGCGTCGTGTTCGGACTCAGCATGGACTATGAGGTCTTTCTCGTCTCCCGTGTTGCCGAAGCCGGGCGCTCGGGAATGGCGGACAACGAGGCGATCGCCGAAGGTCTCGCAAGAACGAAAGGTCTCATCACGAGCGCGGCGGCGATCATGATCGTGGTGTTCGCGGCTTTCACGCTGGGGGATTTCGTACTCATCAAGATCCTCGGGCTTGCGCTCAGCGTCGCGGTGCTCGTTGACGCGACGGTGGTGCGAATGGCGATCGGGCCCGCGCTCCTTGTCCTTGCCGGAAAGTGGAACTGGTGGCCGGGTGAACGCGCCGGGCGGTCGGCCATTAAGTTTGAGGCCTCATCTAAACCCGGGGTACATGCTGATTTTCGCGGCGCTCGTGGCGCTCTCGGCGATCCACGATTCCACAGTACTCAAGCCGGCCGACTCGGTGCGCATCGCGATCCCGAGGGTCGCGCAGCGTCCGGTTCTTGATGGCCGCCTCGATGACGAGACCTGGGTAGAGGCAGCAAAGCTCACCGATTTCGTTCAGTACGAGCCAAATGATCTCGTTCGTGCACAGGAGAAAAGCGTCGCGTATGTCGCCTATGACGCGGACTATCTGTTCCTGGCGTTTCGCGCATTCGAGTCAAAGCCGGGCCAGGTCCGCGCGACGGTTTTTCCGCGCGAGCGAGGTGGTGACGGCGACGATCGAGTCACGTTCCTGCTCGACACGTTCCTCGACAAGCGGCGGGCGTTCGAGTTCAAGTCGAATCCATTCGGGATCCAGGCCGATGGGATCAAACTGGAGGGATTGGAAGGAGATCCGTCGCCGGACTTCGTCTGGTACTCGGCCGCGCGTCCTGACAATGGGGGCTGGTCGGTGGAGATGATGATTCCGTGGGCGTCGCTCCGGTTCCCGCGCGGAGAGCCACTCTCGATCGGATTCAACGTCGTGCGCGTGTTCGGCCGCAGCGGCGAAAAGGATTCGTGGGTTCCCCGTCGCCATGGGAATCCCTGCGAACTGTGCCAGGAAGGCGTGCTCACCGGGATCACGGGAATCAACCGGAACAGGACCGTGGACATTCTGCCCTACGTCTCGGGATCGCAGGCCGGCAGCCGCCGATTCGCCGCCGATTCAGCTCTCTCCGGCGGCCAGTTCTTCGAGACGCGTCCGCCTTTGGATTTTGCGACCGCCAGGCCCCGCGGTGCTGTCGGAGGGGACGTCAAAGTCGCGCTCACGACGTCGGCGATTCTGAACGCGACGCTCAATCCCGATTTCTCGCAGGTGGAGTCGGACGACGACCAGGTACGTGTCAATCAGCGCTTCACGCTGTTCCAATCGGAGCGCCGGCCATTCTTCGTCGAAGGCCGGGATGCATTCGAGATTCCGCGATCGATCGATGAAGCGCGGAGCAACATCGGAGACTTGTTCTACTCCCGGGCAATCGTCGATCCGGCCGCGGGTGCAAGGCTGACTGCGAAGCAGGGCAGAGTGACGCTTGCAACGCTCTATGCCAGGGACGATCAGCCCGGCTATTTCACCTACGGCGGATTCGAATCCAGCGGCTATCGTCCTCTGCTTTCCACGAGCGCCGACATCGTCGTGGCGCGGGCCCGCGCCGATATCCTCGCCGACTCCTATGTCGGACTTACCGGCCTCGGTTGGCGCGCCGACAGAGCCGAGAACGGAATCGGATCCGTCGATGCTTCGCTCCGGCGTGGTGGAGTCACGCTCAACGCGGAGGGCGGACTCAGCTCGGACCGAGCTCCACTGGACATTGCTACAGCGCCGGCGCTCGATGGAAAAACAAGGAAGGGCTTGTACTACCGAGCGCGTCTGACCCAGGCGGGGAAGAATCTCTATCTCGTCGCGCTCGCCTCGGGGGCCGATTCGAGCTTTCGCGATCAGTTGGGGCGATTCGCGCGGGTGGGGATCCAGCAGCTCGGGGGCAAGGCGGCGATCATCCAGTATCCCAGTACCAGACTCTTCCAGCGTCTCTCGCAGGGAGTGATGGTCACGACCGCGAGCGCGTTTGGCGGTGGGCTGCTCGACTACACCGTCACTCTGCCCTTCGAATTCCAGTTTCAGAAGGCGACTGCGGTGACGATCACGCCGCTCCGGCAGCATCTCACGCTGTTCAGCCGGCGACTTTACATGAGTGGCATGTCGCTCGAGGCGAGCTCCCAGGCGTCACAGGTGATTTCCGCGTCGGGCAGCATGTACATCGGCGATCGGGAAATCGTGGACCAGCTCCGCTCGCGCGTTGGAAAGGGATACAACGCGAGTTTGCAGCTCGTGGTTCGTCCGGTGCCGCAGGCGAGCGTCGAGATAAAGGGTCAGCGATCGTGGCATGCCGACCGCTGGAGCAATCCGCTGGTGGACGATGCGCGCATCGTGCGGGCGAAGGGCTCGTATCAGTTCAGCCGGCCGCTCGGCGTCCGGCTGATCGAGGAATACTCGAACCAGTACGACACGCGCAATTCGAACCCGTTCTATCGGCGAAGCGTCCGCCACGCGCGCAGCGGACTCGTGAGCTACGAGCTGGGCCCGGCGTCGTTCCTCTACGTCGGGTATAACGAGGGCAGCCAGAACTTCGATCAGCCGATCGTCGATGCCGGTGCGCGCCTTCGCACGGAGAGCCAGCTCTTCATGAAGCTCTCATATCTCGTGAGGCTGTGACCCTCACACGCCCTTCGCTGCGACGGGAGTAATCCTTCGGATCAGGCATAGCCGGCACCGGGCGTGGCTAGCTCTGGAGGATGCCGTTCGACCGCACGAAGTCGGCGAGCTCACCGCGCGAGCCAACGCCAAGCTTGACGAAGATGTTCGAGAGGTGGGTGCTGACGGTGCGCGCCGAGATGTCGAGGGCGGCACCGATTTCCTTGTTCGATTTCCTTTGCGCAACCATTCTGGCGATCTCGGTCTCGCGGCCCGTCAGGCCCGCTACGCCTGACGCCACCGAGCGCGCAGGCGGGCGGATTCCGATCAAGCGAAGCTCGTCTCTCACCTTCGACAGCTCGCCCGCCGCACCCAGGCGGGCGAAAACATCGTGCGCCTTCTTCAGCTCCCTGGTCGCGCCCTCACGGTCGCCGCTGTCGCGCAGCGCCAGGGCGAGCACCCGTCGCACCCTTGCAACGGTGTCCGGGAAGGGAATTGCCTCGAGCGATTCGATCGCGGCGCGCAAGAGAGGCTGCGCCCCGGCGGAATCCTTGTCCCTGAAAAGTCGGAGCATGCCATCGCAGGCGTCGGCGATCGCGAGGCCGAGGCGGTTATTCAAGCGCGTCGCGTCGCTCCGCATCCGCTCGCAATGCCTTTCGGCACGCGTGAAATCCTGACTCCAGAGCGCCGCCTCGCCGACTACCGGCAGCAGCCATTGCAGCGACCATGACACGTATCCGGCGCGATCGGCGATCGCGAGTCCCGCTTCACCCAAGCGCATCGCTTCGACAAAGTCGCCGGTCTCGAGGTGATATGCCGCGAGACCCATGTGCGCCGGCACGACGGTAGGCACGTCGCGATGCTCGACCGCTCCCTTGCCGGCGCCGGACAGATCCCACGCCCGATCGAAATAGCTCTTCGACCTCACGAGGTCGCCGCGCCAGAGATAGATCAGCCCCGTCCAGACGAGGAGCCTGGGGAGGAGCAGCCGCTGACCGAGTGCTTGCGCGAGAGCGATTGTGCGCTCGCCGGTCGCGATTCCGGCGTCCCAGTCGCCCACGGTCGACGCATACTGAATTGAAATCTCCGCCGTCCAGAGCGGCAGCAGCGGCGACCGGAGCTGCTCCTCCAGTCGCTCGCATTCGGCAATGTGCGTCGCGACGGCCGGCGCATCGGTGGTCAATCCCGCCAGCAGCCCCATTCCCCAATGCGCGGTCCACGCAAGCATCCTGTCGCCGGAGCGCTCAGCGAGAGCCATCGCCTTCTCGCCATGTTCGCGAGCGACGCTCGCCGGGCCCGTCCAGGCATACAACAGGAGGAGCGCCCGATGCGCGCGGGCGAGCAGCGCCTGGTCCCCCGCCTGCTCGGCTGCCATGAGTGCTCCCTCCACCTCAGCTTTTGCGGCGTCGAGTCGGCCGAGGTCCTGGAGACAGATTCCCTTCGCAAGATGAAGCCGCACGAGCAGTGCGTTATCCGACGATCCCTGTCCCGCGCGGAGGCCCTCGGCATAATGCGCGAGTGCATCCTCGTAGCGGCCGCTCCAGTAGCAGGCCAGACCCATGCGGTGCTCGATCGACGCGAGCCGTGCAAGATCGCCATCGTCGGCAGCGCGCATTCTCGCGATCGACCAGAGCTCGAGCGCGCCGTCGTAGTCACCGAGCCGCTGGCGGGCGCGCGCAAGGTTCCTGATGATCTCGTCGTGCTCCGCGACTTCCTCGCCGCTCGCTTCGATCTGTTCCAGCGCGCTGCCGAGGTGGCTTGCGGCCTCGCGGTTTGCGTACGTCGCGAGCGCCGCGCGCCCGGCTTCGGTCAGATACTGAATCGCCTTTGGCGCAAAGGTGTGGGCGCGGGAGAAATGCAGCGCGAGCTCGCCGGCATGAGCGTGGCTGCGGTTGCCATAGAACATTTCGAGAGCTTCACCGACGCTCGCGTGAAGGAGTCGGGCGCGGGCGCCGCCCAGCGCGCTGTATGTCACCTGCTGGAGAATCGGGTGCGTAAAGTCGTAGCTCGCGCCGGCGGCGCTGTCGCGCTCCTCGAGAATCCGCATTGCCGCCAGCTCATCGAGCGCCGCGACGAGCCCGGACTCGCCCATCGAGGAAACGGCGTGCAGTCGCTCGAAGGTCACGCTCGTTCCGATTACGGCGGCGAGATTGGCGATCTCGCGCGAGCCCTGTGACAGGCGATCGAGCCGTCCGGCGACTGCGTCCCGGATCGTCGCCGGGAGCTTGAGCGATTCGACTTCCCACCCCGTCCACCGACCGTCCCGGCACACGAGAGCTGCCGACTCGATCAGCGACTTGAGCGTCTCGTGGACGAAAAAGGGGTTGCCGCGCGTCCAACCATATAGAAGCGCCGTAAAGGGCCGGATCGTCGTCGGGTCGACCGCGAAGATCTTCTGAAGCATCTCCGCGACCTCGGCCTGGGTCAGCGGCTCGAGGCGGCATCGGGTTGCGACGCCAAGCCGGAGGAGCGATTGCTCGGTAGTCCGAAGGACCGGGTTGCCATCGCCTTCGGTGTCATTGTAGGTCGCGATAAGAGCGATTCGTTGTCCCGTGATCTGACGGGCGACGAAATGAAAAAGCTCGAGCGACGACGCATCGGCCCATTGCAGATTCTCGAGGACGATGCAGAGCGGTTGTTTCGCCGCATAGCGGCCGAGAAACTGGCTGAAATTCCAGAGAAGCCGGGCTTTTAGCTCGGACGGGTCGATTCCCGCGGCGGCGCGCTCTCGCTCGCCTCCGGTCCCCAGTGCTGGCAAGAGATAAGCGAGCTCTGCTGTGCCGCCACGCGTGAGCACGGTCAAAGTCGATGGCTCCAGCTTCTTGAGCGGCGGGAGAAGTGCGTCCGAGAACAGGGCGTAGGGGATTCCGGTCTCAACCGCATAGGCACGGCCCAGCGCGACATTCCAGCCCGTCTGCGCCGCCGATTCGGCGGCGGCGGATGCTACGCGGGTTTTCCCCACTCCACCTTCGCCGCAGAGAAAAACCGTTCGACCCGCCCCGCTTTCGGCCTGATCGAGGACCGAATCGAGCATTGCCAGCTCGGATTCCCGGCCTGTCAGCGGAAGCTGATCAAGGACGTTGTCGCGGGCGGTCGGTGATTGCATGTGGGCGCAGGCGGCAGGGGCGGATGGAGGAACGATAAGGCCGAGGAAAGAGGCCGCAGAGGCGGGGGCGCGTCAATGGGCCAGGCGGTCGCCAGTCCTTCTTGCGAAATGCCTGGGCTTCCTTACGATTCAGCATGGAGGGAGAGTCAGTTCCCTCCCCGGTGGCCGGCAGCTTGCGGGATGGATCGCGCGGTTTCTTTCAAGCTCGAGGCGTGACGCCAGAGGGAACCATGTCACAGCAGCATTCATTCGAATTTGGCGATCGAACGGTTGAGACGACGCCACAACAGGTGCACACGCAGCCAGCGGCCGAGATTCGCGTGCCGTCGCCTTCACGACAAACGCCCTCGCCAGTCCCCGCGCCAGACCCCAGAGTACCGCGGAGCCAGGAAGTCGTCGAAGCCATCTTCGGTCCGGTGAGTGACCGCGTCTTCGCCGTTCGTTACTGGGACGGAACGTTCGAGCCCGCCGGCGCAACCTCGACTCCCGAATTTACGATGGGCTTCGTGCGGCCAGGTGCACTGCGGCGCATGCTCCTTCCGCCGTCCGAGCTCTCCATCGTCGAATCTTTCATCTCGGGGGATATCGAGATCGAAGGCAGGATGGAGTGTGCGATGTACCTCGGCGACGAGATCAGTCGCCGACTGCAGTCGCCAGGCCAGTTTGCGCGACTGGTAGGCAAGCTGATGGCTCTGCCAAGCGATCCAAGCACTACGCCGAAAGCATTGAAGGGGACGCGTTTTTCGCGCGGCCTCGCGCGCGTTCTCCCGAACCGGCGGCACGGTGACGAGAAGGCGATTCAATACCACTACGATGTCGGCAACGATTTCTACCAGCTCTGGCTGGACCCGAGGATGGTATACACCTGTGCCTACTTCCGGAGTCCGAGTGACGATCTGGAGACGGCGCAGCTCGCCAAGCTCGATCACATCTGCCGGAAGCTTCGTCTCGAGCCGGGAATGCGATTGCTCGACGTCGGATGCGGTTGGGGCGCGCTCATCATTCACGCGGCCCAGAATTACGGTGTCGAGGCGGTCGGGATCACGTTGAGCAAAACGCAGGCAACGCTCGGAACCCAGCGGATAGCGGCGGCGGGTCTGTCGGACAGATGCAGGATCGAGCTCCGAGACTACAGGGATCTCGGCAAGAAACCCGAGTTCGACCGCGCTGCCTCGGTAGGAATGATGGAGCATGTCCGCGGGGACCTTCAGCGCGGCTATTTCGATGCCGTCTATCGCGTTCTCAAGCCCGGCGGGCTGTTCATGAATCACACGATCGTCAGTGTCGCCCGGTCCCGCCCGGACGCGGTGATGGACCGCTTGAAGGGCCGACTGTGGAGGCGCGACGCGTTTATCGACAAGTACGTCTTCCCGGAAGGGAGACTTGTTCCTGTGTCGCATGTAGTCGCCAGCGCGGAGCGTGTAGGGTTCGAGTTGCGCGACGTCGAAAGCCTGCGCGAGCATTACGCGATGACGCTCAGGCACTGGATTGCGGGGCTCGAGGCGCACTCGACCGAAGCGATCAAGATCGCGGGTGAGCGGATCTATCGAGTCTGGCGGCTTTACATGTCGGGCGGCGCTTACGGATTCGCTTCGGGACGGCTCAACCTGATCCAGGCGCTCCTCGTGAAGCCTGACAAGGAAGGTCGCTCTGAGATGCCACTCACACGGGATTACATGTACGCGGAGAGGTCGCCTCTCAAGATCTCGGGCAGCGCCGCGGCCTGACAGCGACCCCAGGATAAGATCAACAGAAAGACCCACAGCGGCGAGCGAACGGAAGTACAGCTCGCTCGCCGCTGTGAACCTCCCGGTTTGATTTTTCAGCTTTCAGCAAGCAGAGGCAGCAACTCCGATGACTCGTATATTCAGATCGGAGTCCCATGCCGACAAAATCCAGCCCCACTGAACTGACGGTGACATGGCAGTGCAGCTCGTTCGACGAGCTCACCGTCGGCGAGCTCTACGCGATCATGGAGGTGCGGCAGCGCGTGTTCGTCGTCGAGCAGAAGTGCTTCTATCTCGATGCCGACGGCACCGATCACCTCGCACTTCATCTGCTCGGCTGGCGGAGCACCGTTGACGGCCTCGTTCTCTCGGCGTATGCACGGATCTTTCCTCCGGGCGCCAAGTACAAGGAAGCCGCGATCAGCCGGGTTCTGACGCATCCGGCGGTGCGCGGGAGCGGACTTGGCAAGGCTCTCATGGTCGAGGCAATTCAGAGGATCGCCGACGCCGGGTGGGGCGGCCCAATCCGCATCGCGGCGCAGATGCACCTCGAGGGATTCTATGAGGAGTTCGGCTTTCGGCGGACCTCGGATCCCTATACCGAGGACGACATCTGGCACGTGGACATGATCCGTGATTGACCTTGGGGGGCAACGGGCCGATCCGGCGCTCACGCTGAAGCACCGCTTCCTCGCCGGCGAGACGTTCGACCAGCTCCTCGCCCGCCCGAAAAAAAACAGCGTGCTCTGGGATGCGCTCTACAAGCGCGCAACCGTGCCCGATCCGCTCATCGAGCGCGCGCAGCTCGTGCGGTATCCCTGGCACCTCCTCGTGCTGAGCGAGGACTGGTGCGGTGACTCGGTCAACACACTTCCGGTGGTCGCGAAGCTGACCGAGGCGGTGCCGATTATCGACATGCGAATCATCGGACGGGACGCGAATCCCGATTTGATGGATGAGCATCTCAGCGGAGTCGCGCGATCCATTCCCGTCATCGTGGTACTGGACAGTGACTACGTCGAGCGCGACTGGTGGGGACCGAGACCGCGACCGCTGCAGGATTGGGTCACGGCCTATGGCCTCGCGCTGACGAAGGACGAGCGGTATCGTGAGGTACGCACATGGTATGCCCGCGATCGTGGCCAGACGGCGCTGAACGAGCTGCTCGATATCATCGGCCGCAACGAATCAACGGAGGATCGTGCAAAAACGGCTGACTGAAGTCATTGACTGCCTCGATGTGACTCGCGCCCGGCTGCTGGAGAGCGTTGACCACGTGAATCCTGCTTTCGCCGAGATCCGACCGCGCGGAAATGCGTGGTCGGTCGCGGAGATCCTCACCCACCTCGCGCTCGTTGAAGCGGGTGTCGCGAAGCTCGTCGCGCGGTCGGTGCTGTGGGGAAAGGAGAAGGGAATAGGGCCGGAGACTTCCGAGGAATCGCTCCTTTCGAGTCTCGACGGATCCGCGCTCGCCGAGCCGGCGCGACCACTGGCGGCGCCGGAGCGGGTGATTCCGCCACACGACTCGCGGATGAGCGAGGCGCTGCGCTCGCTCGCCAGCTCCCGACGCGCCCTTAAAGACGCATTCATCGAAGGCGACGGGATGGATCTGTCGGTAATCACCCGGCCGCACCTCATACTCGGCGAGCTCAATCTCTATCAATGGGGCATCTTCGTCGGAAAGCATGAGGCGCGGCACACGCGACAGATCGAGCGGACATTGCACGAGTTGACGGAGAGCGCAGCGGAATCAGCACCCATCTTCTGACCCGAGGACGTCATGCTGAAGTGGCTGGCGATAATCGCCGGGGCATGAGGCATCACGCGGCGTGAAATTGCGTGCCCGGCGATGGTGACAGTGGTGCGCTTGATGCAAATTGGGTAGTGATGCATATCTTAGGAAAAGGTGCCCCCGCGCCGGCCAGCGCCCACCGGCGCTCGAGTGTCATACCATGAATCCTGGAAATCGGGACGTGACTGTGCAGACTACCGACACAGCGATGCTATCGAAGATCGAAGTTCTCGCCGACCTCGAGGACGTCGTCGCAGAGCTCATGAAGGCGCACGAGGCGAAGCGGATACTCTGGTTCCCGAGCGAGATTCTCGATCCGCCGCCCGACGAAGATCCGGACCGGCACATCCGCGAGCTGCGGAAGCGGGCAGAAGGCATCAGCGAGCCGGCCCGAGTGGCGCTCGCGCTCAACCTTCTTACCGAGGAAGGGCTGCCACATTTCCACCGCATCCTCGCCGTCTACCTCGGTGATGACAGCTACTGGAAGACGTGGACGAACCTGTGGACCGCCGAGGAAGACAGACACGGTGTCATTCTTCACGACTACACGCGTGACGCGCAGGTGTTCGACCGCGTCGTGATCGAGAAGATGCAGTTCGACTATATGCGCGCCGGATTCTCTCCCGACTGGGACCGCGACCCGTACCGCGTGTTCGTGTACACGTCGCTTCAGGAGCGCGCGACGCAGATGTCGCACGCGAACACCGGGAAGCTGGCGTCGGAGACTGAGCCGCTGATCGGGACGGTGCTCGCCAACGTCGCCAAGGAAGAGGCGAGGCATTTCACCTTCTACCGGTCGGTGTTCAAGGAAGTCCTCGACCGGGATCCGAACCAGGCGCTGGAGTCGGCGGCGAAGATAATGCCCGCGATCGACATGCCGGGCGTGAACATGCCGCATTTCCGCGAGCTTGCCGACGTCGTCAGGCGGGCGGGCATCTACGGACCGCGCGATTATCTCAAGATCGTCGAAGAGCAGATCAAATTCTGGGCAATCGACAAGCTGACGGGTCTGAACGATGCCGGGCGCAAGGCGCAGGAGAAGATCATGGCCATTCCGGCGCGTCTCGAGCGGATTGCGGGAGTGATGGAGGCGAAGACCAAACCCAAGACCTTCTCCTTTGACGTCATCTTCCGTCGCGAATTCGCTATGGAGTGAATGGGGCGCGCGGCATCATTGCGCGGCCAACAGCAAGACACTTGAATCATGTGCGCGGCGGGAGCTGATGCCATCCTCCTGACAGGCCGCTTGCTGTCGCTGTCTACGGAGCCCCACTCTCCGCTGCGCTTCCCTCCGGGAAGCTCGCTTCGAAAACCGTGGGTCTCCTCGCAGCGAAGCAGACGGCCGTCTGGAGGACGTCATCAGCTCCCGCCACTAGCATCGGTGTTGATTGGTTACACGCGCCGGGCGGAAGCGCGCCGCATTCCCCTCACCGCGAAATCGCGCCGGCGTTCAGCCGTACTGCGTCGGCGAGGAAATACAGTTGTGTGGTAGGGAGGTTGGCGGGTGTCGGAAGCGGCGGCGTTCCGCGACCTCCGAGGAGACCCGCGGCTTTCGAAGCCGAGCTTCCCGGAGGGAAGCGCAGCGGAGAGCGGGGCTCCGTAGAGTGGGAGCGGTTGCCGCCGCTCCCGACACCCGCCAACCGACCGGCCGAAACGAACCTCAGAGCTCGCCGCCCGAAGCTGGCAGAACTCCAGCCAAGCCGATGTCGTCGGCGACCGACTGCATCGCGCGGATCACGAAGGCGATGTGTTCCTCGAGATCCACGCCGAGCTCCTCGGCGCCGGTGATGACGTCGTCGCGATTGACGCCGCGAGCGAAGGCCTTGTCCTTCATCTTCTTGCGCACCGACCTCGCTTCCACCTCGTGGACGCTTCGGCTCGGCCTCACGAGCGCTGTCGCCGTGATCAGGCCCGTCAGCTCGTCCACCGCGAAGAGCGTCTTGGCCATCAACGATTCTCTCGGTGTTCCGCTGTACGTCGCGTGGCCGAGGATGGCCTGCAGAATATCTTCCGGATATCCGCGGCCGCGCAGAATCCGTACGCCTTCGGCCGGATGTGCCTCTGTTGGCGAATGCTCAGCGTTCGGATAGCGCTCGTAGTCGAAATCGTGGACGAGGCCGGCGGTTCCCCAACGATCCGGATCTTCGCCGAACTTTTCCGCGTATGCGCGCATCGCGGCTTCCACCGAGAGCATGTGCTTCCGCAGCGAATCGCTTGCGGTGTACTCGTGCATCAGCGCCAGCGTGTCGGCGCGTGACGGCAGGGACTGGTCGGTCAACTGACTCCTCCGCTTCCTCGCCGCTTGTGGTATTGCTCAGTCGGCACAAATCCTTTCCTTTTTCGTCGTTCTCCACGGATTGCCGGGAATTCCGGCGTTGGCAAGGTCGGAATGACTCACTCAGTCGCGCGTCGTGAGTGTCCAGCATTCAGTCGACGCATTTGTCCATGTGATAAGTCACGGAAAAACGGGTGACGGAATCAACCGGAAACTCATAACGCGCTACTGGATGGGTCTCGTCCTCCTCTGGAAAAGATACTCCGCTCAGCATTTCTTGAGTCCCGGAAAGACTGCGAAGCTCACCGACGCGGCAAGCTGGAGCAGCAGCAGTGCGACAAGAATGAAGAGCACCGCACTCGAGCGCCGCCGGCCGGCGGGAAGGCTTCGTCGGTAGATCGCCCAGCCGATGAGGATGACGACTCCCTCGGCGGCGAAGTCGAGCGCGGGCTGCTGATAAAGCTGGAGTCCAATCGCCGGTCCGCCCGGCCAGGTCGGCTTGAGTCCCGTCACGTAATCGGCGACGGCATGTGACACTACCACCAGGGCCAGCAACGAAGCGCCCCCAAGGTCACGGACGGCGGCAGCGTACAGAAGTGACAGAACCGCTGCCAGCACGACAATCGCCGGCAGCGAGTGGGACAGCATCTCGGACGGCGGCGACGAGATTCCAACAGCGCACGCTGCGGCGTCGGTCCAGTCGGGTAGCTGCGTCGCGAGCAGCAACAGCCAAAGGGGAATCGTCGCCCGGTATCCCTTGCCCGCGAGCGCGATCCCGATATGTCCGCCATACATCGGGACGCTATCGCCTCGCGCGCCAGTCGAGGACGAGTGTCACCAGCGCGATCAGCAGCATCGCGCCGACCAGACGCCATACGCCGTTTCCCGCGGCGAATGGCATCATCGGGTCAGCGCGACAATCAGCAGAGGCATCCAGTCACAAGTTCGCGTAAGTTAGCGGCCATCATGACGAACGTCACTCACCTGGAATGTGCGGCCTGCGGCGCGAGCTACCCTGCCGGCAAGCTGCACAACCTCTGCACCGTATGCGGCAAGCCCCTCCTCGTGCGGTACGATCTCGCTCGCGCGTCGACGACAGTCACACGCGACAGTCTCTCAGCCCGCCGCGCGGACATGTGGCGCTATCGCGAGGTGATGCCGGTGGAGGACGACGCCAACATCGTCTCGCTGGGAGAAGGCTGGACGCCACTGTTGCATGCCCGGCGACTCGGCGACTCGATCGGGATGAAGAGGCTCTACATCAAGGACGAATCGCTCAATCCGACGCAGAGCTTCAAGGCGCGCGGAATGTCGGCAGCGGTGTCGATGGCACGCGAGCTCGGAGTGCGCAAGCTGGCCGCGCCGTCGGCTGGCAATGCCGCCGGCGCTCTCGCCGCCTACGCCGCCAGCGCCGGAATCGAAGCGTATCTCTTCATGCCGCGCGACACTCCCCGAGCGAACATCGTCGAGTGTCAGCAAACGGGGGCTCATGTCGCGCTCATTCAGGGGCTCATCACCGACTGCGGAGCCGAAGTCGCCAGACGGAAGGACGCGGAGGGCTGGTTCGACGTCTCGACGCTCAAGGAGCCATATCGCGTGGAAGGGAAAAAGACGCTCGGCTACGAGCTCGCCGAGCAGCTCGGCTGGCGGTTACCCGACGTGATCCTGTATCCCACCGGCGGTGGAACGGGACTCATCGGAATGTGGAAGGCGTTCGACGAGATGGAGTCGATGGGCTGGATCGGATCGAAGCGTCCGCGCATGGTCACCGTCCAGGCGGCGGGTTGCGCGCCGATTGTGCGGGCCTTCGAATCCGGTGCCAGACACGCCGAGGAGTTCGCGAATGCAGCAACCGTCGCATCGGGGCTGCGCGTTCCAAAGGCGATCGGCGACTTCCTGATTCTTGACGCGCTGCGGGCGTCGGGTGGAACGGCGGTCGCGGTCACCGACGACGAGCTCCTGGCCGCGGTCGGCGAAATCGGACGTCTCGAAGGATTATTCGCCGCACCCGAGGGAGCAGCTTGTCTCCCCGCGGTCCGAATGCTTCTCGATCGGGGCGAGCTCGGGCGAGATGAAGAGGTGGTCTTGTTCAACACCGGCGCGGGTATCAAGTACGTAGACGCGTTGGCCTGATCGCTTCGCTACCAGCGGCCATGTCCAAGACTGACTGCAACATACAGCGTTCGGCCGGGGGCGGGCTCGAAGAATTTACCGCGCGCGGCGTTGACGCTGAGCGACGGGGAGTAGGTGCGGTCGAACAGGTTTTGAACGCCTGCGATCAAGGAGATCCACGGATTATCGAATAATCGCCGACTGCCCCCGCGAATGTGAATTACTTCGTAGCTCGGCGCGCGGGTGGCGTTTGCATCGTCCACGAACGGCCCGGAAGCAGCCTCGGCTTCCACGACAGCGAACGCTGCATTTCGCGACCACGTCGCACTCGACTGCCCGCGGTGGATTGGAATGCCCGGAATCCGGTGGCCGTCGAGCACCGCCGAATCGGTCACATAGCGCGAGAACCGAAAATCGGAATAGCTGTACGCTACATTGAAAAGGAAGGGACCCGCTGTTGCCGCCATTCCAACCTCTGCGCCACGCCTGTTTGTGCGTCCGGCGTTGCGGAAATAACGGCGTCCGCCGCCCAGCGGAATCTCATACGGAACGAGCTCGTCGCGGACGGTGGTCGCGTAGACGGCCATGTCGTAGCTCAACTTCCCGGCACCTCTCTTGACGCCCACCTCGTACGTGGTCGAGCGCTGGGGTTTGAGATCAGGGTTGATTCCCGCCCTGCCGTCCGGGTGGTTACCGAGTTCCGTTGCCGTCGGCGTCTCGAACGCCGACGAAATGTTCGCGTACGCCGACTGATCGCGTGCGATCCTGGAAACCAGACCGGCAAATGGAGTCACTGCGCTGAGCGTCCGGTCGCCCGAGTCGTCGGGATTTGTCGTGCCGATGAGTCGATCGCGAACTTCGAACCTCACCTTGTCGCCTCTCACTCCACCGCTTAGCCGGAGTCTGTTCGTGAGGCGCAGCTCGTCGTTGGCGTATGCGCCGGCGCTATAGACGATCTCTCGCTGATCCAGAGTGACAGTCCCGCGTTCAGTGCCGAGCACGGGACACGTTATTGTCGCCGCAGAGGGGGTGGGGATGTCGTTGCAATTGGTGAAATTCCTGCGCAGATCGTTTTGCGATTGAAGATCGAATCCGGCTGTCAGCTTGTTGGATCGTGCGAGCAGCGAGGAGAAATGCGTCGCTCGGGCGCTGGCGCCGTATGTCCGGCGTCCAACGTCCACCACCGCGAAGGTCAACGGATTGTTGAGCGACCTTCCGCCGGCGTACGTCGAGGCCGTGATCTCGTCTTGCTTCATCTGACGGTTGGCGGAAAGTCCAACTTGAACCTGGTGAACAACCTTCCGCGCCGACTTGCTCACCGACGGCTGATCGGCGAGAGAAGGGTCCGCGCGCACCTGGGCGATTGTCAGCGCCCCGGGGTTTTCGGCAAGGGGATTGTCCAGCACGAGGGCGTCAACCGAATAGTCGGTGCCGCCGAACAGTGCGCCGACGCGAGCGAATCCGCTCGTCGCGCGTTGCCGCGAGTGTTCCCGAAAACCATCGCCCTGCGTGAGGGAAGCATCCCCCTGGTAATAGGCGGGGCCGGAAGTTCCACCACCCGTAACGGTGGAACGAGAAAAACCATCGCTTCCAAACCATTGCCGCACACTGCCGGCAAGTCTCTCACGAGGCGGGGCAGCGGTTCGCAGATCGATCACGCCGCCGGACGCATTGCCGTACATCGCGGATGCCGCTCCACGGATAACGTCGATTCGTCCGACTGACTCGAGACTCAGGTAATCCACCGGCGTCTGACCGTCCGGCAGGGTCAGCGGCATGCCGTCGCGGAGGACGCGAATCCCGCGGATGCCGAACGTCGATCGCGCGCCGAAGCCGCGGATGGAGATCCGCGGGTCCTGCGAGGGATTGTTGCGATTGGCAGCGATGAGACCGGGCACGAGTGACATGGATTCGTCGAGCGCGATGTGCCGCTGGCCTGGTCGCGCGCTGTCCGGTATCAGAATCGTCATCGCGAATGGAGCGTCAAGGGGCGCTGTCCCACCTCCCCGCGTCACCGTGACGATCACCGGATCGAGCGTGGTTCGCGTGGCGCGCGTCGAATCCTGAGAACGCGCAGTCTGCGCGAAAATAGTCGTCGCGATCAGGATCGCGCCGAGCGACAAACCGCGTTTGGTCCGCAGTAGTCCGCAATCTGAGTCCGCAGTACGTCCGCAGTCCGCAGTCGTCCTTGCTGGTGCCGCAGTCATCGTAGTCGCTTGAATCCGTCACCGCGGATGAAGAGCAGATTTGCTTTGTTGCCGCCGTACGTCGCCTGGACGATGTTGATCTGATCGGCATAGAGATCGAACAGGATCCTGTCCGCGACCTGAAACCCCGACGGCCCTGCCGGCGCGTTCGCCCTGAAGCAGAGCCAGACCAGGTCACCGACCCGTCTCCACCCGCACCATCCGAGCGGAACCAGCCGGCCTCGAGGGTCGGTGAGGACGAGCATCGCCCGCACGTACCCGAGATATGGCGATTCGGCGCGAGCCGTGGCACCCGTTGCGCGGGTGGAGGCTTCACTTGCGCGCACTCGAGCTTCCGCTGCCCTGGAGAAGTCGTCAACGAATATCCTCACCGAGAGGCGAAGCTCGCGAGTCGCGGGATAGTGAACGATCTCGGCGAGGCTCGTGTGCAGAGGATGCGCGGCAACCGCTTCACTCGAGGCGAGGATCGCGGCAAACGCAACGGTGATCGCTATAGCAATCGTTGCCATAGCAGGCTGTCTCACCAAGGATTGCGCTCGATTGCCCAGCGAGTTGCGATGACCATCACGACCGACGACACCGCCAGCACGCGAAGGCGGAGAGCCCCGTGGGCCGAGGGCACAGCAATCGACGCGCGAATTCGCCGAATCAGCCAATCCGCGGCGAGCAGGAACGCCGCAGCGAAGATCAGGACGACGATCTGGCCGAGCTCGATGCCGACGTTGAAGCCGAAGAGCGGGAGGGCGATGCGATCGACGAAGAGATTCCGCAGGTAATCGGCGAAGCCCGCTCCGTGTACGAGCCCGAACACCGCAGCAAAAACAGGACGATAGCGCCCCTTGAGCGGAGCTGTCGCTCTGTCGCGGACGATGATGTTCTCGATGCACGTCGCGACGATCGTCACCGGAATCAGGAATTCGATCAGTCGTATCGGGAGTACCATCGCGCCGGTGACGGCGAGCGCCAGCGTCAACGAATGGCCGACTGTGAACGCCGTCACCACCCAGAGAGCGTTCCGCCAGTCGCGCGGACGGTAGATAGCCGCCAGCGCGAGAAGAAAGAGGATGTGATCCATCGCCTCCAGGTTGGCGATGTGCCTGAAGCCGAGCTGCATGAAGGTGAACAGCTCCGACGTCATCCTACCGTGCCTCGCGGCTTATCGAGTCGAGCACCGCGCGAATCTCGCGCGGCTGGGTGGGATGGAAGCTCGGATTCACGTTCAGCGCAGTCTCGAGGAAATAGCGTGCGCGTCGCGTCTGGCCAAGCGACCGCTCGATCATTCCGGCGTGGTAGAAGAGCATCGCGTCGCGCGTGCCGAGACGGCGAGCCTGCATCATCGCGTCGCGAGCTTCAGCGTCACGGTGCTCCTTGTGGAGCGCCCACGCGAGCAGGTCGTAGCCGTAGACGTCCTTTCGAGTCTCGATCTCCTTCGTGACGTTGGCGAGCACTTCGGGAATCCGAAGATGGTGGTCGAGCAGGAAGAGGCTCCATGCGCGGTGGTAGGCACCGGGCTGTCCGGCGACGGCCACTTCCATCGTCTTGTAGTAGTCCGCCGCCTGCGCGGTGTCGCCGAGGGACGCATACGCATCGCCAATGGTCCCGAGCGTCGCCGGGTCGAGCTTGATGGCGATTCCGCGTTCCCCGTATTCGATCGCCTTCCTGGGTTTGCCTTCGATCGCTTCGAGATGCGCCATCGCGTCGAGCAGCCTGTAATCGTTCGGCTCGATCGCCAGCCCCTGCCCGAAAAGCGTCCGCGCTCCCCGCAGGCGGCCGTTCCGCATGTCGATGTCACCGAGTCGCAGATGGAACCACGCGAGCTGCTCCTTCGGAAGATCCCGGCGCATCCTCGCACCGGTGAGCGCATCGGCGAGGAGCTTCCGCGCGTACGCCGTGTTCCCCCGGATCTCCGCCCACCGCGCGAGGCGCGGAGCAATCGAGAGGTGGGTTCTCACGTTGTAGAGTGAATCGAACGATAGTTGCGCCACATCGTAGTGGCCGAGCTCCATCTGGATCTCGCCGAGCTGAGCGCGGTACTGCGGTATCGACGGATCGTACGCCACGAGATCCTTCGCCACCTGCTCGGCTTCCTGAAAGCGATGCTGCGCCACGAGAGCAGCCGCCAGCGTGACGAAGGTTGGAGCGTTGCGATTCACGCGCAGCGCGAGCGACCGACGCGCGTACTCCTCTGCCTGGTTGTAGTTCTGATCCTCGCCGGTCTCGCGTGCGCGCTGGAGATAGAGGGCCGCGAGCTGGCCGAGCGCTATCGCACTCTGCGAGTCCTGAGCGAGGGCGACTTTCCAGACGCGGATTTGCGTGTCACGGTCGGCTGTCTCCGACATGACGGTGCGCGCCCCCGCGGTCGCCCGCGACGCCGACAAATCGAACGCGCCGAGGGTGCGAGCCCCCAGCCAGCCGCCTGCGGCGACTAGAGCAACGATGATGAGTGTGGTCGTGCTGCGGCGAGTCATTGGCGCTGATATGTGAACGGTGAAACCTGCCGCCCGCTGGTATGCGCGGACGGCAAGCTCCAAATGCGGCTGCTATCTAGGTGCTTCGAGATACGGGAATGCGCCGGAAAAGCTTCTTACGCTCGCCGGGACGTTGTCGGAGGTGAGCCCGGCAACAACGGGAGCACTGGCGTCGAGCAGATTGCCGAAGACCGCCGTGAGGCCGGCGTCAACGACGTCGTCGCTCAGCATCCGGCCGCCGTATCCGACGCCGGGCTTGAGCGCCCAGGTGAGCCAGCCGACATTGCCGGCCGCCGTGCTGCGGTTCGGATATACCAGCAGCTCGTCGGGTGCGAGCACTGCACCGAGGGTCGTGATGATCTTTTCGCTGCGCCCGAACTGCGACGCGAACGAGCGGATGTGGCCCGGGACGTCGGTGCCGCCGTCCTGCATCGCCCTGGTATCGTCGATTGGAGACTTGTTGTTGTGGAGCCCGTGGTCGCGCTTCGGGAAGAACACTTCCGAAACGAGAGGATTTCCCAGGCGCTCGATCTGGACGTAGACCTTGTTGGTATCCACACCGATAAGTTGGGTGCTGTCGTTGCAGGCACTCGCCGAAACCACGAGGGCCAGGGTCATCAGTCCGGCGATCGCGCGTTTCGGAGTCGCCGAGACAATTCTGGTGAGATTCATGGATGTAGTCCTAGCGGCTGATAGTGGCCCACACGCCGAACTTCGCGTCGGCGGCGGTGGAAGAGACAAGCTGCGACTTCGGCAGCTCGATGACGATCGCCAGCGCGTTGAAGGGTCGCAGGAGATCGACTCCGGGACTCCGGAACTGTTGCGCGGTCTGGGTTGACGGCCCCGACAGCGCGCCCGTCGAGGGGCGGCGGTCGGGAAGAATCTTGAAGAACTGCTCGAGATCGATGAAGAAAGGATCGGCTCTCAATCCCGCGAATACCTGCACTCCCGTCGGAGAACCGAGCGCGGTATTTACGGCGCCCTCGATCACAGCGGTGGAGTTGACGAGGTTATTGGACGTGCCGGTCGAGGTCGGAGATACCGGGCCGACGACTCTCACCTGCTGCGCCGAGCCTGCTCCGCTGTTGAACGTGATCTGGAACACCAGGTCTTCCCTCGCGTCGCCGCCGTTATCGATCTTGATCTGATAGAGCAGGTCCGGGTCGAATGAGGCGTTCTGGCCGGCGATCGGCGAGGAGGTGGTCATCACCAGCGCCACCCGGTCGGCCGACGAGCCGGGGAACGCATAGACGTCGTTGATGTCCATTCGGGGATTGAGCTCGACCTCCGGTGTGTCCTGGTGATCGGACGCGAGCATGGTACCGATCCCAGCGACGCTTGCCGCGATGCCGGCGAAAAAGACGATCGACAGATATCGGCCGCGGGTCAGGAACCTGTTACTCATCATGTCTCCGCTTCGAAAAAGTGGAATGGAGCAGTGCAGCGACTGCTTCGTCCTGTGCTCGGCGCGCCGAGCGCAGGACGGGGATCTCGGATTCTTCTACGGCCTGATCCTGATTCCGGATTTGTCGCGACGCAAATTGACGGCCGTTCGGAATTCAGCGGACGCCAAGAAGTTTGTGCGTCTGAACGCTCAGCCGCCAGCGAGGATGTCTCATGCAGTAGTCGATTGCCAACCTCGTATTCTCGGCGGTGCGGGGTCCGTCCATGGGCTGGAGAAAGAAATGCTCGAAAGCGAGGCTCTCGAAATCCTCCGGAAGAGCATCAGGCTGGGGATAAACCAGCTTGAGCTCATTCCCCGACTGTTGGACGAGAAGCGCGCCAGCCTTCGGGCTGACGCAGACCCAGTCTATGGTGGTCGGCGCGATGCGCGTTCCGTTCGTCTCGATTGCCACCGTGAATCCGCGCTCGTGCAGGCTTTCGATCAGCGGCTCATCGAGCTGCAGCAGCGGCTCGCCGCCGGTGCAGACCACGAACCGCTCGGTTTCCCGATCGCCACGCCAGGCGCGGACGACCGAGTCCGCCAGCGCGTCGGGCGAAGCGAACCTTCCGCCGTCGGGTCCAGTCCCGAGGAAGTCGGTGTCGCAGAACTGGCAGACAGCTCGCGACCGATCCTCTTCCCGTCCGCTCCACAGATTGCACCCGGAAAAGCGGCAGAAAACCGCCGCACGCCCGGCGTTCGCTCCCTCGCCCTGCAGAGTATAGAAGATCTCCTTGACCGTGTAGCTCACCGCGATCGACTCTCCGCAGGTGATGCGCTGCCGCCGGCATATCCCGCCGGGTCGCTGGCGCCCGCCTCGCTGAATCCGCGGAGACGGAGCTGACAAGCGTCGCACCTTCCGCACGCCTTGCCGTCAGCGCCGGGATCGTAACAGCTGGTGGTCATTGAGTAGTCAACGCCCAATCCAAGTCCGAGCTTGATTATCTGGCTCTTGGAGAGGTCGATCAGTGGCGCGCGAATGCGAATCGCCGCCTCGTCGCCGCTCTCAACGCCGGCGCGCGTTCCGAGACTCGCCATATGCTCGAAGGCGGCGATGAATTCCGGGCGGCAGTCGGGGTATCCGCTGTAGTCAAGCGCGTTCACGCCGATGAAGATGTCGCGCGCTCCGACGACCTCGGCCAGGGCAAGAGCGTGCGAGAGGAAGATCGTATTACGGGCGGGGACATAGGTGATCGGGATGCCGCCGGCTTCGTCGTCGAGATCGCGGTCCCGCGGAACCGGAATGTCGGCGGTCAGCGACGAGCCGCCAAAAACGCGAAGGTCAATTTTCGCGACGAGGTGCTGGACGACGCCGTACCGGCGGGCGATTTTGCTTGCGGCGGACAGCTCGATCGAATGACGCTGCCCGTAATCGAAGCTGAGTGCGTGGACGGCGTATCCCTCGCTCGTCGCGAGGGCGAGAAGAGTGGTCGAGTCGAGGCCACCGCTGAGGAGAAGTACAGCTCTCTTGCGGTCCATATCATGGAAGATAAGCCTGCCGGGGGCGCCGAAGTAAAGCCAATGAGTGCTGTGTCAACCGTTCGAGTGATCATGACAATCTGCGCCGTCACGGCGGCGATCGCCTGCGCCCGCCGGCAGGTAGAGCTGGGAAGCGGCGGCGGCGCGACGAGCCCCGCGATCACCGCGACCGACCTCCGCACCCGCCTCTATATCTATGCCGACGACTCGATGATGGGGCGGCGGATCGGCACGGTGGGCAACAGGAGGGCGACCGATTACATCGAGGGCGAGGTCCGGCGGATGGGACTCGAGCCTGCCGGCGACGGCGGCGGATTTTTCCAGACCATCCATCCCGATTCCACCGACCGGTTCAGCGGCCATTCGCCGCCGGGAACCGCGCGTAACGTCGTTGCCATTCTTCGCGGCAGCGATCCCGTTCTGCGCAACGAATACGTCGCCATCGGCGCCCACAACGATCACATCGGGATTCGCGCGCAGCCCGTGGATTACGATTCTCTCCGGGCGTTCAACATCGCTGTCGAGAAAGCCGGAGCGCCGTTCTGGGATCGGAGAATCCCCGCCGACAAACGGGCGGCGGTCCGCGCCACGATCCATGTGAATGTGGACAGCCTTCGCCGGATCCGTCCAGCACATCTCGACTCGATCAATAACGGCGCCGACGATGATGGCTCGGGCACGGTGACGGTGCTCGAGATAGCGCAGGCGATGGCGAGCGCGCCGGTCAAGCCGAAGCGATCGATCATCTTCGTCTGGCACACGGGGGAAGAAGCAGGATTGCTCGGCTCGCGGTGGTTCACCGACCATCCGACGGTGCCGCGCGAAGCGATAGTCGCGCAGCTGAACGTGGACATGGTCGGACGCGGCGAGGCGATCGATCTGCCCGCTGGCGGACCCGATTATCTGCAGCTCGTCGGCAGCCGCAGGCTGTCAACAGAGCTCGGCGATCTGGTGGAGAAGGTCAACTCCGAGCGCGCGACGCCGTTCAGGTTCGATTATCAGGAAGACGCCGACGGGAATCCCAATCGCATCTACTGTCGAAGCGACCACTACAGCTACGCCCGCTACGGAATTCCGATCACCTTCTTCACGACCGGTCTGCATGCCGATTACCACCAGGTCACCGACGAGCCGCAATACATCAACTACGATCACATGAAACGAGTGGCGGAGCTGGTTCGCGACGTTGCTCTGCGCGTTGCCGACCTCGATCACCGGGTGGTTGTAGACAGGGCTGTTACGGGGCCTGCCGTGGCATGCGTGCAGTAGTCGGGCTCTTCTCTGGTTGCTTGCTCCACATGGATCTGCAGATTGCCGGTGAGACAGTGAGGCGGTGAGGGCATCGGGACGCTTGGACACCGTCCGGGCGCACCGAGCGTTCAACTTTCTTGTTGTTTAACGACATGAAAAAGGAGATCCCTGCACACGGTAGGATTCGGAGCACTCCGAAGTCCTCACCGTCTCACCGCCTCCCCGCCAACTCGCAGATCCATCCGAAACACGAAACCGGAGGAGAGCCCGACAGACGTCGAGGCTATGCCGCCGCTGTTCTCAGCTCTCCAACCAGCCCGCGCAGCTGCTTGCTCCCGTGCAACAGCTCACCTGACGCGTTCGTCATCTCTTCGCAGGCCGCGCTCTGCTCCTCCGTCGAGGCGCTCACCTGCATTGCTGCCGTCGCCTGTCCCTCGGCGGTCCGGGTGACGAGGCCGAGGTTTTCCGCGGCGCCCTCGACAGCGCGCATGTTCTGCTCGGCGCTGGCGGTCACGACTGCCGCGGCCTCCCGCGTTCTCTCGGCCGCGGCGACGATCGTCGTCAAAGCGCTGTCCAGCTCGCGTCCGACGCGCTCGATCTCGCACACCGACGCGGCGCTGCTCTCCATCGCCCGCGACGTCGTCGTCACGCGGGTTGTGACCGACTCCGTCAGCCTGACGACGTCGTCCGCTGCGGCCTGAGTCTGTTCGGCAAGCTTGGCCACCTCCGCCGCGACGACGGCGAATCCGCGACCGGCAGGTCCCGCCCGCGCAGCCTCGATCGACGCGTTGAGCGCGAGCAGGTTCGTCTGCTCGGCGATTCGGCTCACCGACACTACAAAGTTGTTGATTTCCGCGGCGGTGGTGGTCAGTCCGCTCACCTCGGATGCGGCCTGCTGAACGATGTTGCGGACATCGAGCAGGATGTCGAGGGCGCGGCCCATCTCTCCGCGCTTCGCTTCCGCCTCCGATTCAATCGCTCCGGCGAGGGCGTGCACCTCTTCGGCGCCTCCCACCATGTCGCCTGCTCGAGTGCGGATGCCATCGAGGGCGGCGTAGACAGTGCGGATCTGGTGGACCTGACTCTCCGCTCCCTGCGACACGTCGCCGACTGCGTCGGCGATCTGGCCGGCCGAATCGGAGATCTGACGCGACGCTGACGCCAGCTCGCCTGCCGAGCGCGCCACGTCGTCCGCAGTCGTCGCGGCCCCGGTCACGATGCGTGAGAGCGAGTCACTTGCGTGGTTCATCGCCTCGCCAAGTGTGCGGAACTCGGTGGGGAGCCCCGCGGTCCTGGTGCGCATCTGCAGGTTTCCACGACTGAGCTGCATCGCATGCTTGAGAAGCATCCGCAGTGGCCGGCCGATTGCGGTGGATGTCCGACTGACGATCGCGATGGCGAGCAGCAGGGCGCCGGCGATCGCCGCGACGAGCAGCGCCGATCTGCGGATCGCATTCGCCCGGAGCGAATCCGCCGCCCGCGCGAATGCGAGATTGTTCGCATTGTCCACGCGCTGAAGCTCGTCGAGAAGCTGTGAGACCAGCCCGGCGGCGATCTGTGCCTGGGCGGCTGCCTCGTCCTGGCGGCCGAGATCGCTCAGCCGATGCGCGATGGCATAGGCGTTCTCGACCTCTGCGAGCTTGGCATCAACGGCGACGGTGTTGGTGACTTCATCGGCGAGCTCGTTGCGCCGCGTCGTGAAGGTGCGGTGCATCCGGTGCGCCGCCCAGCCGAGCCGGTGAAATTGCGCCTCCGACTTCGGGCTGTGATCCGCGAGGTACGATGTCGCAGCCTGGACTTCCTGGGTGATAGCATGCGAGAAGCTCGACGCCTGCTGGGTAAGCTCGTTCGCGTGGGCAAAGCGATCGCTCACTTCGTGAGACATCCCGGAGATTGTCGCCCACCCAAAGAGACCGGCGGCGACGAGAAGCAGGACCAGCATTGCGAATCCGGACGCGAGCGTGCGCCTGATGGAATTGGCGGGGAGGGAAGGGAGCTTCATCACTGTGCCGCGCCCGTGAGGAGGCTGCCGTGGCTGACACGTGCCACTCTGAAGCCCATACCCTGCGGATCGCCGCCCTCACTGAAGTACGCCGGCCCGGTTACCCCCTGAAAGGGATGATCCGGTCTCAGCGAGGCGATGTAATCTCGAATCCCCCTGCGATCGCTGCCGCGACTGGCGATGGCGCGCGCGACGAGCATGGTTGCGTCGTACCCGAGTGCGGCGAATGCGTCGGGCATCGGGCCGTACCTCTTCCTGAACGCGGCGACGAACCGCTGAACCGCGGGCGAAGGATCCTCGACGTTGAACGAAGTGCCGACGTATGCGCCCTCGGAGGCGACCGTGTCGGAGACAATGCTCTGCCACCCATCGCCGCCGATGAACATCGCGTCGAGCTGCTGGCGCTTCGCTTCATGCAGGATCGCGAGCGCCGCTTTTTCGAGACTGGCGACGAACACTATCCCCGGATGCCGTGCCTTGATATTCGCGACGAACGGCTCGGCGTCGGCGAGCGCTTCGTCGATCGGGTCGAAGCTGACGATGGTGCCGCGAAAGTTCCGGCGAAACGCGTCAGCCAGTCCCCGTCCATAGGAGTCGTTGTCGTAGAGCACGGCTGCCTGTTTCATCGCCGGCGCGGTCCCTCCGATCTGCGACGCGAAGCGTCCCAGTGTCGCGCCGTTGAGCGAGTCGCTCGAGATGACCCGGAAGACCCACGGAGAGGCTCCGGTCAGATCGGGCGATGAGGCGCTGGTCGCGACCGCGGTGAGCGCGCCATCGTACACCCGTGCCGCGGCCAGCATCGCGCCCGAGTTGACGTGGCCGATGACCGCGAGCACACTGGGGTCGCGAACGAAGCTTTCCGCGATCGTTGTCGCGCGAGCCGCGTCGGCGTCATCGTCCCGGGCAATCACACGCAGCGGGGAGCCATGTATGCCACCGGCGCGATTGATCTCCTCGACGGCGAGATCGATTCCCTGGCGCGTCATGATCCCGTAATTCTCCTTCCACGGGCCTGCCGCGCCTACTGTATAGGTGTCGCTCCTGTGCTCACATGCCGCCAGCACCAAAAGGGCAAGCGTCAATCGGGCGTATGTCAATTCGTTTCTCCCTGGGGAGGGGCGGTCGAGGACCGTCCCGAGGATAGACGAGGCCGGCCCCCTGGAGTCACGGGGCCACCTCCTCTCGTCAGGCTCGCGGGCGGCCGGCCGCACAATGCTGGAACGCCGGGACCTCCTCCGGTTTTCCCCTGCGCACGGATCTGTGCGGTCGCCAGTGAGGCGGTGAGGCGGGGAGGACTACAACAAATGGGGGAACTGCACCAGTTACCTGAAGTCGGGGGCGCCGTTGTAGTTGCAGTTAACAAAAAAAGAGAGACCGTCCTCCAGGACATTCTGCAGGCGGTGACATAATCCCACCTGTGCTTTTCCTCACCGTCTCACCGTCTCCCTGCCAACTCACGGATCCGTGTCCAACAGAGATTCAGAGGAGAGCCCAGCGATCTAGACCCCGTGAACGCGGCAGCCGAGCCGATGGCGGTGCTTCGCGAACGATCTGTACAGTCTTTCGGCGATGGGCCGCGCAAACGGGATCGAGAAGATCCAGGATAGCAGCCCGCCCTTCGGCAGGACGTCCAGCAACAGCTCGATCGCCGCGGCCCCCTGCCACGTGCGGCCGTCATCGCGTCGAATCACCAGTATGGACTCGCTGTATGCGCCGTCGGGAATCCAGGGGAAGCGCGCCGGCAGCTGCGGACCGCTGGAAGGAATGATCTCGAGCACACGATCGTCGTCCATTTGCTCGAGAGCGCCGACCAGTCGGCTGCAGACATCGCAGTCGCCATCGTACACCACGGTGTAGGCCCGTTCTCCGCCTGCTCCTCCGTCGCCGCCGCTGAGCTCCGCGGAGCGTGAGGCCGTCCTCATCTTCTGCGCGGGCTCGGTTGCTGCTGGGTCAGACAGTGGATCGTCCCCAGTCCCCAGACGAGGTCGCCGGAATGAATCCCGATTATCTCCCGTCCAGGAAACTCGCCGGCAATGATATCGAGGGCGATGCGATCGGAGGAGTCGTTGAAAGTGGGAACGAGGACGGCCCCGTTCGCGATGTAGAAATTGGCGTAGCTCGCCGGGAGGCGCTGGCCGTCCATCATCACCGGCCGCGGGTAGGGAAGCTTGACGATGCGAAGGGGATTGCTGCGTGATGCCGCTTCCAGACGCGCCAGATTGTCCAGCGACTGTTGGGCATTGGCGTCCACGGGGTTTTCCTCGAACGCCAGCAGCATGCTGTCTTCACTGGTGAACCGCGCGACATCGTCTATGTGGCCGTGCGTATCATCGCCGGCGCACCCCTTTCCCAGCCATATCGTGTCGGTGACACCAAGCCAGGTCGCGAACACTGCTTCGTACGCCTCGCGAGTCATCCCTGGATTGCGCACCTGGATATCGCTCAGCAGCCATTCCTCGGTGACGAGGAGGCGTCCCGCGCCATTCACTTCGATCCCGCCGCCCTCGAGGACCAGAAGCGCATCGTCGTCGGGGCGCACCGGCACGACGCAATCTCGACCGGTAATCTCCGCGATCACCCCGCCGATCTTTTCGTCGCGATGGTAGTTCTCGTACTTTGCCCAGGCGTTGAAGCGCCAGCTCATCAGCTCCACCGATCCGTCATTCCTCCAAACGAATGACGGCGCGGAGTCGCGAAGCCAGACGCGATCTGTAGGTACGAGATGAAGCCGGTATCCCTCGGGCGAGACGCCGTGCGCGCTGAGGACGGCTGCTGCGGAATCGCGAATCGTCTCGTCCTGGCAAAGAATCTCGACCCGCTCTCGCGTGTGGAGAACGCGCACGATCTCGGCGTAAACCCAGGGAATCGCGCCGAGTTTTCCCGGCCAGTCCGGCTCGTGATGCGGCCACGCGATCCACGTGGCGTCGTGCGGCTCCCACTCGGCAGGCATCACGTAGCGGGGATTCGCGGGCCGATCCGATTCGCCAGCCCGCGACAGCGCCGCGGGCTTCGCGTCAGTCATCCGATGTATCGATTGAGGATCGGGGCGTACGCGTCAATCCGCCGGTCGCGGAGGAAGGGCCAGTTGCGCCGCGTCTCCTCTATCAAGCTCCGGTCGCATTCGGCGACGAGCACCGCCGGCGTTGTGCCGGCCTCGGCGAGGATTCGCCCGAACGGATCGCAGACGAACGAGTGGCCGAAGAACTCGATTCCGTCGGTTGCTGCCTCTTCTTCGTGTCCCACCCGGTTGGGGGACGCGACGAAGACTCCGTTGGCAATCGCGTGGGCGCGCTGCGCGGTGCGCCACGCATCCACCTGCGACTCTCCGAACTCGGCCTTCTCGGCGGGGTGCCAGCCGATCGCGGTGGGATAGAACAGAATCTCGGCGCCAAGCAGGGCGTTGATCCGCGCGGCCTCGGGGTACCACTGGTCCCAGCAGATGAGCACGCCGATGTCGGCGTAGCGCGTCTTCCACACGCGGAATCCATGGGATCCCTTATGATTTCCGTCCTGGCTGACGTGCGAGTCGCCGGGTGTGAAGTAGTACTTCTCGTAGAAGAGGGGGTCGTCGGGAATGTGCATCTTCCGGTAAACGCCGAGCAGCGAGCCGTCGGCGTCGACGACCGCCGCCGAGTTGCGGTAGATGCCCGCGGCCTCTCGCTCGAAGATCGGGACGATGATCACGATCTCGAGCTCCTTCGCCAGCGCCTGCATGCGGTCGACCGTCGGTCCGGGAATCGGCTCGGCGAGGTCGAATCGGTCGCGCTGCTCGGCCTTGCAGAAGTAGGGCGAATTGAAGAGCTCCTGGAGACAGACAATCTGCGCGCCGCGCGACGCGGCTTCGCGTACCCGCGCTATCGCGTGCCGGAGATTGGCAGCCGTGTCCGCGGTCACGGACTCCTGAATCAAACCGACTGTGAATGGCGTGGTCATTGAGGTGAAAGGTGATAGGTTTATCCGGGCGCAGGAAGTGGCCATCCGAGGCGCGCGCGCAACAATTTTCCCCGCGAATCGATGACACAGGACTCGAGCGAAGCGGAGCCGAACGGATCCCCGGAATCATCGCCACACCATGATGGCGAACGGCGGGCGCGACGGAGCCTTGCGCACACCACCGCTTTCAGGGCGATCAAGGCACGTCAGTCGGGCCACCACACGCGGATGCAGGTGGTCGCGAACTGGCTCACTGCGCTTGCCAGCTCGACGCGCTTCTTCGTGTTTCATGTCGTCGCGTTCAGCCTCTGGATCGTCTGGAACCTGGGAATCGGCGGGCTTCCGCAATTCGATCCTTTCCCATATGGGCTGCTGACGATGATAGTGTCTCTCGAGGCGATTTTTCTTTCGATCTTCGTCCTCATGACGCAGAGTCGCGAGTCGGCGATCGGAGAGCTGCGCGAGGAGATGACGCTTCAGGTGAATCTCAAGATCGAAGAGGAGGTGACGAAGACTCTTCAGCTCGTTGCCGGCATTTACACGCGGCTCGGTCACAAGATCGGCGAGGATCCCGAGCTCAGGGAAATGCTCCAGCCACTCGACCCCGCGATCATCGAACGCGACCTGATGCAGCAGATCGCGGGCTCGATACCGCGTCTCCGCGAGAGCAAGGGAACCTCGGACTAGAGGTGATGATGGTTGATCGGGCTGCGGCGTCGCGACGCACCGCGGCCCGCGAGCAGCAGGGCTCCGCCAAAGGCATCGGCCGCCTATGGCGAATCATCGGACCCGGCGTCATAACCGGCGCCGCCGACGACGATCCCTCCGGCATAGCGACCTACTCCATCGCGGGCGC
>JBGPLS010000011.1:0-33110 GCA_041486565.1 Gemmatimonadaceae bacterium
CAGTTATTTCCTCGTGTTCAACGCGCTGCTCAACTTCGACCATCTCGACGCAGGGAGAAAGCTGGACACGAGGTGACGGTCCTGATGATCTTCAGCGGGCGCGTCGCAGCGGGCCCGTCGCGGCTTGAGTAAGGTCCGGCAACCGGATAAGTTGCGTGACCTCCCGGAGAGATGGCAGAGAGGCTGAAGGCACCGGTTTGCTAAACCGGCATACGTGGAAACGCGTATCGAGGGTTCGAATCCCTCTCTCTCCGTTTTCGCGGGTCCGCTGGGTTTGGCGGACCCGTTTCTTTTTCGCCTTTTCCGGCACTCATGACCGACAGCGCGCGCCCACCACGTCTTCGCTTCGCCCCTTCACCCACCGGTTATCTCCACGTCGGCGGCACGCGGACGGCGCTCTTCAACTGGCTCTACGCCCGCCATAACGGCGGGAAGTTTCTCCTCCGGATCGAAGACACCGACAAGCTGAGGAGCACCGACGAAAGCACCCGCGCAATTTTCGAGGGAATGGAGTGGCTCGGCCTCGACTGGGACGAAGACGTCGTGTATCAGGGCGCAAGTCTCGAGCGGCATCGCGCCGACGCCATGCGAATGCTCGACGCCGGCCTGGCCTACCGTTGCTTCTGCACCCCCGAGGAGCTCGAGGTGCGTCGCAAGGCAACCGCCGCCGGACACGAGACCTTCAAGTACGATCGCCGCTGCGACCGGCTCTCGCCGGCCGAGGTTCAGGAGCGCCTCGACCGCAGCGACCCGTTCGTCGTCCGCTTCCGCATCCCTGAAGGCACGACCGAATGGGACGATCTCGTCCATGAGAGAATCGCCTTCCCCAACAAGGACCTCGACGACTTCGTGATCCTCAGGTCGAACGCCACGCCGATCTACAATCTCGCCGTGGTCTCCGACGACATCGCGATGGGAATCACGGTAGTGATGCGAGGTGACGATCACATCTCGAATACGCCGAAGCAGATCCTGCTCTACCGCGCGCTGGGCGCCGAGCTTCCGACGTTCGCCCATCTGCCGATGATTCACGGCATGGACGGGAAGAAGCTGAGCACGCGTCATGGCGCTACCGCCGTTGGCGACTACCAGCATCAGGGACTCCTTCCATCGGCGATGCTCAACTTTCTGGCACTGCTCGGCTGGTCGCCGGGCGGCGACCGCGAAGTCATGACCGTTCCCGAGATGATCGAGCTGTTCACACCGGAAGGTCTCCAGAAGAAGGCGGCGATCTTCGATCCGAAGAAGCTCGAGTGGATGAACGGACAGCACCTGTCGATCACGCCGCTGGCCGAGCTCGAGCCATATGTGACACCTGCCATCCTCGCCGCAGGCCTCGCCGACGAAGCGACCCTGGCCGCGAGGCGTGAGTGGTATTCCGACCTGCTGGACCTGCTTCGCGTGAGGGCGAGGACCATCGACGACATCGTCAGGCAGGCCGGCCCCTATTTCCTGCCCCACATCGAGTACGATCCCGAGGCGGTGGCAAAGAACTGGAAGGATCCCGCCGCGGCCGCCGACCTCCTGACAAAGGTCCACCAGACGCTGGCTACAGTTCAACCCTGGGAGTCGGGACCCCTCGAGAGCGCCTTGCGCGAGCTGGCCGAGTCGCTCGCAGTCGCCGCCGGCAAAGTCTTTCAGCCGCTAAGAGTTGCGCTGACGGGCCTGACCGTGAGCCCCGGAATCTTCGAGGTTCTGGTGGCAATGGGACGAGACCTGGCGCTGGCCCGGATCTCGGATGCCCTCGCCTGGCTGAGGGCCGGCTCCGCCGGCTCAAAATGATGTTGACGCACCACGCCCGAACCAGCACATTAGAGCTTGCACGGGTGTCCGGAGGTCTCTTACCTGCGGACCCGCCGCTTTTTCCAGGAGTCAGGCATGGCTGAACCGCTCACACAACTCGAGGGCTCAGTTTACCAATATCTGCTCGATTTCACCGCTGAGCACACGTATCAACCGAGTATTCGCGACATCGGCAAGCAGTTTCAGATCAAGTCCACAAAGACAGTCTCAGACCTTCTCCAGTCGCTTGCCAGAAAGGGCTACATCGAGCGGGATCCAGCCCGTTCGCGTGGTGTCCGCCTCCTCGGATTCACGGGCGGTGGCAAGACGAAGCCGGTGCCCTACTACGGAAAGATTCACGCCGGCGAGCCTTCGCTGCTGCCCGAGCATCGCGAGGGGTACATCACAATGGACCGTCGCTTTGTTCCCACGGAGGAGGTGTTCTTCCTTCGCGTGAAAGGCGACAGCATGATCGGTCGCTCGATCTCCGACGGCGACTACGTGATGGTCAATCCCGCTGTGATGCCCAAGGAAAACGACATCGTCGCGGCGCGTATCGGCGATGAAGCGACGGTGAAGACTCTCAGGCACCAGAATGGCGCCATCGTATTGGAGCCGGCGAATCCCGCGGAACGCCAGATCGTTCTCACCGATGGTGACGACTACAGCATTCTGGGCGTGCTTTGCGGGGTCTTCCGCCCTTTTGTGACAATGGAGGCGATGACCGCAGCGCAGTCGGCCGCCAACCTGCCCGTTAGCTAGCCGCGGTCTGGTGGAGCCTGGACGGCCGGCGGTGGATCCGCCGGCCGTTTTTTTGTGTCTCCCCTTCCGTTGGCTGCGGCATTCTTCTCCCGCTCCTTCCGCTCGCGGATACTCTTCACCGCCTTCCGGAACTCCGCTTCGTTCATTCCCCGCTGGGCCTGCGACATGATGTCGGAGTGAAGCTGGTCGCTTGCCCGATTGCGCTCGGCAACCACCGGATTCGCTTGCAGGTTGAGTGGGAGCAGGCCGAGGATCGCGGTAGGGATCGAGAACTTCCCGAGGTGGATGTACTGCGGATCGATGCCGTACTTCTTGCCGTCGCGCTCGACGGTCCAGTCGCCCGGCTTTCGTCTTCCACTTTCGACCGCCATTGAATCGTTGTACGGCTCGATGATCGTCGCAATCACGCTGTCTAGTCGCTGCGTCGCGCTCTTGGGCGCCGAGACGATATCGCCCGGCGCCGGCCAGAGGCGCGGGTCGGTGTAGCTCGGGCGAATGCCGCGCGCCGGCCCGCCGGTGCCCACCACGGGACCGCTTCCCTCATCGCCAGTTGCCTTCTGCGTGGGAGTAATCGGAGGCAGCGTCGTCGGAATTGTGGTCGGCGCGACGAGTCTGGTCGGCGCTATCTTCGTCACCGCGCGGTTGTCGCCACCGCTCTGCCCGACCACCGGCGCTCCCTTCGACTTTGGCAACACCAGAAATCCAATCCGTTCGACGGGAACGGAGACTGATTCCCCTTTCCCGAATATCAGCATGAACGCGTTCGGCGCTATCAGAAATCGCACGAGCAGCACGCCGAGGACGAGGTGCACGCCGATGGACGCCAACAGGAAGCCCGTCGGACGCCGCGCGCCTGCCGGATGCATGGCCTCCCGTCTGGATACCCGAAGCGTGTTCACGATTCTCTCGGGGGGCGTCAGGCGCCGACGCTCAGTCGCGTGAGAACCCGGCCGGCGCGACTCGCCGCTTCGCGAATGCGATCGGGCGACGTGACGAAAGACACCCGGAAGTATCCTTCTCCACCGACACCGAAGTTGGACCCGGGCATCACGACCACTCCTTCCTCCTCGATCAGAAACTGCGCGAACTCGGCGCTCGTTATGTGCTCGGGCAACCGAATCCAGAGATACATGGTGGCCCTTGGCGTGTCGCAGGCGAAGCCGTTTTCGCGAAATGCGTCGACCGCCGCGTCCCGCCGCTCACGAAAAACCGCGACGTTCCCGGGGACGAATTCTGCCCAACTGTCCAGCGCGCTCGCGGCCGCTGCCTGCACCGCCATGAAGTTGCCCGTATCGACGAACGACTTCACCTGCGCCAGCGCGCCGACCAGCTCCGGGCGTCCCGCAGCCCAGCCGCAGCGCCAGCCAGTCATGTTGTATGTCTTCGATATCGAGTGGAACTCGATTGCAATGTCCCGCGCGCCTTCTATCTCGAAAATGCTGGGCGGCACGTAACCGTCGAAGGCAAGCTCCGAGTACGCATTGTCGTACACCAGCAGGATGTCGAGTTCCTGGCAGCGTCTTACTACGCGCTCGAGATAATCGATTGGAGCAACGGCCGCCGTGGGATTGTTCGGGTAGTTGAGATAGAGAATCCGCGCGCTTCGCAGGACATCGGGCGCGATCTCGTCGAGGTCGACGAGAAAATCATTCTCCGGGCGAAGCGCATAGGTATAGGGTGTTCCTTCGGAAAGCAGCGTGCCGCCGAGGTACGAGAGGTAGCCGGGCTCGGGCACGATCGTCACGTCGCCGCGATTCACGTACGCGAGCGCGAGATGAGCGATGCCCTCTTTCGAGCCAATGAGAGGAACGATCTCGCGCACCGAATCGAACTCGAGGCCGAATCGCCCGCGCATCCAGCGCACGATCGCCTCGCGGTATTCCATCAGACCGAGGCCGAATCCGTAGCGGCTCATCGCCGGATTCTGAGAGGCCTCGGCAATCCGCCGCACCGCGGCCGCCGGCGGTGCCAGGTCGGCGTCGCCGGCGCCGAGGTCTATTACGTCGACCCCGCGAGCAACGAGCTCTCGTTTCTTCGCCGGGATTGCAGCCATCGGATAGTCGGGGAGCCCGAGCAGGCGCTCGGAATAGCGGGGCACTTAAGCGCGCGCCTCCACGGGATTGCTCACCTTGCTGACACCCACGACCTCGACTTCCACTACGTCTCCGGGTGCGAGCTGTCCGACACCCGAGGGTGTTCCGGTGGCGACGATGTCGCCAGGCTCCAGTGTCATCACATGTGATACGTATGAGAGCAGCTTTCCGATGGAAAAGACCATCTCGGCGCTCGATGCCCGCTGCTTTTCGACTCCGTTCACGCGAGTCACGACGACGAGATCGCGTAGATCAGGCGATCCCTTCGACACGGGACCAACGGGACAGAAGGTGTCGAACCCCTTGGCACGTGTCCACTGACTGTCCTTTCGCTGGAGGTCACGTGCGGTGACGTCGTTGATCGCCAGCACTCCCGACACGGCGCGCTCGGCCTCGCTCTCGCTCGCTCGCGTGAGGCGGCAGCCGATGACGACGCCGATCTCACCCTCGAATTCCACTCTCTCGGACTGCTCGGGGAGAATGATCGGATCGCCGGTGGCGATGATGCTCGTGGACGGCTTCAGAAAAAAGAGCGGCTCGGCAGGGACTTCGTTACCGAGCTCCTTCGCATGCTCCCGATAGTTGCGGCCGATGCAGACGATCTTGCCCGGACGCATTGGTGCGCCACTCGAACGACCGGCGCTGTTTGCGGCGGCCGATCTGTCGGCCGTTGTCGAGTCGGGCATCATTTCCTTTTGTGGATGGATGACACGTTAGTCCGACACTCCATAGAAGTCTCGCAGTTGCCGGGCAATCTCCCGCCATGGAAGCATCAATCGACGCGCCGGCGGCAGGGCGCGCATCAGTTCCCCGCCGTATTTCTTCGTGATGACACGCGGGTCAGCGATAATTACGGCGCCGCGGTCGGTGGCCGTGCGGATGAGTCTGCCGAAGCCCTGCTTGAGGCGAAGGGCCGCGTGTGGCACCATGTACTCGGCGAAGGGATCGCCACCGCGCTCGAGGATCGCCTCGCAGTTCGCGGCGGTGACCGGCTCCGTCGGCACGCGGAACGGGAGGCGTGCAATGAGGAGTCCGCGAAGCGCGTGGCCGGGAACATCCACGCCTTCCCAGTACGACGAAGTGCCGAGGAGCACCGCCCTTCCCGACTGGCGAAATCGATCGAGCAGAACGTCGCGACTCTCCTCACCGTGAACGAGCAGAGGGCGCTTCGCCGTCATTCCCCGCGCGCGCAGCGTGAGCGCGGCTTCTCGAACATCGCGATGGCTCGTGAACAACACGAACAGCCCGCCGTCGCTCGCGTCCGCAAAATCGGAGATCATGCCAATGACGGCGAGCAGATGCCCCGCGGGGTCGGCGTTAGGTGCCGGCATGTCATTTGGAATCGCTACGACCGACTGAACCGAGTAGTCGAACGGCGACGCGAAGGAAGCCGTCAGCGGCGGGATGTCGAGCTGGTCCACGCCAAGGCGGCCGGCGAGGAACTCGAAGCGCGAATCGGTCGCCAGCGTCGCGCTGGTGACGATCGTTGTCTTGAGACGGCCGAAGAGATCGTCGCGAAGAATGGGGGCGAGGTCGAGCGGCACCCACGTCACGGCAATGTTCCCTTCCTTTCCGCGCGTCTCGACCCACCGCACCCGTTTGTACGCGTCGGGTCCCGGCTCCAACGCGCCGTGAAGCGCGCTTGCGAGTCCTTCGAGCCGCCGGCCGACGCCACTCATCTCGCTCAGGAGAATTGCGGTCGCCTCGTCACGCAGCGTTTCGTTTTCGAGTCTCTCGCGCACGAGCGTCAGGCTGTCGCTCAGAATCGCGGTTTCGGTCAGCAGATCGGAAATGGCGGCACCCAGGCCCGCGCGCCAGATGGGGTCCGTCTCGAAGTCGTCAGTGAGGCGAACCATTGGCTGGTCCGCCTGACGCAGGTACGTCTCGAGGAGATCGAACACGACGGCGCCTTTGACCCGGGCAGCCTCCGCCGCCGGCGAGATTCGCCTGTCGAGAAGGTCGAGGCTGGCGCGACTGAACAAGTCGTCGCGCGATCTCAGGCGGAGCTCGAGTGCCGCGAGGAGGCCACCCCCGCCCCGGCGCGACCCGCTTGGTCGCGACAGTCGCGTCAGTAATCGCTGGAGACCGCGTCGAGTCGCCGACTCTCCGAGATGCGCCGCCGCCGCATCCTCGAGGTGATGCCCTTCGTCAATAACGAGCCGCGAATAGGGGGGAATAACCGCTGCCTCTTCCCAGTTGCGCTGCACGCGTCGCACGGCGACATCGGACATGAGGAGGTGGTGGTTCACGACCACGACATCGGCCTGCGCCGCGGCGCGGCGCGCGGCAAAGAGAAAGCAGCGCTCGTAATGGGGACACGCCGCGCGGGTGCAGAGATCCGGCTCGGCGGCGACTTCGTCCCAGACTTCCGGATCGGGTGGCTCGGGCAAGTCGCCGAGTGAACCGTCGCTCGTCTGTGCAGCCCAGCGGCCTATTCGCTCGATCTCGCCGCCGCTGTCGTCTATCAGGTCCGTCCCGATGACCCTCGCCTGTTCGAGCCGCAGCAGACACAGATAGTTGCGCCATCCCTTGAGCAGCGCGAAGCGCACCGGCTGCTCGCCCTCCAGCGCGCGCGCAAGGAAGGGCAGGTCCTTGCGAACAAGCTGCTCCTGGAGATTGATCGTGTTGGTCGAGACCACGGTGCGCTCGCCGTTGAGCGCCGCCCATCGCAGCGCCGGCAACAGGTAGCCGAGCGACTTCCCGACGCCCGTGCCCGCTTCGAGAAGTCCGACGCCGCCGTCGTTGTACAGAGTCGCGATCGTTCGCGCCATCTCGCGCTGCGTGGGACGATCCTCGTATTGCTCCATCGCAAGCGCGATACCACCGCCAGGCCCGAGATCGTCCGCGATCGCGTCAGCGTCGAGGATCTTCTCTTCGGCCGGGACATCCGTGAATGCGATCACGACTCGTGCGCCAGCCGATAGGCAAGGTTGCGCGGAGTGCCATGCTCGGAGATCAGCTGTTCGACGATCTCGCGCGGTTGTTTGCCTTCCGCTCTGAGCCTGCGCGCTTCCTCGCCCAGCATTTCCTCGGAGACTTCCTCGCTTTCCGCGCCGCTGATCAGGATCACGACCTCGCCGCGCGCCGGTGTCTCGGTGAAGCGCCGCCCCAGCTCGGCCACCGTCCCGCGCGCGTACTCCTCGAATTTCTTCGTCAGCTCGCGAGCGACGACCGCCATGCGCCCGCCCGCTCCCGCCTGCGCCATCTCCGACAGTGTCGCACCGACACGCAGCGGTGCCTCGTAGATGATCGCCGTGTGCCGCAACCGCATGATTTCAGTGAGCGCGCGAAGGCGATCCTTTCCCTTCCGCGGCAGAAAGCCGAAGAAGGTGAAACGCTCTCCGGCCAGACCCGAGCCGACGAGAGCGGCCAGCAGTGCAGAGGGTCCCGGTATCGGAACGACAGCGATGCCGGCTTCGATCGCTGCCGCGACCAGGCGGGCACCAGGATCCGAGAGGAGTGGCGTGCCCGCGTCGGTGATAAGCGCGATCGTCTCGCCAGCGCGCAGCCGTTTCACGAGACGCGGCGTTTCGCGTGCTTCGTTGTGCTCGTGATACGGCGCACAGTGCGTGGCGATCTGGTAGTGATCGAGCAGCCGGCGGGAATGACGAGTGTCCTCCGCAACGACGAGCGCGGCCGAGGATAGGACGTCGACCGCGCGAAAGGACATGTCACCCATGTTGCCGATAGGCGTGCTGACTATGTAGAGGGCTCCGCCCCCTTTCTCTCCGTCGTCGGTTACGGAGCTCCTCGTCACCGCCCGCGACGCATTACGCCGCGGCGTGCTGGCGGAACTTCGACTCGAGCTGCGACTTGGGAACCGCTCCGATCACCTGGTCCACCAGCTTGCCGTCCTTGAAGAACAGGATCGCCGGAATGGACCTGACCATGAAGCGCGCCGGTGTCCTGATGTTGGTGTCAACGTCCATCTTCATGACCTTCGCCTTGCCGGCGAACTCGATCGCGAGCTGGTCGAGTGCGGGCGCAACAATGCGGCACGGGCCGCACCACGTCGCCCAGAAATCCACTACCGCGAGACCCTCGTGCATCTCGATCTCCAATTCGAATTCGCTATCCGTCACGGCCACGGCAGTCGACATTAATTGCTTCCTCGCGGGGATGGCCCGCATGCCTGTCTGAATTAACTTTGTGCCTTCCTTCGACTCTCGAAATCTAATGCGGCAATCAACCCCACAGGGACTGCAAATCGCCCACGTCGGAATAGCGGTGCGCTCGATCGCCGAAACCCTCCCCTTCTACAGGGAGATTCTCGGAATGAGGGAGGTCGAGCTTGCGGCGACCGACGGGGCACGGATCCGCGGATTGGACGCCGGCGGCCCGCTCATCGAGCTGCTCGAGGCGGAGGAGGAGAACTCCCCGATCGGGAAGTTCGTCGCCAGTCGGGGTCCCGCGATCCATCATATCTGCTTCGCCGTGGACGACCTGGACGCTGCTCTCGAGCGCTGCCGCGCTGCGGGCGTGCGACTGATCGACGACGTCCCGCGCATCGGCGCCGAGGGTAAACGAATTGCGTTTCTACACCCCACGTCGACGGGCGGCGTCCTGATCGAGCTGACCGAGGCTTAGGACCCAGGCTTCATTGTGCCCGATTCCCGGCAAAACTCGCGGACGGCGGCAATCTCCATGTTGTCGACGAACCAGCGGTCGCCCGGACCCTCGATCGTGTAGAAGCGCGGCGACCGGGTGAGACGGCCCCGCGTAAGCTCCACGAGAAATACGCGATGCCCACCTTCTCCCGGATTCTCGCCAAGGATGCGAAATTTGTCGTGGTAGAAGTAGCACTGCAGGATGATGAGGCGTTTGTCGAGCTGTTCCCGGTCCATGTTGTCGCGCGACGGGCCGCGGGTGGTTCCGAAAACCGCCGACATCGCCTGCAGGTCCTGCGCTCGAACGGCGGCAAGGAACTGTTCAACGGCCATTCGCGGAGTCGAAGCACCGACGAGCTGAGCGCCCGTCGTGGTGGTGGGAGCGCCGGCGCCCGTGGTCGTGGTAGTCGTCGCGCGGGTGCATGCAGCGAGCACCAGCAGAGGCAGAAGCAGTTTCTTCACACGTGTCTCCACGATAATAGTTGCGAACCTAACGGGCGGGATAAATGCGAGCAAGACATCAGCGCCTGTACATCAACGTCGACCACGTCGCGACGTTGCGACAGGCGCGCCGCGGAGATGAGCCGAGTCCGGTCGAGGCAGCGGCGATCTGTGAGTCGGCGGGCGCCGATGGAATCACCGCGCATCTCCGCGAGGACCGCCGCCACATACAGGACGCCGACGTCGAGGCACTCGCAACCACATCGAAGTCGTACTTCAACCTTGAAGCCGCGTGCGCGGAGGAGATGATCGGCATCGCGCTCTCCCTCCACCCGCCGCAGGTGACGCTGGTCCCCGAGCGGCGCGAGGAGATCACCACCGAAGGCGGACTCGATGTTCGCAGCGACGTCGCGCGTGTCGAGAGCTGCGTGCGACGCCTTCGCGACGCGGGAATACGAGTGAGCCTGTTCATCGACCCTGATGCGGAAACGGTCCGCCTCTCGAAGGAATGCGGCGCCGATGCGATCGAGCTGCATACCGGACAGTACGCGCTCGCCGGCGGCGGCGAAGGCCCCGCTCTCGATGCGCTCGTCCGCTGCGCGAAGATGGCGTCCGACCTGGGACTTGCGGTGCACGCCGGTCACGGGCTGAACGTGGCCAACGTCGGACCGGTGGCGTCCATTTCCGAGGTCGAAGAGTTGAACATCGGCCACTCGATCGTCAGTAGAGCGGTATTTGTGGGCCTGCCGGAAGCGGTGCGCGAAATGCGCGCGGCAATGGATGCAGCCCGTCGCTCAGGAGAGCACAGCGCATGATTGAAAACGGAGATGAAGTGATCCCGATCTCGCACCTCTTTTTCGACGACGCCGGGCCGCACATCGTGAGCGCCACGACTTCGCCCGAGCTCTACGGCGGCACCACGCTCGCACCGAGCGATGCGACGCGCGTCGCGGGCCGGCCAACGCCGCGGTCGGGAACTCCGGTCAGTGGCACGGCGCGCTACACACCCGCGCGCGGCCGCGAGCTCCACGACCTTCTCGGTACGAGCATCGTTCAGCTCGGCGCCGTTGCCGGCGGCACCCGCCGGACGCCGGTGCCCGCACCGCCGCCGGTGGCAATCGAAACTCTGCTCTACCGCGGACGCGCGGCGCTCGACAGAGCTTTAGAGATTCGCGCCACGACACGAAGCATTGGCCACGCGCCGACCGCCGAAATGGTAGACGAGCTGCTCGATCTCATTGCACTCGCGGCCGAGGAGTAGCCGTTGAGAATAAGCTGGCGGAGCGTGATCGGTATTGCGCTCAGCGTCTCCCTCCTCGTGTGGACGCTTCGCGGTGTCTCACTCGCCGCTGTCTGGCACGAGCTCGCCACTTCCAATCTGCCGCTTTTCATCGCATCGGCTACCTGCGCGACCCTGCTGTTTCCAATTCGCGCGCTGAAATGGCGGACGATTCTCGAGCCCGTCGCCCCCGACCTCCCCTTCGGCCCGCTCTGGCGCTCGGTGGCGATCGGGATGATGGTGAACAATCTCGTCCCGGCGCGCGCCGGGGAGATCGCTCGCGCCTATGCGATAACGCGCGAGACCGCGGTCTCCTTCGCCAGCTCGCTCGCTTCGCTCGCCGTCGACCGCCTGTTCGACATGGTAGTCATGCTCGGCCTCGGCGCCGCGGCGCTGCTCGATCCGTCATTCCCGAGAGGCGCGCGCGTCGCGGGGCAGTCGCTCGGCAATCTCGCCCAGGGCTCGATCGTGATCGTGCTGCTCCTCGTCGTCGGCCTCTACCTGCTGGCGATTTTTCCCGCTCAGCTCGTAACGGCGTTCGAGATGTTCGCGCGAAAGGTGTCGCCGACCGTCGAGGAGCGCGGCAAGAGCGCGCTCATTCGCTTCAGCGGCGGGCTCAGCGTATTGAAGAGCCCTGGGCGCTTCCTCGCCGTCCTCGCGTGGACCATTGCCCATTGGCTGCTGAACGCGCTCGCGTTCTGGCTCGCGTTCAGAGCTGTCGGCCTTCACCTCCCGTTTTCCGCCGCGCTCTTTCTCCAGATGCTGATCGCGTTCGGCGTGGCACTCCCTTCCGCGCCCGGGTTCTTCGGCGTCTTCGAGAAGCTCGCGACAGTCGGGCTGGCGATCTACGGGGTCAAGGCGACACAGGCGGCGAGCTGGGCGATCGGATTCCACATTCTGAGCTTCATTCCGATCACGTTGATCGGGATCTATTACTTCTCCCGGCTCAACCTGAGCTTCCGCGAGCTGAGAGCACAGTCGGAGACCTCCGGGTGAGCGGACGGACGGCGAGCATCCTGGCGCAGGCGAAGCTCAACCTCTACCTGCGCGTGCTCGCGCGCGAGGAATCCGGCTACCACTCCATTGAGACGATTTTCCACCGCATCGACTTCGCCGACGAGATCACGATCCATGTTCTGGACGACCATCGGCGGGTGCTCGACACGGCGGGACACTACTCAGGCCCTGCCGAGTCGAACCTCGCGTACCGGGCGGCGGTGGCCTACCAGCTCAGCGCGGGATGGCCGGCAGGATTCAGCATCGAGCTCACGAAGCACATTCCTCCCGGCGGAGGGCTCGGTGGCGGAAGCGCGGATGCGGCGGCGGTTTTGCGCGCGCTGGACTCGCTCACGCGATATCCCCTGGGTGAGCCGAAGCTCATGCTGATTGCCTCTTCTCTCGGCGCCGACGTTCCCTTCCTTACCTCGAGCGAGGTCATGGCGCTCGCCTGGGGGCACGGAGAGCGGATGATGGCGCTGCGTCCGCTGCCGCAGCGGGACGTCCTGCTCGTGATGCCGGAATTCAAAGCCAGGACCGCGGACGCGTACGCCTGGCTCGATGAAGAGCGGGCCGCGCTCAGCGAAGACGCCCGTTACGGAACGACCGATCTCCTGCTCACGGCAGAGCAGAAGCTCAGCCAGTGGAAGACGTTCATTGAGCTCCACCGCAATGACTTCATACATCCAGTCTCGGCGCGGCATCCGCGGATACGTGAGCTACTCGACGGGCTCCAGAGCACCGGCGCCATCCTCTGCTCGATGAGCGGCTCCGGATCCACGCTATTCGGAGTGTACGAGCAGCCTCCGCCGAGTGGCGGATTCCCCGGACTCGCCGCTGCGACTGCGATTGTCACGCGCACCGCCACTCAAGTTGTTCAACCCGTATGTATCGGCTAGCTTTCGCCCTCGTGCCTCCTCGTCCAATGGCAGGACATCGGTCTTTGGATCCGAGAATGGTGGTTCGAATCCACCGGGGGCAATTGAACTGGACAAGGGCAATTGAACTGATGGCGGGGCACAACTAACTTAAGGGGTTACTGGGGCATGGACGGTCTATCCGTACCGAGTCACGGTTTCAAGCTGATCTGCGGAACGAGCAACAAGCCGCTCTCCGACGAGATCGCGCGAAACCTGGACGTCGAGCCGGCCAAGCTCACTGTCAGCAGGTTCGCCGACGGAGAAATTTTCGTCCGCATCGACGAGAACGTTCGCGGGAACGATATCTTCATCGTTCAGCCGACGAATCCTCCGGGCGACAACATCATGGAGCTGCTGCTGCTGATCGATGCGGCGCGGCGGGCGTCGGCGGCACGCATCACCTGCGTGATGCCGTACTACGGATACTCGAGGCAGGACCGAAAGGACCAGCCGAGGGTTGCCATCGGAGCGAAGCTGCTCGCCAACATGATCGTGACGGCGGGGGCGGACCGGGTGCTGGGGCTCGATTTTCACCAGCACGCGCTGCAGGGGTTTTTCGACGTTCCGGTGGATCATCTGTACGCTGCTCCGGTGTTCGTTTCGCATTATCGAAAGAAGGACTTGCACGACCTGGTCGTCGTCGCGCCCGATGTGGGCTCGGCGAAGATGGCACGGGGGTTCGCGAAGCGGCTCAACGGTTCGCTGGCCATCATCGACAAGCGGCGTCCCCGGCCGAACGTAAGTGAAGTGGTGAATGTCGTCGGCGAAGTGGAAGGGCGGGATTGCATGCTCACCGATGACATGATCGATACCGCGGGGACAGTCGCCGAAGCGGCGCGGGCGCTCAACGATCTTGGCGCGCGCGACGTCTACGTATGTGCGACGCACGCGCTGCTCTCGGGCCCCGCCGTGGAGCGGCTCTCCGCGGCGCCGATCAGGGAGGTGACGGTCACCGACACCGTCGCCATACCGAAGGAGAAGTACTTCGATCAGTTGAAAGTGCTCTCGGTCGGCGAGCTGTTGTCGAAGGCAATCAGGTACATACACAGCGAGCAATCGGTAAGCTCGCTTTTCGAACAGTAGGTCCAGAGGAATCAACGCATGGCGTCAGCACAACTTTCCGCCACACTTCGCGACGGCACCGGCAAGGGCTCGGCGCGCACACTTCGGGCTCAGGGACGGATTCCAGCCGTCATTTACGGCCACGGACGCGATCCCCTGTCGCTTGCGATCGACGCCCGCGAGATCGAGAAGCTCCTGTCCCGGATCTCCGCCGAGAGCACAGTCATCGAGCTCTCGCTCGATGGCAAGAGCGCGAGGACTCTGATCCGCGAGATCCAGCGACATCCCTTCAAACGGCAGATCCTCCACGTCGACTTCCAGGAGCTCGTCGCCGGTGAGAAGGTCACTGTGCGCCTGCCGATCGTCCTCAGCGGCATTCCCGACGGCGTCCGCCAGGACGGCGGCATTCTCGACCAGACGATGCGCGAGCTCGAGGTCGAGGTCGATCCGGCCAACATCCCGAATCACGTCGAGATCGAGGTCACTTCCCTCAAGATCGGAGACTCGATCCACGTCCGCGACATCCCGCTGCCGGAGGGAGTCGAGATCGTCGGCGACGAGGATGCTTCTGTCTGCGTCGTGTCGGCGCCGCGCGCCGTGGTCGAGACGGTGGCGCCGGTCGAGGAGGAGGCGGTCGCTGCCGAGCCCGAGGTGATCGGGAAGGCGAAGAAGGAAGGGGAAGAAGAAGAGAAAGAAGCCGAGAAGTAGCGGCGAGATATCGCTTGAAGGTTATCATGGGCCTGGGCAATCCCGGGCGACAGTACGAAGCAACACGTCACAACGTCGGCTGGTGGCTGCTCGACCACCTCGCCGACGTTTGGCGTTTCGACGCCTGGAAGCGCAATGGCGAAGCGCTGGTGACGACGGCGACGGTTCACGGCGTGCGGGTGCGGCTCATGAAGCCTGTCACCTACATGAACCTGAGCGGACAGGTCCTTCGCCCGTATCTCCGGCGGCCGTTCTGGACGCCTGCGAAGGATCTTCTCGTCGTCGTCGACGAAGTCCAGCTTCCGGTTGGCCGCTACCGCCTTCGTGCGCGCGGGAGCGCCGGCGGGCACAACGGATTGCGGAGCGTCGAAGCCGCAATCGGAAACCAGGAGTATCCGCGCCTGCGGATTGGCGTCGGTCCGAGCGAGGAGCGGCGGGACACGTATGACGACCTCGCCGATTTCGTTCTCGCCCCGTTCGCCCGCTCCGAGCGTGACCAGATCGTGGCGCTGATTCCGGAGCTCGAAGCTGCCGTCGAGATGTGGATGCGCGAAGGAATCGAGCGCGTAATGAACGCCCACAACCGGCGCGGCAAGGAAACGGAGTGACCCTCACCACCGAATGCTGAAGCTCGGAATTGTCGGGCTGCCGAATGTCGGCAAGTCCACGTTGTTCAATGCCCTCACCGCCGCTAAGGCCGACGCGGCGAATTACCCGTTCTGCACTGTCGAGCCGAATGTCGGAATGGTCGAAGTTCCCGACGCGCGGCTCGAGCGGCTTGCCGGGATAGTTAAACCGAAGCGGACCGTTCCGGCGGTCGTGCAGTTCGTCGACATCGCCGGACTGGTGAAGGGCGCGGCCGAAGGCGAGGGGCTCGGCAACAAGTTCCTCGCGAACATCCGCGAGACGGATGCGATCGTCCACGTCGTGCGTTGCTTCGAGGACGAGGACGTGACGCACGTGATGGGTGCGGTAGATCCGGCGCGCGACCGCGAGGTGATCGAGTTCGAGCTCGCGCTGTCCGATCTCTCGACTCTCGAGAAGCGGCTCGACAAGACCCGCCGCTCGGCGCGCACCGGCGACAAGGAGGCCGTCGCGGAGCTGCCGGTGCTCGAGCGCGCCTACGGTTTCCTCAAGGAAGGACGCGGATTGTGGGAAGCGACGTTGACGCCGGACGAGCTCGCCGCGCTCGCACCACTGTCACTGCTGACGGTAAAGCCAGTGCTGTACGCGGCGAATGTCAGCGACAGCGAGCTCGCAGGCGAGGAGGGCCCGCACCTTCGAGCGTTGCGCGCCGCGGCCAAAGCGAGCGGCGAGCACGCCGAGATCGTTCCGTTTTCTGCAAGAATAGAGGCCGAGCTCGCCGAACTTCCGCCCGAGGACCGCGCGGATTTCCTGTCGTCACTGGGTCTCGAGTCGGCGGGGCTCGACCGGCTCATCCATGCCGGCTATCACCTGCTCGGCCTTCAGACCTATTTCACGGCCGGAGAGCCGGAGGTCCGCGCCTGGACGATTCATCGCGGTGACACGGCTCCCAAAGCGGCAGCGGTGATCCATACCGACTTCGAGCGCGGATTCATTCGCGCCGAGACTGTAGCCTACGAAGACTTCATTGCCAACGACGGATGGAAGGGCTCGCGTGAAAGGGGCGCCGTCCGCTCGGAGGGCAAGGAGTACGTCGTCGCCGACGGCGACGTAATGCTGTTCCGTTTCAACGTGTAGCTGCGCGACATCAAGGCTGGCCGCTAGATCGCAGGGGCCGGCATTCCCCACTGCGCCCAGTCTTCCCGCGCCGGCCCGTAGAAAGACGGAACGCGGAGCCCGGCCTGTCGCATCAGCACCGTCATCTGGCCGCGATGATGGACCTGGTGCAGAACGAGGACCGTCAGCGTCTCCCCCTTCTTCCACTTTTCGCCATACATCTCGTCCACCTCGTGCAGCTTCTCGTCGTTCCATTTCTTTCCGACCTGGTCGCCGAGCGACGTCGCGGCAGCGTCGTAGGCGGCGACGATTGTCGCCGCGCTCGCGGGAGGAGGCTCGTGCTCGGACGGTCCCTCGACCTTCAGACCGGTTCGAGTCATCATTTCGGGCATCGTCTGCGTCAGATGCCAGCCGATGCGGCCAAGCGTCCTGCCTTCGGGCTCGACCGCCTGCGCGAGCGACTCGTCGGTCAGGCCGGCGAGGACGTTGTGCGTCCATTTTGCTTCGTGTTTCCAGGTGTCGAGGAACTCGGCGACCGACGTGAACATGGAGTGCTCCGACCGAAAGTGGTTTCTGCCTGCGGTGATGAGAAAGTAGTCGCTGCATTGTCCGAGCGGGTAGTGGGTTGGACCAACTACTGCCTGAGGGGGCGTTGGGTCAGTTTCAACCAGGCCGCGACGCGTGGTGCTCACAGAGAAAATCACCGAGAAAGACACAGCGGCGAGCGGATAGCTTTGTCAGCCGCTGGCCGCTAGCGAAACAACATGGAACCTACCGGGATGGAATGATCCAGCTTTGAGCAGCCCTCGATGTCATCATCCGGGGTGGCGGATTTCAAGAACCTCAAGGTCTGGCAGAAGGCGCATCGTCGAGGGACGGAGCCAGCAGAGTGAGCGCGAGTTCGGCCGCTTCCTTCGGATCGCTCTCAACTCCACAACGGAGCTCGAGTATCATCTTATAGCGGGCCGAGACATCGGCGTCATTCGTCAAACCGACTTCCTGACCCTGACAAGCCAAGTCATCGAAGTTCGAAAGATGCTCCACGGCCTTCTCAACAAGCTGACCGGTGGCTCGAGTCGCGAGACGAATTCCCTGATCAAGACGCCAGAGTAGGGCCACCGGTAGTTCTTCGCTAGCGGCCGGTCGCTGTGCTTCTCTGTCAGCTGGCCGCTGTGTCTCTCTCGTTTTGCTTGTCTCAAAGCCTGGAACCGGAAGACCCGGTAGCCTTAGCGTCTCAAATTGACCCACCACGCCTGAGGGCACTGCCTGAGGGCACTGCCTGAGGGCACATGCCTGAGGGCACTGCGTTGCCCGCCGGTCGGCGTCCGGCTATCTTTCCCTGTTACCGAAACGGCCGCACGCCAAGGCCTTCATACCTTCCTCCCGCGCCGGCAACCAGCGGGGGGCAGAATCAGGACCACAAGGAGGATTGCCCACCGATGTCTCGGAACTACGAGGCGGTCTACATCTTCGACTCCACACTCGAGGATGCCGCCATCAACGACAAGATCACCCGCTTCCATGGACTGCTCGCCGCGAGCGAGGAGCCGGAAGTGAATCACTGGGGCCGGCGTCAGCTCGCCTACGCCATCGGACCCCGCGCCAACGGCTATTACGTCGTGTCGCGCTTCGCCGCCGAGCCGACGGCTCTGCCCGAATACGAGCGCGCCCTCCGTCTCGACGACGGACTGATCCGCTACCTCATCACTGTGCACGAGCATGAAGTCGGCGCACCGGAGATGAGTGAGGAAGACATCGCCCTGGCGGCTGCCCGGCGTGACGATGATGACGACGACGAGGACTAGACACTCATGAGACGACCACAGAAAAGCTGCCCCTTCTGCGAAGGGCGCGTGCGCTGGATCGACTACAAGGATGACCGCACGCTCGGCCGCTTCATCACCGATCAGGGCAAGATACTTCCGAGCCGGTTGAGCGGGACCTGCGCCCGCCATCAGCGGCAGCTGTCGACCGCGATCAAGCGCGCACGGTACCTGGCGCTGATCCCCTACCTGAAGGGACACACGGCGTAGCATGACCGCCAGCGTGGCACCGGCTCGCAGCAAGGGATCATGGGGCCGCGTCCTGGCGCTCATCGTCTTCCTCGCTGTTCCGCTGATCCCGCAAATGCGGGTCATCTTTCCGATCGAGCAGACTCTGATGGTGCTCGTCGCTCTCACGGCCTCGTGCATGATCGTCGGCTGGAGGCAGGGAGGAAAGCTGTCGCTCGCAGTCATCTGGCTCATGCTGGCGCTGGGGTTGATCGCGTGGCCCGTGGCGCCGCCTGGCGCACCTTACGGGGCGCTGGAGCGAATGTGGGCTTTCCCAGGGACGAGCGGGTACAACTCGCTCGCTCGCGGCTGGACGCTGCTCCTGGCCGCCAGCTTCGGGCTGGTGAGCCTGTTCGGCTCCGGACAAGCTTTCATTTCGCGAGCGCTGTCGACGCTCGCGCTGGCCGCCGGACTCGGGTTCGCGCTCGTCTTCCTCTCTCCGGGCGGGCCGACGCGAATCGGCAGCACGATGACACTCGAGTTCACGCGGCGGAACGACGAGTCGATCGACCAGCTCCGCCTCGGGGCTGCCACCGAGCCGTGGAAGGACCAGGTCGACAAGTCGCCCGGAATCCAGCGGCTGAACCAGATGACCGAGGAACAGCTGCTCGAGATTCCGAAATGGTCGTCACTTCTCGTGCCGGCCGTGCTGGCGCTGGAATCCCTGGCGGCGATGGCGCTCGCATGGTCGCTGTATCACAGGCTGAGCGCGGCTTCCATCGGGCCGATGCTCGGCCGCTTGCGCGATTTCCGCTTCAACGATCAGCTGGTGTGGGGCGTCGCCGTTGGCGCGTCCGTGTATCTGCTTCCGGCATTCGCCGAGGCGAAAATCGCCGGGCTCAACATTCTCACGTTCTTCGGCTCGCTTTACGTGCTCCGCGGGCTTGGTATCCTTGGCTGGATATCGAGGGGGAAAGTCGGACGCCTGATCATGGCCGTGGTTGGATCGTTCATCTTCGCGGTCATTGTCGCGGACATGCTGGGATTTCTGATCAGCCCGATACTCCCGATTGCGGCGCTTGCTTTCACGCTTGGACTTGGCGACACATGGGTGGACTGGAGAACTCTGCTTCAACCAAAAGCCGTCTGATCCGTTAATTTTTCATCGTGGCCGCCGACGGTCGCGAACTACTCTCAACAGGAAGTACGTAATGGAAGTCATACTCCGGCAGGCAGTCGAGAAGCTCGGTCACCCGGGCGACATCGTGAAGGTTTCACCAGGCTACGCCCGCAACTACCTGCTCCCGCGCGGCGTCGCGTACGAGGCGACTCCGGGCAACAAGAAGCGGATTGAGAGGGAACGGCAGCGTCTCGAGGCGGCGGAGGAGTCGCGCCGCACGGCGGCCCAGGAATTCGCGGAGAAGCTCGAGCAGGTGTCGCTCACATTCTCCGCGCGCGTCGGCGACGAAGGGAAACTTTTCGGCTCGGTTACTTCCGCCGACATCGCGCAGCAACTGGCTGAACAGGGGCACACCGTCGAGAGGCGCCAGATCGATCTCAAGGAGCCGATCAAGGCCCTTGGAGTCTACCGCGTTCCGATCCGCCTTCACGCTGACGTCCATCCCGAGATCAAAGTCTGGGTCATCAAGCAGTAGCGGTCTTTTGACGCTGATCAACCGAGGGCCCGCCGGATGCTGTCGGCGGGCCCTTTTCATCTTCCGACCGGCTTGCGAAATGCGGTTACCCGTTCCTAACGGAACTTTACGGCCCGACGTATGATATTGTAGGTGGCGCAAAGCAAGCGCCAACATTCATCTCTCTCACGGAGCCGCATGGCGACCTCCCTATCCCCAGCATCACCGGCGCGCGAGCCGGCTTTTGCACCGAGGCTCGCCGTCAGTCTCTGTCAGGACATGAAAGCCAACGACGTGATACTGCTGAACCTGCAAGGCGTGACAGACATGACTGACTACTTCGTGATAGCCAGCGGAACCTCGGATACTCACGTGAGAGCCATAGGGGAGCACCTGATAACGGTGTTGAAGAAAGAGGGAGTTCGTGTTCACCATACGGAGGGTCTCCAGCAGGGCCGATGGGTGCTGCTCGATTTTGTGGATTTCGTAGTCCACATATTTCACCCTACTCTCAGGTCGTTCTACCAGATAGAACGACTCTGGAGCGACGCTGAAGTGGTGGCAACCGATTAAACGGACGGGTAAAACAATGAGAGTCCTCCTGCGTGGACTGGTGGCGGTGATTGCCCTGACTTTCGCCTCGCGGCTGGAGGCTCAGCAATACTTCGGCATGAACCAGGTGCAGTACAAACATTTCACCTGGCGGGTGCTAGAGACAGAGCATTTTCTCGTGCACTACTACCCCGCGGAGCGGGCGGCCGTGATGGATGCGGCGCGCATGGCCGAGCGCTCATATGCCCGGCTGTCCCGCGTCCTGGGACACCAGTTCCGGGAGAAAAAGCCGATCATTCTCTTCGCGTCGCGGGCGGATTTCGGCCAGAACAACGTCACCGGTGACCTCGGCGAGGGAGTCGGCGGAGTCACCGAAGGTGGGCGCCACCGGCTCATTCTGCCGCTCACCGGAGACCTCGGGAGCTTCGAGCACGTCCTCGCCCACGAGATGGTGCACGAGTTCCAGTACGACATCTTCGCTCGCGGGCGCGCCGGCGCGAACCAGCAGGCGATGGAGCGGCTCGATCCGCCACTCTGGTTCATGGAAGGAATGGCGGAGTATCTGTCGATCGGGCCCACCCACCCCCTCACTGCCGGCTGGCTGCGCGACGCCGCGGTGAACGGCAGGATTCCGACTATCCAGCAGATGACCGAGCGTCCGGACCAGTACTTCCCGTATCGCTACGGAGAGTCGCTCTGGCAGTACGTCGGCGAAAGATGGGGCGACGCGGCGATCGGCGAGATCCTTCGCAGCTCGATGTCAGGCGGCATCGCGCGCGCATTCCAGCGTGAGCTCGGAATGTCGCTCGAGGACCTGAGCAGCGCGTGGCGCGAGGCGGTTCAGTCGCAGTACCTCCCCGCTGCGTCGAAGTACCAGCGCCCGCGCACCTTCGCCCAGCCGCTGCTGACCCGCAAGCGCTCTGGTGGAGAGATTTTCCTCGCGCCCGTGCTGTCGAATGACGGCAACTACATCGCCTTCCTCTCCAATGGCAACTGGAAGAGGGGCGAGGTCTTCATCGATCTGTGGCTTGGCAACGCGCGCACCGGCGAACGCGTCAAGCGGCTCGTGAAGAGCACCACCGATCCCAACTTCGAGGAGCTCCGGCTGCTCTACTCGCAGAGCGCGTTCTCCAACGACGGCAAGACGCTCGCCTTTACGGCCCAGCGCGAAGGCAAGGACGTCCTCTACCTCCTCGACATTCCCAGTCGACAGGTGAGGAAGCGTCTCGATCTCGACGTGGACGCTGTGACTGGCCCGTCCTGGTCCCCCGACGACAAGCAGATCGTCTTCAGCGGGACGCGCGGCGGAATCACCGATCTCTTCATCGTCGATGCCGACGGAAAAAATCTCCGTGCAATTACGAACGACATCTACGGCGATCTCCAGCCCAGCTGGTCGCCCGACGGCAAGTACATCGCGTTCGCAACGGATCGCGGGCCGCAGACGGACATTCAGCGGCTCAAGATCAGCAAGTGGCAGATCGCATTGCTGGATCTCGAGACGCGCAACATCGAAGTGCTGCCCGGTCAGGCCGGCCTCAATCTCAATCCCGTGTGGGCCCCCGGCGGCTCATCGGTGGCGTTCATATCCGACCGGACGGGAGTAGCCAATGTCTTCCTGTTCGATCTCACCGACCGCAAGCACTACCAGTTGACGAATGTGCTCGGCGGCGTTTCGGCGATCACCGAATACAGTCCTGCTCTGACGTGGGCGCGCGGCGCCGACCGGATGGCGTTCACGTACTACGAGAATGGCGATTACACCGTCTGGACGGTGGACAATCCGCGCTCGCTCAAGACGGTCGCATTTCAGTCGGGACCGGCGGCCGGCACGGGACTCGTGATGAACGCGGCAATCCAGCCACCGGCCGGGACGACGCCTGCGCTGCCGGCAGATACAACTCTGTCTGCGGGCTCGCAAACGAGGTCGGTCTACCGCGCTCAGACGGGAGCGCGCGCGTCGAGCAGCCTCTCGACGCCGGAAACGCAGTACCGCGATACCGCGGTGACGAGTGTCGCGACTCTCAACTCCAACGCCGACTTTGCGCTTCCGGACACTACGCGGTTCAAGGATTACGCATATCACGTCGGCTTCCACCCGGATTACATCGCGCAGCCGGAGATCGGCTACGGAACGGGCAATCAGTACGGTCTGAGTGGATTCAATGGAGGAACGACGATCGTTCTCAGCGATCTCCTGGGGAATAACCAGATCGCTCTCTCCGCTTCCGTCTACGGACAGTTGAGCGATGCGAGCCTGTTCGCGGCGTACGCGAATCTGAGTCACCGCTGGCAGTACACCGCGGCCGCCTACCAGCAGCCGGTCTATTTCCCCCAGACGCAGGGCACGTCGGCGACGCCAATCCAGGGCGGCGTGCTGGTGTCGACTCCGTTCACACGCTACGTTCTGCGGAACGCTTCGATTACGACTCAGTACCCGTTCAACCGCTTCTCGCGTCTCGAGGCGGGGCTGCAATACAACAGCATCGGGCGCTCGATCATTGCACTGACGCGGGTTTGCTCGCGCGACCTAACGATATGCAACGCCCCGCAGCTTGAGAACGTCAGCTCGGAGCCGGCATTCAACTTCGCCTCTCCCTCGCTCGCCTACGTGTCTGATAACACGCTGCTCGGCCTCACCGGCCCGATCATGGGCCGACGCTTCCGGTTCCAGGTCACCCCTTCAGTCGGAAGTCTGAGGTGGACGGAATACGTGGCCGATTACCGGCGTTACGATCCCGTGATCTTCAACACGCTGACCTTCGCGACGCGCTTCCTGACGAGCGCATCAGTGGGGCGCGACGAGCTCGCGTTCCCGAAATACGTCGGCCGTCCGGAGTTCGTTCGCGGCTACGATAACGCTAACTTCTCTGGCTTCGAGTGCACGGGCTTAATCGACAGCACGTCGACTTGCGCGACCGCGCAGCTGGTGGGAAGCCGGGTTGCGGTGGCTAACTTCGAAGTGAGGTTCCCGATCATCCGCCGGTTCGACCTCGGCTCGCTCCCAGTCGGACTGCCGCCTGTGGACGGAGCCATCTTCTACGACGCAGGCCTGGCGTGGAATACCGGCCAGACGGTATCGCTTACGAAGCCGGCGAACTATGATTTTACGCTTCAGCGCTACCCTCTTCGCAGCTACGGTTTCGAGATGAAGATGAACCTCTTCAACATCGCCATTCTCAAATGGGCTTATGCGAAGCCCCTCGACCAAGCTGGTCGGAAGGCGAACTGGACGTTCTCGCTGGGGCCGAGCTTCTGACCTGTTGCGCCGGCTGATCGCGCTGACGCTTGCCGTCGCCGCCTGCCGCGGCGATCGGCAGGCGTCGGACGGCGCGCTATCCGCGACGACCTCTCGCGGACCGGACGCGATTGCACTGCGCATTCCCCGAATGGGGGGCACGGCGCGCGCATACCTGTTCCCGCGCCTCGACTCGGTAGTCTGGGCCGCCGCTGGATCGCCCGCAGTCGGACGAGTACTCGCCTTCGATCCTGAAGCCGGTCTGGTTGCGTTCACCGACGACAAGGGACAGCCTCGGCGCCTCGACCTGAGGATGGGAGAGGTGCGAAACGCCTCGCGGGCGAAGTTCGTCGCGGTGTCGTCAGCCAACGGCAGCGAGATCTACGGTATCACTGCGGGCGGCGGCATCACGCGCATGACGCCGAGCGGAGACTGGAGCTTCAAACCACCGCAGCCCGCGCAGGCGCTCTACCCACAACCCGACGGCGCACTCATCATCGCCGGTCCGCTGGGGGCCTCAACCCGCCTCTGGCTGATGCATCCGCCGGACGACGGCATTGTCGACAGCGCGGCCTTGTCGGGTGTTACGCGAGGCGCGCGGACACAGGCTGGAGACCGGCTCTATTTCACCTCTCACGCCGGGCTCGTCGGTGTCAGGACACGCGATCTCTCCCCTCTCAAGGAGATCCGCATTCCCGGCGACGCGGAAGCGATGGCTCCGACGCCTAGTGGCGACCGCGTCTATATTGCGCTCCACGAGTCGCCCCGCGTAGTCGTGGCTGACAGGTACAGCGAATCGATCACTGGCACGATCGAGCTTCCCGCGGCGGCGACCGACCTCCGCGTTGACCCGCTGGGACAGTTGATCCTCGCGAGGCCCGCCGATGGAGTCGATTCCGCGTGGGTGATCGCGATTGGCACGGGCCGCCTCATTGGTAGCGTGCCAACCATCTGGACGACCGATCTCCCGGCGTTCGCGCCGTCATCCACCATCGCGACCGCCCGCGGACCCGATGTCGTATTCGTGAACGGCTCGACACTCAACCCGGTTCGAACTGTCGCCGGCGGAGCAAAGGATTACTGGTATTTCTTTTACTGGAACGGATTCCGGCCGCGGGCAGCGGCACTCGATCAACCGGTGACATTCGACTCTCCGGCCGCGACTTCGCATGGCGACACCATTCCTCCGCAGCGGCTCGACAGCAGCCGCCCTTCACCGCCGCTCAGAGACGCATCACCTACGATGCTTCCGCCGTTCATCCCTCCCCCGCCGACAGGCCCCCAGCGTCGCGCAGCGGGCTTCCTCGTATCATTTGCCGCTGTCCTCGATGAGCGGAAGGCAGCGGAGATCGCCGCCGGCATCGACGTCGGAGGCGCGCACGCCCACGTCGTCCCGACTCAGACCGGAGGCACAGCGATATACCGAGTGGTCCTCGGTCCATACGCGACGAGAGAGGAAGCGGATCGGGTCGGGCGCAATTCGAAGCGACAATACTGGGTGTACGAGGCGGGATCGTGACTGACGAGGCTTCGCGGCCTTCAGGAGAAGCGTACGAGCGCGCGGGACAGCAGGCGGCGATGGCAGTCAGGGGATACTCTTCCGTGCTCGTCGTCTCGGATGACCCGGCCGAGGCGGCCTACGTAGCGATTGGCGTCGGCCGCGCGGAAGCTGTGCATCGCCGCGTGGTAATTGCCGATCTCGCGGGCGAGGTTCCACCGATACAGTCGCTCCTACCGGGCGTCGACCTGCACGGGATCTACGACAGCTTCGTCTTCGGCACTTCGCTGGACAAGGTGATCTACGCTGTCGAGGGGAACGAGAATCTCAACGTATTGCCGAGTGGCACGGAGTCCGCGGCCACCGAAGAAATTCTGGGAAGCCGGCGGTGGCGCCACATCGCGTCAGATTTCGCAGCGACCGACTCGCTGCTGCTCCTCGTTGCCGCCGCCAACGCCCCCGGGCTGGACAAGCTAACGAAGCAGCTCGACGGCATGGTCGTAGTCGGGAATCCGCTCCTCGGCGCCGCCCCGGACGCAATCCTGCTCGCCCGGATACCTCATCCCGCGCCCGTCGCACCGTCGAAGAGAATCGCGATCCCGACTGCCAAACCGGTCTGGGGCTGGCGTGGCGTCCCGCTCGCCGTCGGCGCCCTTCTGCTCATCATCATCGCGCTTTTCGTGGTGCGGCCCGGTGGCATTGCGCGCCTCGGTCCAACGCAGGCGCCCGACACGGTGATCATCCCCGATTCGCAGGTGCACGACTCGACTCCCTTCCCGCCGCGCGCGATCGTGCTACCGGCAAACCCCGCCGACTCCGCTGTCGCAGTCGCATATTCCGTCGAGATTCTCGCTGCAAATACGGCGGAAGGTGCTAACTTTGAGCTCCAGCGTCATGGTGCGATGATGCCGGCAGCGACGATATCGCTTGTCCCTATCGGCGACACTGAAGCCATCTGGTACAAGGTCTTTGCGGGTGCGTTCCCTGATAGCGCGCAGGCAGAGAGGCTGCTCGCCTCGCTCCGTCGCCGGCACGTCGTGCCTGATTCGGCTGGCACAGTGGTACGGGCTCCTCTCGCTCTGCGAGTCGACAGCGTTCCGTCTCAGGCGGCGGTCGCCTCGAAGACGCGGGAGAAGATCCGGGATTACGCGGCACGCGGACTGGCCGTCTACGCGCTCGTGCAAAGTGACGGAAGTGCGCGGTTGTACGCTGGTGCGTTCGAGAATCCCGAACAATCGACTCTCGCCGCGACTGCGCTGCGAGTTGCGGGGCTCGTGCCCGCGCTGGAATACCGAACAGGGAGAGTTCAGTAGTGCGCCTGACGAAGCTCGAGCTTCACGGATTCAAATCCTTCGCCGATCAAACCGAGCTGCTCTTCGAGCCCGGCGTTACGGCGATCGTCGGGCCCAACGGCTGCGGCAAGTCGAACGTCTCCGATGCGGTGAGGTGGGTGCTCGGCGAGCAGCGGCCGCGCACGCTTCGCGGCGCGAAGATGGAAGAGGTGATCTTTCAGGGCTCGTCGGCGCGCCGTCCGGTGAACATCGCCGAAGTGTCGCTCCACTTCGAGAACGACGACGGCGCCCTCTCGGTTCCCTTCCGCGAAGTCGTAATAACGCGTCGTCTCAGCCGCTCGGGCGAGAGCGACTATTTCCTGAATCGTTCGCCCTGCCGCCTGCGCGACATCCACGACATGGTCCGCGGCACGGGACTGGGCGCCGACTCGGGCGTGGTGATCGAGGCAAAGATGATCGATGCCCTGCTCTCGGATCGCCCCGACGAGCGCCGCGAGCTGTTCGAGGAAGCGGCCGGCATCGGCCTCTATCGCGATCGCAAGCGGACGACGGAGCGCCGTCTCGAAGAGACGACGATCGACATGTCGCGCATCGACGACCTGATCTCCGAAGTGCAGACCCAGGTGCGCTCGCTTGCGCGCCAGCGCAGACGCGCCGAGCGACATTCCGAGCTCACCCGCCGCCGCTTTACCGTTGAGATCGCTCTCGCCGCGAGAGAGATGGACGCCTGGCGCGATGAGCTCGCCCGACTCGAGGCTCGCGTCCGCGAGCTGCGGACATCGGTGCCCGCGGCCGAGGAGGCGATGGCCGCTGCAGACGCGGCGCGTGAAACAGCCCACGGTGCACGGGCCGCCGCCGAAGCCCGGCGCAATGAGCTCGCCCGTCTCGCAGCCGAGCAGGCGGCGAGCACGCAGCAGCTCCGCGCCGAGATCGCGGTCGCCGAAGAGCGGCAGCGCAATTCTCTCTCCCGCCGCGAACGAGCAGAGCAGGAGCGCCGTGAAGGAGATTCAACCGTCGGCAAGGTGAGCGACGATCTCGAGCACGCGGTAGCCCACCGCGCGCAGCTCGAAGGCGAGATGGCGCTCGCGCAAAGCTCGCTCGCAGGACACGTGACCGAGGAGGAGGGCGTCCGCGCTTCCCTCGCCTCTTCGCGAGCCGCGGTCGAGGCTGCCGACCGCGCTGCGCGCGAGATGCGCGAGCGTGCACATCGTCACGCGCTCGACAGGCAGGCGGCGAACCCCGAGCGCGAAGAGCTCGCGGTTAGCCGCGCCACACTGTTCGAGGAACAGACGCAGCTCGCCGATTCGGAGACAGCGGTGCGACGGGAGATGCGCGAGGTGGAGGAAAGCCTCGCGCTCAGTCGGGAGAGCAGTGCAACGAGCAATGCCGTCCTCGCTGCCGCGCTGGGCGCGCACCGTGCCGCCCGTGAAGAGGATTCAGCCGCGCGCTCGGCACTGCTGCGAGCGGAAGAGGCGTACACGGCGCTCGACGGAAAAGTGAACGCACTCGAAGCGCTCGAGCGCGAGCGCGTCGGTCTCGCTCCTGCCGCCGCCCGCCTCCTCGACGAGCGCGAACGCTTTGGCGACGGCGCGATCATCGGACCGCTCAGCGATTTCATCAGCGCCGACGCTGAATCCGCCGCGCTCGTCGAGCGTTTCCTCGGCGCAACGGTCCATGCGGTCCTGGTGAGAGATCGGGTAGCCGCCGACGACGTACGTGCCTGGCACGCGGCGACGAATCCGGGTCCGCTGCTCCTCCTGCCCCTCGATTCACAGACCGGCCGCGACCAGCTTCCCGACAGCGGCGAGGATCACGAGCTCTGGCGGATGGTGAGAACAGAGTCGGCCGCATCTCACTGGGTGCGCGCGCTGCTCGGCCGCGTGCGAGCGACCGAGGGCGGCACCGGCTTCGTCGATGCCCGCGGCGCTATCTGGCTTCCAGCCACTTTCGCCGGACCAGGCCCTCTTCGTCGTCGCGCCGAGATCGGCGATTCCCGGAAGCAGCTCGATGAAGCGCAGGCCACGCGCGAGCGTAGCGCGACGGCGGCGGAATCTGTCCGCGCGGCTCTCGAATCCGCGGAGCTGGGGGCGGCCGCAGCGCAGGAGAACGCAGCCAACGCGTCGCGCGACGTCGGCAAGTACGAGGATCTCTTCACCGGAGTGAGCCGGCGCCACCATCGCGCGCTCCGTGAGCTGACCGATGCGGCGGCGCTGCTCGAGCGGCTCGCCGCGCGGGAGGACGCGCTTGCCGAGACGATCGCCCGGGTGGACCGCGCTAGCGAGGAGCTCCAATCCGGAATCGCGGCGCACGACGTCGATCTTCGCGACGCGCGCAGGCTGCTCACCGAGACTGAATCGAAGCAGGACGAGGCGCGGGATCGGCGCACCGCCAGCCAGGTCGCATGTGCGGAAGCGCAGGCGCGGCTGCAGGTCGCGGCAGACCGCGAGCGCCACCTCCGGGAGGAGTTCGCCACCGCCGCCGCACGCCTCGAGTCGCTGCAATCGGAGCTGTCAACGCTCTCGGCTGCCGAGGGACAGCTCGCCGAGCAGCTCGCCAGCTGGCAGATGGATCTCGGGGCGAGGCAGGCGACGCTCGAGGACGCCGAAGCGCGACTCGCCAGCGCCGAGCATGCTGTGCGGACGGCCGACGAGCGCCTCGAGAGCGCGGAGCACTCGCTGACGGCGACGCGCCACAGCGCGACGGCGATGAGCGAGGAGCTGCACGCCGCCGAGCTTCGCTACGCCGAGCTTTCGGGACGTCGCACTGCGATTCGCGAGCGGCTCGAGGCCGAATGGCGCCGGCCGCTCGAGTCTCTGATGGAAAGTTCTCAGGACCTCGACCTCGACGATGACGCGCTGCGCGCCGAAGCGCATCAGTTGCGTGAGCAGCTCGACGCCCTCGGTCCTGTGAATCCGCTGGCGATCGAGGAGCACGAAGAAGAGCAGAAGCGGCTCGAGTTCCTGACCGGCCAGCGCGCCGATCTGACGTCGGCGAAGCTCTCGCTTCAGCAGGCGATCCGCGAGATCGACACGACTGCCCGCGAGCTTTTCGCCGCCACCTTTGTCGAGGTCCGGGAGAATTTCCGGAAGATCTTCATGACGCTCTTCGGCGGCGGCGAGTGCGATCTGCGGCTCGAGAATCCCGAGTCTCCACTGGATGGCGACATCGAGATCCACGCCGCGCCCCGGGGCAAGCGGACGCAGCGAATCCACCTCCTGTCGAGCGGAGAGCGCGCGCTCGTTGCGCTGTCGCTCCTGTTCGGGATCTTTCTCACCAAGCCGAGCCCGTTCTGCCTTCTCGACGAGGTGGACGCGCCGCTCGACGACGCCAACATCGGGCGCTTCGTAAGGATGCTCAACGAGTTCAAGGCGAACACGCAGTTCATCGTCATCACGCACAATCCGCGGACGACGACGGAGGCCGCCGATTCGGTCTATGGCGTGACGATGCAGGAGCCCGGCGTCTCGTCGCTGGTCAGCGTCCACATGCGGGGCGCGGCAGTCGACGACGCGATCGCCGGAACCGTACCGGCGTCAAAACCAGTCGCGGCGCTGAGCGCGTAATGCTGGTCGTGATGGAACATGGCGCATCCACCGCCGATGTGGATCGCGTCGTCGCGGTAGTCGAGGAGATGGGCTACGAGGCCCGCCCGATGCCCGGCGCCCAGCGCACGGCCGTCGGGGTTGTCGGCAACGACGGCCGAATAGACGCGTCGCGCATCGCCGCCCTTCCCGGCGTGGTGCAGATAATCCACGTCACACAGCCGTACAAGCAGGTCTCCCGCGAATGGCGCGCCGAAGACACGATCGTCACCATCATGCCCGGAGTCTCCTTCGGCGGCCCCGACATCCCGATCATCGCCGGCCCCTGCTCGGTCGAATCAGAAGAGCAGATCGTCGAGTCGGCGCGCCTGGTTAAGGAGGCCGGCGCGACGGCCCTGAGGGGCGGCGCCTTCAAGCCGCGCAGCTCGCCCTACTCCTTCCAGGGACTCGGCAAGCGCGGACTCGAGCTGCTCGCCCTCGCCCGCCGCGAGACCGGGCTGCCGATCGTCACCGAGGCGATGGACGACGAGGGCGCACATCTCGTTGCCGAAATGGCCGACTGCATTCAGATCGGCGCCCGCAGCATGCAGAACTACTCTCTGCTGAAGACTGTGGGAAAGCTCGGCAAGCCGGTGCTCCTCAAGCGCGGCATGGCGGCAACGATCACCGACCTGCTCCTGAGCGCGGAGTACATCCTCTCCGAGGGGAATCCCAACGTCATTCTCTGCGAGCGCGGCGTCAGGAGCTTCGACCCGGCGATGCGGAATCTGCTGGACCTGACCGCAATACCGATCGTCCACCGCCTGTCGCATCTGCCGATAATCGCCGACCCGAGCCACGGCACGGGACTCCGCGACAAAGTCACGCCAATGGCCCGCGCCGCGCTCGCCGCAGGGGCCGATGGCGTACTCGTTGAAATGCATCCCGATCCGGACAGGGCGCTTTCTGACGGCGCGCAGTCACTGTACCCGGAGCAGTTCCGGAAGCTCGTCGAAGAGCTTCGCGCGGTGGCGGTGGCGATCGGCAGACGCGTCACTCCCCCAGTCGTGCGCGACAGCGGCTCCGAGATTGTTCCGTCGTCAGGAACGGCAAAGCCCGTGGCGGGTAGCAAGCATTGACATGAGAATCGTCATCGGAATTGCGGCCCTTGCCATCGCCGCCGGGAAGTTGGGTGCACAGTCGCCCCAAGCGATCATGGACCGCGCGGTGAGCAATTACGCGAGCATGAAGACCATGCGCGCCGAATTCACGCAGACAATCACCAATCCGCTCACCGGAAGCAGCTCGGTATCGCGCGGCGAGCTTCTCCGCCGGCAGCCGAATCTCCTGGCGATCAACTTCATCGATCCAAAGGGAGATCGCGTCGTCGCCGACGGCAAGGCCGTCTGGGTGTACCTGCCGAGCAGCGCGCCCGGCCAGGTCGTCAGGCTCACTTCGAGCAGCAAGGTGGCGGGAAATCTCGACCCCGGAGCGCTTTTCCTGTCGTCGCCGCGGACCCGCTACACGATGAAGGGCGCCGGCACCGCTGTAGTCGGCGGCGTAAAGAGCGATGTCGTCATCCTCACTCCGAAAGCGTCGGATGTGCCGTTCGCGCGCGCGAAGGTCTGGGTGGACGCATTGAGCGGAGCCGTCAAGCAGTTCGAGGTGACCGACGCGAACGGACTGACAAGGTTCGTCACTATCACCCGTCTCACCGCGAACTCCCAGATCGACAGATCCGAGTTTTCCTTCACGCCGCCGCCCAACGCGCGCATCCTCGATTCGGCTTCCTTCGGGGGGATGTAGTCTTTAGTCTCGTGCGCCTGAGTTGGACGCGTATGACCTGATGGACCTGTGAGGGCGCCGGTGAGGCGGTGAGACTGTGAGGAAAACACGGCGGGATCACGTCGCCGCCTGCAGACCGTCTAGAAGGACGGTCTCTTTTTTGGGTTAAACTACAACTACAACTGCGTCCGGCACTTCAGGCAGCGAGTGCAGTTCCCAAGAATTAGTTGTAGTTCTCACCGCCTCACAGCCTCACCGGCGAACTCACAGATCCGTAGCCCGAATTCTGACCATCTTAGGCGCGCGACTCACCGTAGTAATAGAAGCTTCTGAATCTCCGCGAGCCTGGTTGGGTCTGTCCCGCGCCGGCTCGCTATGTCGAGGGCGGCAAAAGAAAGTCGGCGATACAAAGCTCTCGCCTCGGGGTTATGCCGCAGCGCCTGGAGATGACGATACACGGCGTCCGCGTCTCCACGCACCACCGGACCTGTAAGTGCCGACTCGGGAGGCGTATCCGCGGTGTTCGATATCGCCGCCTCCATCAGACCATGGACCGCGTGCTGTGCGCTGCGCTCGGGGATTCCGGCGTCGGCGAGTATTCGCGTCGCCACGGCCTCGAGCACCACCGGAAAATTCGAGGCGATCACCGCCGCGGCATGGTAGAGACTCTTCGTGCCGGGTGGAATCTCGAGCGTCCGGGCTCCAAGGTGACCCGCCAGCCGTCGTGATGCCGCGCGCGCCTGGTCGTCCCCGTCGATGCCGATCCATGCCTTCCGGAACAGCTCGGGCGCCCGATCTGGATTCGCGAATGGGATCAGCGGATGAAACGTCCCTCCACTCATGCCGATCTCGCCCAGCCGCGGTACAAGCTCCGGCTCGGCCCCTCCTGATGTGTGCAGGATCACCGATCCCGACGCCAGCCTGCGTCGTCCGGATGACGACGTCGCATCGATGAGCTCGGCGAGCGCGTCGTCCAGCTGGTCGTCGCGCACGGCGACGATCACCGTATTCGCGTCTCCGATTGTCGGCGGCAGCGACCCGCTCGACGTCGCCAGGGGAGACGGCCGCCGCGCATGAAGCCCCACGACTTCGACGCCTGCCACACGGAAAGCACGGAAAAGTCCGAGCCCTACCTGTCCGGCGCCGAGTATGAATACGCGCTCGCTCACTCGGTGCCCGGGCCGCGCTGCGTTCTTTGTCTCGCCGCCGCCCGGTCGAGCAGTGCGGCTTCGGACGTTGCCCCCGTAG
>JBGPLS010000012.1:0-32184 GCA_041486565.1 Gemmatimonadaceae bacterium
AGGGGTCAAAAAAGCGTCTGCTGCGGCGTAGCAGGTTGAACGTACCCGAAATGCCGGTATGCCTGTGCGGTCGCCATCCGCCCTCTCGACGTCCGTTGCAGAAACCCATTCTGCACGAGGAAGGGCTCGTATACCTCCTCGATGGTTCCCGAGTCTTCCCCGACGGCGGCGGCGATCGTGTTCACGCCCACCGGACCACCGTCAAACTTCTCGATGATTGTCTTGAGAATCCGCGCATCCATGTCGTCGAGGCCGAACTGATCAACATCAAGAAGCTGTAGCGCTTCCTTGGCGATCTCGCGCGTGATCAGCCCGCCGTGCTTCACCTGGGCGAAGTCGCGAATGCGCCGCAACAGCCTGTTCGCCACTCGCGGCGTCCCGCGGGATCGGCACGCGATCTCCTCCATCCCGCCCCTTTCGATCTCGACTTTCATCACGTCGGCGGTCCGTCGCACTATCATCTCGAGGTCGCTCGCCGGATAAAAATTGAGCCGCTGCTCGATGCCGAAGCGGGCGCGCATCGGCGGCGTCAGCAGTCCAAGCCGCGTTGTCGCGCCGACGAGCGTGAACTTCTCGATCGGCATGCTGATAGTCTGCGCCTTGGGTCCCTCGCTGAGACGGATGTCGATCCGGTAGTCCTCCATCGCCGGGTAGAGAAATTCCTCGATGATCGGCCGCAGCCGGTGAATCTCGTCGATGAAGAGAATGTCGCCTTCGCGCAGATTGGTGAGCGTTCCCACAAGATCGCCGGGCTTCTCGAGAGCGGGGCCGGACGTCGTGCGGATGTTCACTCCCATCTCGCGGGCAATGAGCTCGGCAAGCGTCGTTTTGCCGAGTCCGGCGGGACCGAAGAAGAGAGTGTGGTCCAGCGGCTCACGGCGGAGCATCGCGGCATCGATGTAGATCCGCATGCTGTCCTTCACCTTGGGCTGGCCGATGAACTCGGCGAGCCGCTGCGGGCGAAGCGAAAGCTCGACGACCGACTCGTCGGCGAGAATTTCGGGAGTGGTGATCTCGGCGCGGGTCATGTGGGATAAGATACGTAATTCCGACGTAGCCGCCTGAGAGCTAGACGACTGCTTTCAGCCCGGCCAGCCTCTGGGCCGCTTTCTCCAGAGTTTCCGGCTTCTTGCAGAACGCGAATCGCGTGACCGTCTCGCCCATCTTCGGGTTCGAGTAGAAGCTCGTCCCCGGCACCGTCGCGACTCCGACTTCCTTGGCCAGCCAGTGCGCGAAATCGATGCCGCGCAGATCGCTCAGCTCGCAGAAGTCGGCGAGGATGTAGTACGCCCCTTCCGGCGCTGAAAATCGGAAGCCACCCTCCTCGAGCGCGGCAACCATCGTATCGCGCCGCGCGCGATAATCGAGCGCAACGTGATTGTAGTAGTCAGCGTCGAACGCCATCCCGACGGCACCCGCGGCCTGGAGCGGAGCCGGCGCGCCGACGGTGAGGAAGTCGTGAACCTTCCGGATTGGCGAAGTGAATTCGAAGGGCGCGATGGCGTATCCCAGCCGCCACCCGGTGCAGCTGAACGTTTTCGAGAGCCCCGATATCGTCACCGTGCGCTCGCGCATGCCGGGCCACGTCGCCAGCACATGGTGACTGCCGGCGTAGCGGATGTGCTCGTAGATCTCGTCCGTTATCGCGATGACGTCGTGCGTCTGGCAGAGCTCGGCGATCAGCGAGATCTCCTCGCGCGTAAAGACGCGTCCCGTTGGATTGTGCGGAGTATTGACGACGATCGCGCGCGTCCGGTCGGAGAATGCGGCGCGCAGCTTGTCGGGGTCGAGGTGCCAGTCGAGTCCCTCGAGCGGGACGAACACTGGCTTCGCGCCGGCGAGAATCGCATCGGGCCCGTAGTTCTCGTAGAACGGCTCGAATACGATCACCTCGTCGCCCGGATTCACAAGCGCGAGGAAGACAGCGGCCATTGCTTCAGTCGCGCCACAGGTGACCGTGATCTCGCGCTCGGGATCCACGTCGAGGCCGTACCATTTTCGGTATTTCGCCGCGATCGCGAGCCTCAGCGCAGGCGTACCCCAGGTGATCGCGTACTGGTTGATGTCGCCCTGGATCGCGGCACAGGCGGCGTCCTTCATCGGCGCCGGCATCGGGAAATCAGGAAATCCCTGGGCGAGGTTGATCGCGCCATACTGATTTGCGACTCGCGTCATCTCGCGGATGACGGACTCGCTGAATGTCGATGCGCGCAGAGCTGTTTTGATCATGACAGGAAGGAGGTGGTGTCCGGAAAGCTACCAGCATCGACAGAATGCAGGAACTTGCATGTCCCGCCCCCGCGTCTATATTTAAATATATACCGCGAGGGCGCACGATGGTGGAGAAGAAAAAGAAGAGTCGAAAGTACAAGCCGGCATCAGTTGAACCCGACGCCCGTCGCGTACGTGAGCGGACGCCTGGGGCGGGTGCACCGTCGTCCAACATCGGTATCAAGAGAGCATCCCTTTTCATGAATGGACGAAGCCAAGCGGTTCGGCTGCCAAAGGAGTTTCGCTTCGAGGGTACTCACGTTTACGCATCGAGGGACGGCGACCGAGTGATTCTCACACCGATAAACAGTCGCTGGGACTGGCTGGACGCAGTTTATGGCTCGATACCCGACTTTCCTGATCGTGACCAGGGAGAGCTGAAGGTGCGGCCGGAAATCGAAGCACTGTTTGATGAATCTGATTGATACCGGCATTTGGGTTGGGATTCTTAGAGGACGGTCGCCCCGGGCGGCAAAGCGAATCGACCAAGCCCGAGACACGGTCGCGATATCGGCAATCTCGGCTGCAGAGCTATTTCACGGCGCTTCGAAAAGTATCCATACCAAGCGTGGCTTCGAGGGGCTCAGGATACTCCTTTCCAGGATTCCCATTCTCGGCTTTGATGTTGAAGCTGCGGCAGCCTATGGTGCGTTGCGGACGCATCTCGAGAGACGCGGCGAGGTCATCGGTCACTATGACATGCTGATCGCGGGCCACGCCCTCTCCGTCGGGGCCACTTTCATCACCAGCAACACGCGCGAATTCGCGCGCGTACCCGGTCTTACAATTGAAGACTGGACGAAATAGTCCTACCTGTCAGCGAGCTTCGACAGCGCGGCCCTGATGAGCTCCGCCGCCGACAATCCCCTACCGCCCGCGTCGAGTGCCGCTCGCAAACCCTTCTCGGCGTCGCTGCTGCTGTAGCCGAGCGACACGAGTGCCCTGAGCGCGTCCTCCGAAGCTCCACCGGCAGCGCGCGGCACTCCCGCTTCGGCGTCACCGCCAATGTTGTCCAGCTTGTCGGCCAGATCGAGGATCAAACGCTCCGCTTTCTTGCGACCGACCCGTGGAACGCCCTGAAGAGCCGGGATGTCCTTCTCCTGGATCGCTCTGACCAGACGCTGCGCCGAAAGCGCGGAAAGCATTCCGAGCGCCAGCGAGGGTCCGACGCCATTCGCTGTCAGCAGCTTTTGAAAGAGACGCCGCTCGTAGAGTGAGGAGAATCCGAACAGCTGCCACGAATCCTCCTTCACGACCAGCCACGTGTGGAGCGACACCTGCTCTCCCTGCCTCGGCAGCGTCTCAAAAACGCCAAGCGGTATCTGTAGCTCGTACGCCACGCCGCCCGCGGTCATCACCTCGACGCGGTCGATGTCCCTCGCGATGAGAGTCCCGTCGACATGTACGATCATCTGTGGGCCGCGAGCAGCGCGAGCTCGTCGGCGATGCGTGGCAGCTGCACCGACATCAGGCGAGTCAGTGCGGCGGCGACCCCATCGGCGGCGTCGGACGGCTGGGGAGCAGTCTTGAGCCGCAGGAGACGCGAAACCATGAACTGCACCTGCTGCTTCGTCGCGTTTCCGTTGCCGACGATCGCCTTCTTTATTTCGGCGGGAGGATACTCGCTGATCTCGATCTCTGCCTGGATGGCGGCAAGCAGGATCACGCCGCGCGCGTGGCCGAGGATGATGGTGGTGCGCACGTTGCGAGCGTAGAAAATGTCTTCGATCGCCAGTGCATCGGGGCGGTGACGCTCGATCAGCTCGGCGACCCCCGCGTGGATCTCCCGCAGCCGCTGGGGAAGGGTGTCGCGGGGTCTGGTTCGAATCACACCGCATTCGATGAGCAGCGCGGGCCGGGAGTGCTCCTGCTTGACGACGCCGTACCCGGTGATCGCTGTGCCTGGGTCGATCCCGAGTACGATCATGCGGGCCTCACCTGGCCTCTTCCAGCTCCAGATCGCAATTGGCCGCGACTTTCTGGACGTCGTCGAGGTCCTCGAGCTCCTCGAGGAGCTTCACCAGCGAGTCGGCGGTCTTCCCCTCGACGTGAACGAGGTTTTTCGGAACCGAGGCGATCTCGGACTCCCTTGACGCGATGCCCTTCGCCTCGAGCGCGTTCTTTACCGCATGCATGTCGGCCTGATCGGTGGTGACGACGTACAGCTCGCCCTCGGCGCTGAAGTCCTCTGCTCCGGCGTCGAGCGCCGCCTCGAGCGCCGCATCCTCGTCGCAGGTGGCAGCATCGAGATAAATCTGCCCCTTTCGCTCGAACATCCATGACACCGAGTTGGCAGCGCCCAGGTTTCCTCCCGCGCGCGAGAGCTTGTGCCTCACCTCGGCGACGGTGCGATTGGGATTGTCGGTGAGCGAGAAGATGAGAATCGCCACGCCCCCCGGCCCGTAACCCTCATAGGTGATCTCGGTGTACTCGACGCCTTCGAGCTCGCCGGTTCCCTTTTTGATCGCGCGCTCGATGTTGTCCTTGGGCATGGATGCGGCGCGGGCCGCCTCGATCGCGGTGCGAAGGCGCGGATTTCCCGCCGAATCGCCGCCGCCGAGCTTCGCCGCCATCGTGATCTCGCGGATGAGCTTGGTGAACTGCGCGCCCCGCTTGGCGTCGGTAGCCGCCTTGTAGTGCTTGATCTGCTTCCATTTGCTGTGGCCGGCCATCTACTCTCTCAGGTGCCTGACGTTATCAAACAAATATATCCGGGCCTACGCGTTGTTCCCCCCTTCCGCCGATGGCGAAAGATCGACAATCACCGCGCGGAGCTCCGACGCCGACGCTTCGTCCATGCTGTGTGCTGCGACGGTGAGAATCACCGTCAGCGCCGCGGCGGCCGCCGTTCTGCTCCCGCTGGCCACCGCATCGGCAAGGTTCACGAGGGTGGCGCGGACCGTCGCTGGCACGGAAAGCGACGCGAGCCACTGCTTGGCCGCCACTGACCGCGCCTTCGAGTCCGAAGGCGTGATGCTGTAGGGGGCGAGCATCGCCGCTGCGAGGCGGCCGGCAACGAGGCACGCCATCGCCACTTCACGGTCGCCGCCGAGGGATGCGCGGCCGGCGAATGCCGCCAGCGCGCGAAAGCGAAAGCGCGGTGTCGCGAGAGCGAAGCGCGGCTGCTGTCCGATCACAATCTCGAATCTAGGCATTCATTAGACCCGCGGCTACATTCACAAAAGCCATGGCACCGCCCCCAAAATCCATCCTCTGGGTGGACGACGAAGGTGAGCTCCTCGAGTCTCACCGTATCTTCCTGCGCTCAAAGGGCTACGAAGTGGAGTGGGCGTCGAACGCCGACGACGCGGTCGAGATGCTCCGCCGCCGCCCTTTCGACATCATGCTCCTCGACGAGCAGATGCCCGGCAAGCGCGGCCTCGAGGCGTATCGCGACGTCCGCGAGATCGCCCCCAATCTGCCGGTGGTGATGGTTACCAAGAGCGAGGAGGATGCCACGCTCAAGGAGGCAATCGGCGCGAACATCCGCGACTACCTCGTAAAGCCCATCAATCCGCGCCAGGTGCTGAGCATCGTAACCCAGATTCTCGAGGGTCCCCGCATCCGCCAGCAGGCGATCGCCCGCCGGTTCGTCGAGCGCTTCCGCGCCATCGAGCTCGAGCGCGACCGGAACCTCGATTGGCGGGGATGGATAGATCGCTTCGACGAGCTGATGCGCTGGGACGTCGACCTGGCCGCCGCCGGCGAGACGGGACTTTACGATTCGCTGCGCGGCCTCTATCCCGACATGCACCGCGAGTTCGCCGCCTACATGAAGTCCGAGTATCCGGCCTGGCTGAAAAACCTGGAGGGCAATCGGCCGCCGCTGTCGATCGACATCGTGAGCGAGTTCCTGCTGCCGATTCTCCAGCGCGATCGGGCGGCGGTGTTTATCGTCGTCGACTGTCTGCGCCTCGATCAGTGGCGCGTCCTCGAGCCGCTGCTCGGACCCTTCTTCGAGGTGGAGACGACCCATTACTTCGCGGTGTTGCCGACAGCGACGCCATACTCCCGGAATGCGCTCTTCAGCGGTCTGTTCCCGGGCGAGATTGCCGCGCGCCTCCCCGACTGGTGGGGTAACTCCGACCGCGAGGACGAATCGCTCAACGCCCACGAGCGCGAGCTGCTCGAGAATCACTTGACGGAGCTCTGCGGACCGACGCCGGTGCGCTATCAGAAGATCTCGACCGCCGCCAACTCGGACGAGCTCGAGCGTCACCTCGGAACGGCCATTGGCAACGACGGCGTCAGCGCTTTCGTTTTCAACTTCGTGGATCTCCTGACGCACGGTCGCAGCGAATCGCAGATCCTTTATGAAGTTGCCCGCGACGAGATCGCCCTCCGGCAGATCACCCGCCAGTGGTTCCAGCGCTCGGCGCTGTTCAGCGTTCTCAGGGAAGCATCGCGGCGGAAGATTTCGGTGCTACTGACCACGGACCACGGCTCGATCCACTGCAACACTCCGGCGACGGTGTTCGCCAAGCGCGACGCCACATCCAACCTCAGATACAAGTTCGGCGGCGACCTGCGTGCCGAACGTCCGGACCAGGCGCTTCTCTTCACCGACGCGGACGAGCTGCGTCTTCCGCGCCGCGGCATGGGTGGCAACACGCTGCTCGCGACGAGCGACTGCTTCTTCGTCTATCCGACGAAGCTCCGCGAGTATCAGAGCCGCTACCGCGGATCGTTCCTCCACGGAGGCGTGACGCCAGAGGAAGTCATTCTCCCGCTCGCGCTGCTGACACCAAGGGCGTAGATGTCGGTTTACCGGCGGCTCGCCCCCTTCGTCAGGCCGCACGGATGGCGTATGGCGGGCGCCATCGCGGGAAACATCGGCGCGGCGCTGCTCGATGCGTTCTCGCTCGCGCTGCTGATCCCGTTTCTCAACACGCTGTTCGACCAGCCTCCGATAGGCCTCAAGGCCGGCGGGCTGTCGAGCCTGCTGCGCGCGACGGTGGGCGTGATGCTCGATCCGGCGGACAAGATGGGGTCGCTTCGCAATGTGATCCTCATCGTGCTCGTCCTCGTAGTGGTCAAGAACCTGCTTGTCTGGGTGGCCGGGCAGCTCGGCGCGACGCTCCAGGAATACGTCACGCGGGACATCAGGAACGCCCTCTACGCCCATCTCGCGCATCTCCCGCTCGCGTATTTCACGCGCACCAAGACGGGTCAGATCCTTTCGCGGGTTATCACCGACACCGCCGAGACGCGCCTCATACTCACGCAGATCGTCACCCAGTCGCTGCAGAGTGGGGCGCTCGTTCTGAGCTACATCGTCTTCCTCTTCCTCATCTCGTGGAAGATGACGCTGATTGCGTTGATAGTGATGCCGGTCCTCGGCACCGCGTTGCAGCCTCTCCTGAAGAAGCTCCGTAAGGGGAACAGGCGCCGCGGCAACCAGCATGGCGAGATGACGAGCGTGGTGCAGGAGACGGTGAGCGGCATTCGCCTTGTGAAATCATTCGGCGCCGAAGCGTACGAGGAAAAGCGCTTTCGCGAGGCGAGCGACCGGTATGCGACGAGCACGGTGCGCGTCACCCGACTTTCATTCCTCGCGGCTCCGGTCACGGAAGTAGTCGGAACGGCGATGGCGGTGCTCCTGCTGTGGATCGGCGCGCGGCAGGTGCTCGTTGACAATGCGATGTCGGGCGCCGATCTGATCGCCTTCCTGTTGTACGCGCTGAGGTTGCTCCAGCCGCTGAAGCAGCTCTCTCAGATGCCGACCACTGCGCAGTCGTCTCTCGCCGCCGCCGAGCGGCTGTTCGAGATTCTCGATTCCCCCTCGGAGGACGAGACGGATACCGGGACACTCGACCGCGCGGCGTTCGAGAGGGAGATAGCGTTCGACGGGGTCACGTTCGCCTATGACGGCGACCCGGTGCTATCCAACGTGAGTTTTACGGCAAAGAAAGGCGAGGTCACGGCGCTCGTCGGGCCGAGTGGGGCCGGGAAATCGACGCTGGTGGATCTCATCCCGCGCTTCTACCAGGTGACATCGGGGCGAATTCTGCTCGACGGCGTTGACACCAGCCGCATCCGCTTGGCCTCGCTTCGCGGACTTACCGGAATCGTCAGCCAGGACACGGTCCTCTTCAACGATACTGTCCGGAACAACATCGCCTACGGCGCCGGCGACAGGTTCACCGATGCCCAGATCCAGGCCGCGGCCGAGGCTGCCAATGCGCATGCTTTCATATCCCAGCTTCCGCACGGCTACGGCACGATGCTGGGAGAAAGGGGCACGCGTTTATCCGGCGGACAGCGGCAACGGCTTGCGATTGCCCGGGCCTTGCTCTGTGATCCTCCCATTCTGATCCTGGACGAGGCAACTTCGGCGCTGGACACCGAATCGGAGCGGCTCGTACAGGAGGCGGTGGACCGTCTTCTGCGCGGGAGGACCGTGTTCGTCATTGCACACCGGCTGTCGACGGTCATCCATGCCGACCAGATTCTGGTCCTCGAGCGGGGCCGGATCATCGAGCGGGGAACGCACGCGAGCCTCCTGGCGGCACATGGAGCGTACCACCGGCTCTATTCAATGCAATTCGGGAGCGGGGTGGACACATCGATGGCTTCATCCGCTGTATAGAGTGCACATCCTTTTCCTTCATTGCGCGCGGGAATGGTCGGGAACGGCGAGGGCTTTCTCGGTTGCGGCGCGGGGCCTCGCTGCTCGCGGCCACACGGTGAGATATCTCGTCGAGCCCGAGAGCGGCGTCGAGCAGTCGGCCTCGCGCATCGCCACAGTCGCATCCAGGCTCGGCGGCGTGGATCCCGAGGCACAGCACGACGTGGCCCCATTCGAGGTGGTGCAGTTCAGCAGCCATGGATCGTGGCTCGCGGCGGCGTGGAGACTCAGGCATCTCTTTCGGCGATGGGACGCCGACGTCGTTTTCGTCACTACAGACCGCGAGCATCTCATCGCCTCGGTCGCCTGCTGGCTTGGGCGCCGCGGATCGATCGTGCGCCGGACGCCGGCGGGATGCGTCCTCCAGATGGGCGGCGGTGGTAAGGTGGGATCGTGGCTCAGGAGAACGTCCTACCTCTTCGCCGATGAGAACGACGCGAAGGAGGCGAAGATTCCGAGGAGGGGCGGGCGACCGGTGGTGGCGATGCTGGGCGTTGATACTACGCGGTATCCCGAGCGCACCGGCGCCGCGAGTCCCGAGAACGCGGATGGCCTTGGCATTCGCTACATCATCTGCGTCTACGATCAGACGTCTCGGGGCCGGGCCGCGACAGCCATCAGAACCGTCTCGATGCTGTCGCCACGGCACCCGTATCTTCGGCTGATGATTTTTGGCCCGGGCTCGGACAGCGAGGACCTTCGCATGCAGGCGGCGGCCCTGGGCGTCCTCGATCGCGTAAGCTTCCTCGGTGAGCGCGATGACCATCTGCTGCTGATGCGCGACGCGGATCTCGGATGGGTGGTGGCCGAGGCGGATAGCGCGGCCTACGGCATTCTCGACCTGATGGCGCTCGGAGTCCCGGTGATCGCGGCAGAAGGAACGATCGCCGAGGCGTATGTCGCCAACATGATCACCGGTACGCTCATTCCGCCCGACGACGCCGCGACGACGGCGGCGGCGGTGGTCAGCCTTCTCACCAACGAAGAGCAGCGAGTCGCGATCGGTGCCGCCGGCCGCGCGCGCGTAGCGCGTGAGTTCCCGGAACAGGCGATGATCGACGGCTTCGAGAAGGGTGCCGAGGCGGCGAGCGGACGTGTCCGTTCGAAGGGTTGATCTTGAGCGAGCCCGTAGCCGTCTCAGTCGTGATCGCGGCTCGCGACGAAGCCGCGAACATCGAGGCCTGCGTGGCGAGCGTGCGCTGGGCCCGCGAGGTGATCGTGGTGGAGAACGATTCCTCCGACGACACTGTCGATCGTGCGAGACGCGCCGGCGCGACGGTTTTCTCGAATCCATTGACGACCATCGGCGCGCAGCGGAACGCCGCCATCGATCGCGCCGCATGCGACTGGGTTTTCGTCGTTGACGCCGACGAGCGGGGCTCTCCCGCCCTCGGCGAGGAGATACGCGCACTGATAGCGGGCTCGCCCTCGCACTCCGCGTATAGAGTGCCCCGCAGGAACTTCTTTCTCGGCAGAGAAGTCAGGCATGGAGGATGGGCGAGCGACCGTCCGATCCGCCTGTTCCGCTCGAGTCTCCGATACAACACGAGCCGGGTTCACGAGCATGTGGATGCGGCCGGTGATGTTGGCGAGCTGAGTGAGCCAATCGAGCACTCGACATACACCTCTCTCGACGCTTACTTCGAGAAGCTCGACCGGTACAGCAGGTGGTGGGCAGAGGACAAGTTCGAGAAGGGGCGCCGGGCGGGACCGCTGTCGGTGGTCTTCAAGCCGCCGGCGCGGTTCGTGACCATGTACGTGCTGCGCGGGGGTTGGATGGACGGCGGCGCGGGCGCGGTGCTGTCGTGCCTCGCTGCGGCAAGTGTGATGGCGAAGTACGCACGGCTCTGGGCGCGAAGCGCCGGGGAGGGCTGAGCCTTCGATGCGCATCCTCATGATCGGGAACAGCAATCCGTGGTCGATGGAAGCCGCGGTGGAGCGCGCCTTTCGACGGGCCGGACACGAGACGATTCTCATTGACGACCGCCGCGCCAAACGTCTCATCGGGCGATGGCTCACTCAACAGTGGGCTCGCCGGCACGCGCGCAGATTCCGTCCCGATTTCGTTTTTCTGTCGAAGTGTCTCGCGCTCGAGCCGGAGACGGTTGCGGAGATCGTTCAGGGCGTGCCGAATGCGATGTGGTATCGCGATCCGCAGTGGCATGCCGATCTGCACCGAGCGGACATCGCCCACATCGCGACGATCGGAAAGCTCGCGCGTACTTTCTTCGTGACCGGTTTCGAGCCCGAATGGCGCGCCAATGGTCTGCGGGCGACGTTTTTGCCCGCCGCGGCAGACGCGGGGATCCGGCCGGTTGCCGCCGATCCGAAGTTCGATTCGGATGTCACGTTCATCGGTACCGGCTACGACTCCGAGCGCGCGAAATTCCTCGTGAGGCTGGGAGCGCATTTCAACATCAGGGTCTGGGGCCTTGGGTGGGAACCCTGGCGCGCACATCTCGATTGGGGAGGACGCGCCGTCGAGGGGCGCGACTTCGCCGCTGTCTGCTCGAGCAGCAGGATCGTTCTCGGAGTCAATCCGGTCCGGGCGCAAGGTGGCACGACTTACGTGTCCGACAGGACATGGATGGTGATGCTTGCCGGGGGCTTCTACCTTGGTCAGTACGCGCCCGGATTGGCGGCGATGCTCTACGACGGGGTTCATTGCGCCTGGTACACCGACCTCGAGTCGTGCACCAACCGCTGCCTGCATTTCATCGCCAACGCTCCGGAGCGCCAGACGATTCGCAGTCAGGGAGAGCAATTTGTCCGCGCGAACCATACCTACGATCAGCGGATCCCGTTCATTCTCGAAGACCGAAAGTGGGTGAACCCACTCTGAACGGGCGGTGAATCATATCTTCGTCACACAGGACTACCCGCCCGTGGGCGGGGGGATGGCACGCCGCCACGTGGAGCTTTGCCGCCGCTTTGGCGACGGCGCATCGACGATGGAGGTGTCCACCGTTTCGGCTCCGGACGGCGGTGCCTTCGACGCGGGAGAGAGCTACTTGAGGATACGTTACCTCCTTTACGTGAATGAGGGCGACCTGTTGCGGGAACGGAGCAAGGCGGAGCATAGCCGGTTGAAGCGCGCGGCGCGGCTTGCTGTCGAGACGCATTACAACTGGAATCGCGTCGCGCGCGATACACGGGATTTCACATATGCCGTTGCCGGTGAGAGGTCGAGACGAAAATGAAGCCGACGCTCGCGCAACGCGCCGAATTCTATTCGCTTCACGGAATTGTTCGCGTCCTCGGGATGCTCGACTGGGAGACCGCCTGCCGCATGGGCGGCCGGCTCGGCGCCGCCGGCTACAGGCCTCTCGGAATCAGAAAGGACGTCGTGGAGAAACAAATCGCTGCGGCGTTTCCGGCGATGAGCCCAGGCGAGGTGCGGGGCGTCGCCCGCGCATCTTTCGAGCATCTCGGGCGCACCGCGATCGAGACTGCACTTCTGCCCCGGCTCGGCGACAAGGGAGTGCTCGAGCTGGTGGACACCGTTGAGGGGTGGGAGCACGTCGAGCGCGCAATTGCAGGTGGAAAAGGGATGGTCGTCGTCGCCGGCCACCATGGAAACTGGGAGCTCCTCGCCGCGTACATAGCGGCTCGCGGGGTGCCGTTCGACGTGATCGTCCGGGGAATGGCGAACCCGTTGTTCGACAGGTACATCAACGACATTCGAACCTCCCTCGGGTTGACCGTCGTTCACGATTCAGAGGCGGTGAAGCGTACGCCGCGGGCGCTCCGGTCGGGGCGAGCCGTCGGATTCGTCGCCGACCAGGGAGTTCTTGGGCTTGCCTCCACGTATGTCACCTTCTTCGGCCGGCCGGCAAAGACGCCTCGCGGCGCCGCGGTATTCGCCTTGCGATTCAATGCACCGGTGCTATTCGTCGACGCGCTTCGCCAGCCGAACGGGAAATACCGGGTGATCATAGAGCCGGTGGAGGTGACGCCTACCGGGGACCGCGAGACCGACGTGGATGCCATTGTCATGCGCTTCACGGAGCTGCTCGAGAAGTGGGTGCGGCGCGTTCCGGAGCAGTACTTCTGGCAGCACCGACGGTGGAAGCGACAGCCTCCGGGAACGCCTCCGGAGCTGAGAGACCCAACGGTTCCGATTGATGCCGGCCATGGGTGAGAATTGCTAGACAGCGCACAGCGCCGGCGACTGTTCAGCGACAACCGCGCCCGCTTCGGAATCGCGGTGGTCGTGATAATGACGCTCGCGGCGATTGCGGCGCCGCTCATCACGACCCAGGATCCACTGCGGATCGACCTGTCGCATCTGCTGCAGCGTCCGTCGCCGGCGCACTGGCTCGGCACGGACGTCCAGGGGCGCGACGTCTGGTCGCGCCTCGTTTACGGCTCGCGGGTGTCGCTCACCGTTGGTCTCGTTTCGCAGGGGATCGCTCTTACGCTCGGCGTCACCTTCGGACTGCTGGCCGGCTATTACGGCCGATGGGTGGATGAGGTCGTGATGCGACTCGCCGATGTGACGCTGGCGTTCCCGACGCTCCTGCTGTTGATCGCGATGGTCGCTGCGTTCCAGCCGTCGATGCTCGTGGTCTTCGCGACGATCGGCGTGGTCGGCTGGGCCGGGATAGCGCGCCTTGTCCGCGGCCAGGTGCTCGTCGTTCGACAGCTCGAGTACGTCCAGGCAATCCGCGCACTCGGCGCGCGCGACTGGCGCATCATGCTCGGGCACGTGCTGCCGAATGTGATCGCTCCGGTCGTGATCGCCGCCACACTGGGTGTTGCGGGCGCGATCATGGCGGAGGCGGCGCTCTCGTTTCTAGGGCTGGGTGTTCCTCCACCCGCGCCAAGCTGGGGGTCGATGATCGCCGATGGGCGCGATCTCGATCAGCTTCGCCGCGCTCCGTGGACCTCGGTATTCCCGGGAATGGCGATCGGTGCTGCCGTTCTCGGCTTCAACCTTCTGGGCGATGCACTTCGTGACGCGCTCGATCCGAAGCAGCAGCGCAAAGCACCGAGGGAGACAGCATGAACCTCAGCCGGTTATTCGTGGTGAGGGCTGCGAACTAACTGCGCTTGAGGCGTACCAGCCCGAAATCACGCGCGCCCTTCCTGACCAGATAGTAATTCCCGGCAAGCGGCTCTCCCAGAGCGTCCGCCGCATTCGCCGCTCGTCGCGAATTTATGGTGACGCCGCCCTGCTCGATCAATCGCCGTGCTGCACCCTTCGACGCAGCGAGCTTGAGCTGAACGAGCACGTCTACCACCGTTACCGCAGGGGACATCTCCGCGAACGGCAGCTCGCGACTCAGCGCCGAGAGTGCCGCCGGTGAGAGCGACGCCGGGTCTCCCTTCCCGAAAATGAGCCGCGACACTTCCTCGGCGACGCGGGCGGCCTCGGCTCCGTGCACCCGCGCCGTGACCTCGCTCGCCAGAGCCTGTTGCGCGGCGCGACTCTCCGGACGCTCGACAATCTCTCTCTCGAGCGACTCGATTCCATCACGCGAGAGAAGCGTGAAGTAGCGGAGATACCTGCCCGCATCGCGGTCATCGACGTTGATCCAGAACTGGTAGAACTGATAGGGCGAAGTCCGTTCCGGATCGAGCCAGACGTTGCCCGCTTCCGTCTTTCCGAATTTCGTTCCGGTTGCCGTCGTAACGAGGGGAAATGTGAGCGCGTGCGCCTCCGCGCCTTCGGTGCGGCGGATAAGCTCCATGCCGGCGGTGATGTTCCCCCACTGGTCGCTCCCTCCAACCTGAAGCGTCACTCCGTCGCGCAGAAAGAGCTCGCGGTAGTCGTATGCCTGCAGCAGCATGTAGGAGAACTCGGTATAGGAAATCCCCGACTCTATCCGCGATTGTATGGACTCCTTGGCGAGCATGTAGTTGACGGTGAAGTGCTTGCCGACGTCGCGCATGAAGTCCACTGCACGAAGCGGGACGAGCCAGTCCGCGTTGTTCCGCATCTGGGCTGCGTTGGCACCCGAGAAGTCGAGAAAATGCTCGAGCTGTCCCCGCAGCGCGGTCGCGTTGGCCTCGACTGTTTCGAGCGTGTTGAGCTGTCGCTCGGCCGTCTTTCCGCTGGGGTCGCCAATCAGTCCCGTCCCGCCGCCGACAACGACGAATGGACGATGCCCGCCGCGCTGCAGATGCATCAAACCCATCACCGGGATGAGATTGCCGACGTGAATGCTCGAGGCAGTCGGATCAAAGCCGCAGTACGCCGATACCGACTGCTTCGCGAGCGCCGCCGCGAGCCCATCGGTGTGCTGGTGCACGAGGCCACGCCAGCTGAGCTCGTCGAGTACCGCGAGTTGTTCGGGCATGCCGCAAAATAGGGAAGCAGGGAGGCGGTGTCACTGTTTAAAGCAAGGTCAACAAAGAGGAACACAGCGGCGAGCCGCCAGAAGCGCAGCAGCCGGCCGCGAGCGAAGAACTGCTCTTGTCTTTTCGCGGGCGCTTTGACAGAGAACCCGTCTTGGGAGTCGAGCCAGCGACGGGCTTGCAAACAACGCCGTAGTTTCTCGAGGCTGACGATTCCATCGAGGTAGGTTCAGTGTTGTTTCGCTAGCGGCCGGCGGCTGACAAAGCTATCCGCTCGCCGCTGTGTCCCTCTCTGTTTGGTTTCGTTGCTCTGAGCACCCTCAGCCGCGGCCTCGGCCGACACCGTCCCACCGACCCGGTACCGGACGTTACCTTTCTCCCCCGATGGCAACGAGAAAAAATTCGTTTCGGCGGCGGCATCCGTTGGTTATTCGCGCGCTGCTGCTGCTTCTCACCTTCGTTATCGCGTCGCTGCTCGGGCTCGCGTTCGGCGCATGGGCACTCGTTTGTCGCGGTGGCCAGTGCCCGCCGATCGAGGCGCTCAACGACTACACGCCGCGGCAGACGTCCAAGCTCTATGCCGTTGACGGCCGTTTCATCGCCGAGCTCGGGAACGAGCGCCGCACGCTCGTCAGGCTCGACGAGATTCCGCAGGTTGTTCAGCAGGCGTTCGTCATCACCGAGGACAAGCGCTTCTACTCCCACGCCGGCGTTGACTGGCGGCGCGTCTTCGGCGCCCTCGCCCGCGACATTCTCGCCCGAGGATGGGACCAGGGCTTCTCGACGATAACGATGCAGCTCGCTCGAAACGTTTTCCCCGAGCGGCTGACACGGGAGAAGACACTCGTCCGCAAGCTTCGTGAAGCGAAGGTCGCGCGCGCGATCGAGGCCAAGTATGACAAGAAAAAGATCCTCGAGCTCTACCTCAATCAGATCTCGCTCGGCAACGGCGCCTTCGGTGTCGAGGTCGCGTCGCAGCGCTACTTCGGGAAGTCGGTGCGCGACCTCAACGTCGCAGAGGCGGCGACTCTCGCCGCTCTCCCCAAGGCGCCCGAGCGCTACAATCCGCGGAAGCATCCCGACCGTGCCGTACAGCGCCGGAACACCGTCATCGAGCTGATGCGCGAGAACGGCGCGATCAGTGACGCCGACGCGAGTGTCGCCCGGGCCTTTCCATTGCGGCTTGCCAACAAGGAGGAGGCGGGAGACGTCGCTCCGTATTTCGTCGAGTGGGTTCGCCAGCAGCTCGACCAGCAATTCGGCAAGCAGCTCTACGAGCAGGGACTCAAGGTCTATACGACGCTCGACCTCGACATGCAGTCCGCCGCCGAGCGCGCACTCGAGCGGCAGCTGAGGTTGATAGAGGGCGGCCGCTACGGACGATACAGCCACGAGAGCTACGAGCACTACGTCGCTCGAAGCCTCGCCGGAACTGAGATGGGTGAGAACTCACCCTATCTTCAGGGAGCATTCATCGCCGTCGATCCACGCAACGGCGCAATCCGCGCCATGGTGGGCGGCCGCGACTTCTACGACTCGAAGTTCAATCGCGCGACACAGGCGCTGCGCCAGCCCGGCTCGGCGTTCAAGCCCATCGTCTACGCTGCCGCGGTCCAGAACGGCCGGCCCGCGTCCTACATCGTCAACGACTCTCCGCTCGTCGTCCCGCAGGGAGGCGGCACCGACTGGGCGCCGAAGAACTACGACGGAAAGTTTCTCGGCCCCATGCCCATGCGGCGTGGACTGTACGAATCGCGGAACATAATCGCCATCCGCGTCGGAATGGAGCTTGGCGAGCAGACGGTCATCGACGAGGCCCGCAACTTCGGAATCACGACGCCGATTCCTCCTTTCCCGTCGATCCACATCGGTGCCGCCGACGTGTATCCCATCGAGATGATCTCCGCTTACTCCGCGTTCGCCAATCAGGGAATTCGTCCGACCCCGAACGCGATTCTTCGCGTGGAGAACGCCAGGCAGGAAGTGCTGTGGCAGCAGACTCCCGTGCGAAGCCAGGTTCTTTCGCCGGAAGAGGCGTGGTTGATGGTGGACATGATGAAGGACGTGATCCGGCGCGGAACCGCGGTCGGCAGCGTGTGGGGGGCGGGCTTCCATCTACCGGCGGGAGGCAAGACTGGAACGACCAACGACGGCACCAACGTCTGGTTCATCGGCTATACCGCCGACCTTGTCGCCGGCGTATGGATGGGTCTGGACAGGCCGCAGAAAATAATGGGAGATGCGCAGGGAGGACGTCTCGCCGCTCCGGCGTGGACGCAGTTCATGTCCGAGGTCTACAGGCGGAAGCCGGCGCCTCCCGACTGGCCGCGGCCACCTTCCATCGTCACGCGGGACATAGACGTCAGCACGGGAATGCTGCAGACGCCCTATTGCCCGCGAGATCTGATCCGCACGGAGTTCTACATTCCGGGGACCGAGCCGATGGCAGAGTGCGACAAGCATCTCGGGTATGGCTCTCCAGGCTATAGCGACACGCTTGGCCGCGCGCCTGATACCTTCTCGCGGATCTCGGGGCCGTTGCCGGTGCCCGCACCGTCACCGATTCGTGTTTCGCCAGGCGCCACTCCCGTGCCGAGGGCCGCTCCGCCACGCGCCGACACCAGCCATCCTCGTACCGTATTCGACACGTCATCGCGCATCCGTCCGAGACCCCCGGCACCGAAGAGGAACATCGTTCGGCTGGACAGTCTGGCACTCCCGTCGCGATGAAGCGCTACCATGCCCGTTGGGTAGTGCCGGTTACCAGCTCTCCCGTCGAGAACGGCTGCGTCGTCGAAGACGGGGGCGTGATTCAATACGTCGGACCCCTCGACGGTGCGCCCGCCGGCGAAGATCACGACCTCGGCGAAAGCGTGCTGCTGCCGGGGATCATCAACACGCACACGCACCTCGAGCTCACCGCAATGCGCGGGTTTCTCGAGGATCTCTGCTTCAACGACTGGATCGACAAGCTGCGAAGCAGCCGCAAGGAAGCGCTCACCGAGGAGATGCTGCTCGACTCGGCGCGATATGGGATCGTCGAGGGTCTGCATGCCGGGATCACGACTTACGCCGACACGTGCTCGACCGGCCTGGTGATGGAGGCGATGCTCGAGATGGGTGTGCGCGGCATCATGTTTCAGGAGACGTTCGGATCCGCACCGGAGCAATGCGACAGCGCGATGAAAATGCTTCGTAACGCAGTCGCGGTGCTGCTGGAGAGGGAAACCGAACTGGTTCGAATCGGCATCTCGCCGCACGCGCCGTACACGATAAGCGACGATCTCTACGCCGCCGCCGCACGTTTTGCCCAGGAGTCAGGACTGCGCATGGGTCTGCACATCGCCGAGAGCGAGGCCGAGGCTGAGATCGTCTGCATGGCGAGCGGACCTTTCGCCACCGAATGGCGGGTGCGGGGCCTGCTTCTCGAGCGGCGCGCGCGGTCTCCAATCGCACTACTCGAGAAGACCGGCTGCCTGGCGACGGCGCCTCTCCTCATTCACTGCGTCCAGTTGGATGCCGAAGATATTTCAGCGATCGCGCGGAATCGATGCGCGGTGGCACACTGTCCGGCGTCCAACGCAAAGTTCGGGCATGGCATTTCACCAATCGCCGATCTCCTCGCTGCGGGAGTGACGGTTGGACTTGGCTCCGACTCTGTCGCCAGCAACAACCGGATGGACATTCTCGAGGAAGCGCGGCTGGCTGCGCTCTTCCAGCGCGCAGTGAAGAAAAGCGAGGGGGCCTTCAGCGCGAAGCAGGCCCTCGAGCTGGCCACGATCGGCGGTGCCCGGGCGCTCCGGATCGACGACCGCGTCGGCTCGCTCGAGGTGGGAAAGGACGCCGATCTGGCCGCCTTCTCACTAGCGTCCGCCCGTGTCACGCCCGTCGGCGACGTCATTGCCGCAATTCTTTTCGCAGTCGCCGGAACTCCGGCGCATTTCGTGGCGGTGAAGGGACGCCCGCTTCTCGCCGACCGCGAGCCGCTGTCGGTCGATCCGGCGCTCCGCTCCCGGGTTGCCGCCGCAGGGGACTCGCTGGCCGCGTGGGACCGCGCCGCGACATGGGTTTCCGCAACAGTGGGTAGCGTGTCCTAGCAACTCGTCGGTAGCTTTGGGTCTCACCACAAAGTGGATCGAATGATGGCTCGGGTCGAAAACAAGCACCGCATCTGGCGCGACGGACAGTTCGTGAAGTGGGAGGATGCCACGGTTCACGTGATGAGCCATGTCGTCCATTATGGGTCGAGCGTGTTCGAGGGAATCCGCTGTTACGCCACTCCCTCGGGGCCGGCAATCTTCCGCCTCGGCGATCACATGCGTCGCTTCGCCGATTCCTGCCGCATCTATCGGATGCCTCTGACCCACTCGCACGAGACTCTTGTCCAGGGCTGCATGGACACGGTCGCGGAGAACGGTCTGCCGTACTGCTATCTGCGTCCGATCGCTCTCAGAGCCGGTCAGCAGATGGGCGTCTTCCCCGGCGAAGCCCCGCTCGAAGTGTTCATCATTCCCTGGAAGTGGGGTGCGTATCTCGGCCAGACGGGGCTCACGGAAGGCGTGGACGTCTGCGTCTCGAGCTGGCGGAGGCCGGCTCCCGACACATTTCCGGCGTTGGCCAAGGCGGGCGGCAACTACCTGAATTCGCAGCTGTCGTTGATGGAAGCCCGACTCGACGGCTATGCCGAGGGCATCATGCTCGATTCGTTCGGCTTCGTTTCCGAGGGCAGCGGCGAGAACATGTTCCTCGTGCGCGACGGAAAGCTCTTCACGTCAACGATCGGCTCGGGAATTCTGAACGGCATCACCCGCGACTCTGTCCTCACGCTTGGCCGTGACATGGGGCTTGAGGTTATCGAACAGACCATTCCTCGCGAGATGCTCTACGTGGCGGACGAGCTTTTCTTCTCCGGGACCGCGGTTGAGATCACGCCCATTCGCTCGGTGGACCGAATTCCGGTTGGAAGCGGCAAGCCCGGCCCGGTCACGCTGGCGATCCAGAAAGAGTACATGGCGATCGCCAAAGGCGCGATTCCCGACCGCTACGGCTGGCTGACATACGTGCCGAGCGAGGTTGCCGCGGGTATTTAACCCGTACCCGTTGTATATTCCGCCTTCGAACCCCATGGCGACTGGAGGAGCGGTTGATCGTAGGTTGTCTTGCACTGAATGCGTCGTTCGAGCCCCTGACGATGGTGCCCATGCGGCGCGCGCTCAGGCTCGTCATCGACGGCAAGGCCGAGATAGTGGAGGCCGACCCGGGGCGCGTAGTACGCTCTGAGCGGCTCACGATTCCGCGTCCGGCGGTGATTCGACTGACGCGGTTCATCCATGTCCCGCGTCGCTTTCGCCGCCAGGTGACGAACACCTTTCTGTTTGCGCGCGATCGCTACCGCTGCCAGTACTGCGGGCGGATGCAGATCGAGCTCAAGCCGCGCGAGTCGCTCACCCGCGACCACCTGATTCCGCTGTCGCGGGGTGGAACGAATGAGTGGACGAACGTCGTCACCGCCTGCAGCCCGTGCAACACTCGCAAAGCCAGCAGCCTTCCGTACGAGGTCGGGATGCATCCGATGCACGCGCCGGTCGAGCCGCACTTCGTGCACCTCAGCTGGGCAGTGAGGCGGCTGACGCCGACGCAGTCTCGCTACATCAAGCTGTTCTACGGCGAGGAGACGCTACACCACCTCGAGGATCTCGAGCACCGCCATCCGGCTCATGGTCGGAACGTCCCCGAGCGCGCTTCGTAGCGTCGCTTCTCGCCGCCGAGTAGCCGCACCATCAGAGTCCGGACACCGCGTGATACGGCGGTGCCCGGATTTTTCTTTCCGCGGACGGCGGGTTTGAGCTCTCCTCGCAGCCATTGCTCGAGCTCGTCGAGCTCTGTCAGCGAAAGAGTCTCGATGTCGAGAACGAGATTGTAATAGCTCCGCTGGCCGCGCCTCGCATTCGAGATCGGCGCGGGAAAGGGCGCGTCCACCACGTGCTCGGCGTCGCTGAGACTTTCATAGCTGCCGAGCTCCACTGCGCGATTCGCGACGGCGCGAAATACATGGTACCGCTTGCTGAGCGCATCGTACTTCACCACGACGTCCCATTCGCCCGCCGCCTTGATGTCATCGAACCAGCCGCCGGTCGCCCAGCGCTCCATTCGATAATGCAGACGCGCGGGGAATCCGTTGACGAGCAGGTTCCTCATCGCGGCATCGGACAGGAGCGACAGCGAGCGAACCGATGGTGGCTCGGTGGCCAGCTGGCTCTGGTCGGGCAGGGCAATCTGGACTTGCGGCTTCTGCGCTCCGGCCTGAAAAGAGATGAGCGCTACAGCCGCGGCGGCCCGAAGACTTACGCTCACTTCTCAGAAGCGGTTGTGGATCCGGACGAAAAAGTTTGCCGGCTCCCTGGGTGTAGACACCGCCTTTGATACGTAAAGGCCGGCGATGCCGAGGTCGAGCCCCAGGCCGACGTCCGTGCGGTACGTATCGAAGGGCGGCAACGCGCCCGACGGATAGCGCAGCTTTCCGAGGGCGTTGCCCACCAGCCAGCCGCGGCCGGCATCCACGAAGGCGATTGCCGAAGGGCGCACCGTGAACGGAGCGCCGCGCAGGCGGATGCCATTCCGATTGAACATGTCGACAAGATCGGAGTGGAGCTCGCTGCGGTACTCGAGCTGCGCCAGCGCAACCCGTTCGCACATCGCCGGTCGGCCCGACAGGGCACTCCCGTCGGCCGCACATTGCCCGACATCGGTTCCGATTCCGGTGCGGCGGAAATCGAAGCCGGGTAGGGTACCGACCCCTCCGACGGAAAGACGTCGCTCGAGTGGCAGCGGATCGCCGTGCAGCCACCCGCCCATGACGAGCCGGGCGTTGAGCTGCGTCTTCGGCGAGATGCGATTGTATTTCCTGAGATCCACGAAAAGCCGGCCATAGGAGACCGGCACCGCGACCGCCGCATTCGCCATCGGCGGGTCGATTTTTCCTGATGCGAGATTGCCGCTGCCATGCTCGTAGTTGGCGTCGATGTACCATCCGGCCCACGGGTTGAGCTCGGCGTTTCGGGAATCGAGTCCGACGTGGGTCTCGAAGACGTGCATCGTCCCATCGTCAACCGCCGGATTGATCCGCCATTCCTCTGATCCCTGGAGGAGTGCCGACACGTCCCGCTCGCTGCGGGAGCTCCAGCGCTCCGAGCTGTAGCCGACCTCCACCGACGCGGCCTCTCCGGCGAACGCCGATGCGTATACGCGTCCACCGTGCCGGCCGAAGTAGTCGAGATAGTCCCGCTTGAAAAAGAACGCGGCGAGACCGGCGTCGGGTTCGGGGAGCTGCCACCGCTCGATCGGAGTCACGACATCGAACGACGACGCACCGACCGAGTAGCCCAGCCGCCCGCCGGAGCGCGCTTCGGCGACGATGCGATGCCCGAGGTTTTCCGCGTCCCAGTGGGCCGAGTGCGCGGTGCGAATGATGCCGAGCACCGAGAGGCGAATCGCGCCACCACGGCCAAGCCCGCCGCGGAAGGTCGGCCCGATCATTATCGGCAGACCTTCGACTCGGTTGTAAGTCTTTCCGGAGGTGATCGTGAGCCCGCTTCGATCCTCGCGATTTCGCCACAGTGAGCGGATGTCGAATGTCGAATCGCGCTTCGTGGTGTCGCTGTCCTGTGCAAGCATCCGCGCTTGCGGCAGCGCGACCACGACGACGAGTGCAATCATGCGCCGGCTGCCGATTCTCATTCCTGATCTCCAGCGCCGCTCGCTTCGGTCGACTGAGCGCCAATGCCGAGTCGTTTCATGCGGCGGTAGAGATTCGGCCTGTCTGTCTGAAGCCGCCGCGCAGCTTCCGCGATGTTTCCCCGCGCCGTCTCGATTGCGCGCTGAATCAACCGGCGCTCGTAATCATCCAGCACCTTCGCGAGCGACACTCCGTCCGGCATTTCACCGCCTGGAGCCGGCGTACGCATCCCAGGCGATGATGGACCTTCTCCCCACGACTGCGATTCCGAAGTTGGGTCTGCCGGCGCGGCAGCGGGACGAAGCACGTCGAGCACCCGCGCCGCCGTTACTTCCGCGCCAGGCTGCATGATCGACAGCCGCTCGACGATGTTGGCCAGCTCGCGAACGTTTCCCGGCCACGGGTAACGCTTCATTGTCTCGAGCGCTTCCGGTGTCCATGCCGGAGGGAGCTGGCCTGTGCGCTTGAAGTGCAGCAATGAGAAGTGACGAACGAGAAGCGGCACATCGCCTTCGCGCTCCCGCAACGGGGGCAGTGCGAGCGGTATGACGTTGAGCCGGAAGAACAGGTCTTCGCGGAACCTCCCCTCCTGCACCGCTCGCGCGAGGTCGTGATTCGTTGCGGCGATGATACGCACGTCGACGCGCACCGGATGGGTGCCGCCGACGCGGTGAATCTCTCTTGCTTCGATCGCCCGCAGTAACTTCGCCTGCGCGTCGGCGCTCAAGTCGCCGATCTCGTCGAGAAAGAGAGTTCCGGTGTGAGCCAGCTCGAAGCGTCCAATGCGCGTCTGCGTCGCACCGGTGAATGCGCCCTTCTCGTGTCCGAACATCTCGCTCTCGACGAGGTCGCGCGGAATTGCCGCGCAGTTGACGCGAATGAACGGTCGGTCGCGGCGCGTGCTCGCATCGTGGATCGCGCTCGCGACCAGCTCCTTTCCCGTGCCCGATTCTCCGGTGATGAGAACGCGTGAGTCGCTCGCCGCAACCCGCCTGATGAGCTCATCGACGCGCTTCATCTGCGGACTCTCGCCGACCATGTCGCCGGCCAGACCGAGCTCTTCCCGCAGCTCGCGCGCGACACGGCGAGACTGCCTCAGCTCGAGAGCCGCGCCGATGGCGAACAGGACACCTTCGGGGGTAAGAGGCTTTTCGAGGAAGTTGATTGCGCCGAGCTTCGTCGCGGTGACCGCGTCGCTGAGGCCGGCGCGACCGCTCATCATGATCACCGGAAGATCGGCGTGCTTCTCCTTCAAATGCTGAAGCGCGGCCATGCCGTCCATCTCGCCCGGCATCATGAGATCGAGCAGCACTACATCGGGATCGTCGTCTTCCGCGCGCGCCACGCCCTGGGCGCCGCTCGCTGCGTCGATTACCTGGTGGCCTTCAGCGGTGAGAAGTGCGCCGACCATCCGGCGAATGTTTGGCTCGTCATCGACGATGAGGACCGTTGCCACGCGTTATCAGGTCGGTGGGGCGTCACCCGGCGGGCCTGACGGCGCGGGAAGCGCGTGGCCGCCTCGTGTTTCGCTCAATAGCTTCGTCGTGAACCGCTGTCCCTCGGAGATTCTCTCGATCTCGACAGCGATCGCGTCAACCGCCTGCTCGATGCGCTCGAGGCGATTCATCACCTCGCCTGGAATCTGCGGCTTCCTGGACTCGTTCTCCACGCGCGTTGCGTACGCCTTTATCATCGGCCGGCCGACGACGATCGCGACGACCATCGCGAAGAAGCCCAGTGGAACAAAGAGGCCGATCATCTCGGGACCCATCAGTCGGCGCTCCTCGAGGACACGGGTAGTCCGCGCGTATCTCTGGTCTCGCTGAGGAGTTTCGTCGTGAACCGCTGTCCTTCAGAGATACGCTCAACCTCGACCGAGATCGCGTCGATGGCGTGCTCCATTCTTTCCAGGCGGGCGGAGACGTCGCTCGGAATTCGCGGCGCTGCGCCTTCTCTGTCCCATCGCCGTACCATTCCGCGAACAAAGGGCAATCCGATGGCGATCACGGCGACCATCGCAAAGAAGAAAATCGGGACGAGAAATTCCGGACCTTGCATTTATTCAACTCCTTATCTGTGGGCCTGCCACCGGCAAGACGAACCGGATGCGTGTACCCTTTCCCAACGTACTGGTGGCCTCCACGGTTCCATCATGTGCCAGCACCGTCTGTCGCGCAATCGCCAGCCCCAGTCCTGTGCCTCCAGGCTTGCTGGTTACATACGGATCCCAGACTCCGGCCAGCTGGGCGGGGTCGATCCCGGCACCGTCGTCGCTGACCGCTATCTCGATCGCATTCCTTTTTCCATTTCGTATGGAGCGGGCTTCCACCGTGATAGTCCCCTTGTCGCCGCATGCATCCACCGCGTTGAGCAAGACGTTGGACAAGGCACCGCTGAGCGCATCGTGGTGCCCGATCAAAGGCGGAAGATTATCGTCGATATGAGTGATCAGCTCAATTCCCGGCGGAAGCGACGCAATCGCGGAGTGGCGCACCAGATCGGCGACGTCGATCTCGGCCACGGGTCCTTCCGGCAATCGCCCGAATGCGGAAAAACTCCTGGCGATTCGCTCGAGCCGCTGTGATTCCATGGCCAGCACCTCGACGGTTTCACGCATTTCCGGCGGGGCCTGCCGCCTGAGGCGGTCCACAGCAAAGCGAATTGGAGTGAGAGGGTTCTTCAGCTCGTGCGCGACGCGCCTTGCGCTTTCACGATAGGCGCGCAGCCGTTCGGTTTCTGCGGCGCGGCGGTGCCCTGCCTCGATGGCGGTTGCCATCTCGCGCATCCTGCTGCGCAGAGTCGCGAACTCGGGCGCGCCCCGCGCCGGCTGCTGACTGGGGGGCGGCAGCGAGTCTCCCGCGCCGATCAATGCTGTCCAGCGGACGATCTCGTCCAGCGGTCTGCTCAATTGGCGGCTGAGATGGCCCGCGACGCGCGAGGCGGCGACACCGAACACGATCAGCGCGAGTATTCCAACGACGGCGACGACCCGGACCGAGCGGCCAGCGAGGAAGCTGTAACGCCGCGCCTGCTCGAGCGAGCTCCTGAGCTCGTGCTCGTGCTCGTCTACAAGTACTCGCTGGGCGGGGGTCAAAGGGGCCGCACGCACTGCGGCGATGGCGCGTTGTCCCGAGGCCGCGACACTTTCCCACGCCGCCCGTCCGCTGACAAGCGGGAGTGCCGTGCTCACGGTTCCACTCCAGAGAAGTGTGAAGAGAGCGGCCGGCACGATCGCGAACAGCGACAGGATGAGAATGAGTCGCGTACGGAAGCGGAGTTGCTTCATCACAATTAGGGTATAAATTACCTGTCTGGACGCGACTTCGAGGATTCGGGGGATTGAGCGGCTGCCTCATCAAGGGTTGCTGGCTGTCCCCGCCAGGACCTGAAGACGCGTGCCCCGCGGCACGACGCCGCGGGATCATCCGGCTGGCGAAACTCCCCCGTGCGAACGCGCGGATCGCAGCCCGTACAACTAACACCCTTTAATGACATTCCGCACCCCGCGGACCGCGCCCACATCCTCGCGCCGTCCCGTTGCTCCAATCCACCGGGGCCCCCAGGCAGTATCGCAGCAACAAGTTGGCAGCCCGATCCACCACGCACCGAACGCCGCACTTCTCATTGATTTCGACAACGTCACGATGGGAATCCGCTCCGATCTTCAAACGGAGCTGAAAAACCTGCTCGCGTCGGACATCATCAAGGGAAAGGTTTCCGTTCAGCGCGCCTACGCGGACTGGCGCCGCTATCCGCAATACATCGTCCCCCTCGCCGAATCATCGATCGACATGATCATGGCGCCGGCGTACGGATCGGCGAAGAAGAACGCGACCGACATCCGACTCGCCATCGATGCCCTCGAGCTTGTCTTCGTCCGGCCGGAGATCGGGACATTCATCCTCCTCTCCGGCGACTCCGACTTCTCCAGCCTCGTCATCAAGCTCAAGGAATACGGCAAGTACGTCATCGGTGTCGGCATCCGCGAATCGTCGAGCGATCTACTCGTCATGAACTGCGACGAATACTACAGCTACAACTCGCTCGCCGGCCTCGTGAAGAGCGGCGACGAGGAGATCGTCAAGCACGATCCATGGGAGCTCGTCTCCGAGGCTGTTCAGCGCATGAAGCGAAATGGCGACGTGATGCGCGCCGACCGGCTCAAGCAGGTCATGCAGCAAATCGACAGCTCCTTCGACGAGAAGAATGTCGGCAAGTCGAAGTTTTCGCTGTTCGTCGCCGAAGCGGCGAAGAAAGGTCTTCTCTCGCTCACCAAGCTCGAGAACGGACAGTACGAAGTCGATCTGCCGCGCGGCGGCGTCAGTGGGTTGCCGGCAGGGCAGGGAGCTGCCGTTGTCGAAGCTTCAGAAGATGGAGAAGCGCGCCGTCCCCGCCGCGATGCGCGCGGACGCGGTCGTGGTCGTGAACCGCGCGGTGAGGCTCGCCCCGAGCGCGCCTCGAGCGACGGCAAGCAGGCCAAGCATGTCGCTGCCGCACCTGCGACAAGGACGGCGGACATCGCTGTCGCTCCGGTGGGCCAGCCGCCGGCCAGACAAGCCAGCGCTCCGCGCGCCACTGCAGGCGGGGCCATCGGATCCACCGGCCTGCGTCTTACCCGCGAGGAAGCGTTCGACCTCATTCGCCGGGCAGTCGCGTCGCTGGCAAGCGGCGACGCTGCAGCGGCCGGCGGTCTCGTGCGCTCCACCGCGCGGGCGCTACTCGGTCGCGACAGCGAAAGCCTCAGCGAGCGGAACTTCACGCGGATTCTTCAGGACGCACACGACGCCGACGTGATCGACCTGCGACGGCGCGGCAATGACTACGAAGTCGCCACTGCTGCCGGCTCGACCCCGGTAGCGGCGCAGCTCACCGCCGTTGAGCTCGCCAACACACCGGCTGCCAAGCCTGCGGTTCCCGCGCCCAGAGGAATGGCTGCTCGCGGTGGCGGCCGCGGGCCGATGGGGAGAGCCGGTGCGCCGCCGGCGCACCTCCTCAATGTTGGTGTCGTCGGTACGCGGTCCGCAGCGACGACGGCGGCCCCCGTGGCAGCTCCTCCGACGGCGACTGAATCGCAGCCGGAAGCTTCCCCGGCAACAGCCGGCGCGCAAGCGTTACTCGAGGAAGCGGCGCCGGCCGACGCGAAGCCTTCGCGCGGACGCAAGCGCGGCACTGCGGTGAAAAAGCCTGCCGCAACGAAGAAGGCGAGGCCGCCGGATTCGGCCGGAGGGCCAGCGCCCGCTGAAGCGTCAGCGGCAGATGGCCGGAAGCGCGCGAGACGCGGCGGTCGCAAGAAGGCCGGTACCAGCGCCGGCCCGGCGAAGACGCGCGCTGATCCGGAGTAGCGGCGCGCTTCGGCGCGCGGGTCGTATCCGGCACAAATGGGCCGCCTTCTCCGACGCGACTTCTACGATCGCGACACCGAGACAGTATCGCGCGAGCTGCTCGGCGCGATTCTCGAGTGTGACACGAAGCAGGGCCGCGCTGCCGGAATCATTGTCGAGACCGAGGCGTACATCGGCGAGCACGACGCAGCGTGTCATGCCGCCGCCGGCCGGACGCGGCGCACCGAGCCGCTCTACGGACCACCGGGGAACGCCTACGTCTACTTCATCTACGGGATGCATTGGTGCGTCAACGCGGTGACGCGATCCGAGGGGCTGCCAAGCGCCGTTCTGATTCGCGCCCTCGAGCCGCTCGCGGGCGTGCCGCTGATGCGGCTCCGCCGGCCGAGGGCGAGGAGCGACCACGATCTCACCAATGGTCCCGGAAAACTTTGCGCTGCGCTCGGCATCGACAGCCGGATGAACGGCCTGCCGCTCCAGCGGCATCCGCTCGTCATCCGTGCCGGTGACTTCGTGAATGACAGCGACGTCGTGATCACTGCACGGATCGGTATCGCGCGCGCGGCCGATTGGCCGCTCCGCTACTTCGTGCGCGGGAGTCCCTTCGTGTCACGCACGACCTGACAGAAAACAACGAAGCGCGCTCTCTCGGGGGTGGGAGGTCGCGCTCAGTTGTACAAACTTCAAATATCAGCCCGCGTGTCGCGGGTTGTCAGTCACGGGCCGTCTTCACGGCCCTCGAGCGATTGCCTTGTCAGCGCGATCCTTCGCGCGAGCCGCCGAAGTTGTAGCGGACCCCGCCTTCAAAGAATCCGAGGACGTTGTTGCCAAGGAGAAAGTTCGACTGCGCCGGAACGACCGAGGCCTGTGCGAAGAGCGCCAGTCGCTCGAATTGCATCTGCACGCCGGCCATTCCCAGCATACCGGCCTGGCTGCGACGCTCCTCTATCCTGTCGAAGACCGCGGCATCAACGCTGTCGCCCTGTGCACCGACGAGCGGCGACGCATCGCCAACGAGATCGATGCTGAGTCCGAGGCCCGCGTAGGGACGGAACCTCCCGAAGCGCTTTGGAAAAGCGAGGGCTGCGGCTCCGATACGCCTGAGCTTGTCAACGGAGACGGGGCGGATTCCGCCGCTCGTATTGGCATCGACGACAGCTGAAGTAGTCGAGATGTTGGCCTGGTCGAACGACACGTACAAACCTCCGCGGGTGCGCGTAATGAGCCATTCACCGCCAAATGTCGCAGCCGTCTCGTTGCCGCCGAGAGTGGGAGAGAATGTCGCGACCCCGCTCTTCACGCCCCAGAACCACGAATCGTCGAAATAGCGCGACTGCTGAGCCGAAGCCGATCCCGAAAGAGAAGCAGCGCCCACCAGGCCGGCAATGAACCACCGCGTCGTTCGCATTATGCTGATGCCCCTGCCGGTGGAACTTTGCCGCCGGCCGTTGGTGTGACCGGGACAGTCACACAATTCTCAGATTATCCCCAGCTTCCTCCCCACGCTCCTGAACGCGGCTATCGCCTCGTCCAGATCTTCGCGTGAGTGGGCCGCGCTGAGCTGGCAGCGCACGCGCGCCTGCCCTTGCGGCACCACCGGAAAGCCGAATCCCGTTACAAAGACGCGCTCCTCCAGCAACATGTCACTCATCCGTATTGCCGAGGCCGTTTCGCCCACGATTATGGGGACGATCGGGGTATCACCGGGCAAGGGCTTGAACCCGGCTTCAGTTATCTGCTCCCTGAAATAACGGACGTTTTCGCGCAGCTTTTTCACTCGCTCGGGCTGCGCCCGCAGGCAGCGAATGGCAGCCAGCGCGCTCGACGCGACTGTCGGCGGCAGCGCGTTCGAGAAGAGCTGCGGACGGGATCGCTGCGTCAGCACGTCGCACAGCGACGCGGGGCCGGCCACGAATCCTCCCGCCGCGCCGCCCAGCGCCTTGCCAAGTGTCGACGTGATGATGTCCACCTCTCCGATCACGCCGTGATGCTCGGCCGTTCCGCGACCGGTCTCGCCAAGGACGCCAGTGCCATGCGAGTCGTCCACGGCGACGACGGCGTCGTATTTCCGCGCGATCTCGAGGATCTCCGGGAGCTTCGCGATGCTCCCTTCCATCGAGAACACACCGTCGGTCCAGATGACGCGGCGCCGGGCGGCGTGCGCAGTCTCCAGCTTGCGGACGAGGTCATCCATGTCGGAGTGCGCGTAAACCGCCGTCGTGCACTTGGTGATGGCCTTCGCGAGGCGGAGCGAGTCGATAATCGATGCATGGTTCAACGCATCGCTGACGACGAAGTCGCCGGCCTCGACGATGCTTGCCGTCAGCCCTTCGTTTGCGTTCCACGCCGATACGTACGTCAGCGACGCTTCCGTTCCGACCAGCGATGCAATCTCTTTCTCGAGGTCCCGATGGATGGTGAACGTCCCGCAGATGAAGCGGACGCTGCCGGTGCCCGCACCGAACCGATGGAGTCCTTCGACGCCCGCCTGAATCACATCGGGCTCGTCGCAGAGACCGAGATAGTTGTTCGACGACAGGATCAGCACATCGCCCCTTCCTTCCATCCGAACGCGCGCCGACTGCGGCGACTCGAGATAATTGAGCCGCTTGTAGACACCGTCGCGCCGGAACTGATCCAGGTTCCCCTTGAGCTCCTCGTCGAACTTTCGGTTGAGTGCCACCTTATCGCCCCCTTACGCTATTTCGAAGATGACTTTGCCCGCTTCGCCCGACTTGATTGCCGCGATCGCCGCATCCACTTCCGACATCCGGAAGCGGTGGGTGATCACCGGCGTCGGATCGAACTCGCCCGCGCGCAGGAAGCGTGTCATCTGGTGCCAGGTCTCGTACATCCGGCGTCCAACGACGCCGTAGATCGTGAGTCCCTTGAAGATCACTTCACGTGGCAAGTCGAGCTCGATCGGCTTGACAGGAATGCCCAGCATCTGGATGCGCCCGCCCACTCTTACGAAGGCGAACGCCTGGTGGATCGCGGCGGGCACGCCTGACATTTCGAGAACCACATCGACTCCGAGTCCGCCCGTCGCCGATTTGACCGCGGCCTCGACCTGATCCGGCGTCACCGCGTCGTGCGCCCCCATGGCGCGGGCGAGGTCGAGCCGTTTCTGATTCACGTCGGACGCGATGACGCGCGACGCGCCTGCCGCGCGACAGATCCCGGCAGCGAAGATGCCGATCGGACCGCAACCGGTGATGAGAACCGTCGCGCCGGGAATGTCGGCGGTGAGGGCGGTATGAAACGCATTGCCCATCGGGTCGTGGATGCCGCCGACGTCGTAGCTGATCGAGTCGTCGAGCTGCCAGACATTCGTCGCCGGCATCGCGATGTACTCGGCGAAGCAGCCGTCGCGGTCGACGCCGATGATCTTCGTGTACGGACAGACGTGCGCGTTGCCAGTGCGGCAGAGGAGACATCGTCCATCCACGATGTGTCCTTCGGCAGTGACGCGGTCACCTTCCCTGACGTCGGTCACCAGACGTCCAACCTCGGCGACATCGCCCGCGAACTCGTGGCCGACGACGAAGGGCGGCTTGCATCGTCCTCGTGCCCAATCGTCCCAGTCGTAGATGTGCACGTCGGTTCCGCAAACTCCGGCGCGCCGAACGCGGATCAGAACTTCGTCTTCGCGGATCTTCGGCTCGGGCACATCCCGTAGTACCATCCCGGGGCCCGTGGTTTCCTTTACGAGAGCTTTCACCTGTTTGATTACTCCGGAGTTTCGTGTCGCGGCTAATCGCGTGGTGCCGGCGCGGAAAACACGCGGGGGTAAGGTGCAATCCATGCGCCGTGTTTGGAAGTATCGAGGCGCGTGAGACGGACTCGCGCGGCTCATGTCTCTCTGAGGTCGCCGGTGAGACGGTGAGACGGTGAGGACTGCAAGACAA
>JBGPLS010000013.1:0-32169 GCA_041486565.1 Gemmatimonadaceae bacterium
CCGGGTTTCGCCGCGGACCGCGGTGTAGCGCCGAGCCAGCCCGAGCGCCCACCTGTCTCAGCTGCAGCTCCGGAGACGGCGGCAGCCGCGGTCTCACCGCAGGAAGGCGGACCCGACTGGAAGCTGGGCTATGAGCAGATGGCCAGCAAATCCGACCGCTCACGACTCACCAGCGAAGCCGTTCGCGCCGAACGGCTGGCAGCGCTCCGCGCAAACGACCCCGTTCTTGACGCGGCGATCGAGGCGCTCGATCTCGAGCTCCTCGACTGACCGCCAACACCGACGATACGAATGGCCGATTTCAGCAAGATCATGGAGCAGGCGCAGCTGATGCAGGGGCGTCTCGAAAAAATTCAGGACGATCTTCAGGGGATGTCCGTGACTGCCACGTCGGGAGGTGGCATGGTCACCGTCGAGGCGGATGGAAAAGGACAGATCACGCGGATCCGGATCGATCCGTCAGTGGTGAACGCCACCGACGTGGAGATGCTCGAGGATCTCATCCTCGTTGCGGTCCGCGAAGCACAACAGAAATCGGCGGAGCTGGCGAAGCAGGAGATGTCGAAGCTGACGGGCGGTCTCAACCTCCCATTCAAGCTGCCCTTTTAGCGTGTCGGCGATCGATGCCCTGGTAGGCGAGCTGGCGAAGCTTCCGGGAATCGGGAGAAAGACAGCGCTCCGGCTAACGTATCATCTGCTTCGGCAGCCACCGGAACAGAGCCGCCGGCTGGCGGACGCTCTTACGACGCTGACCGAGAAGGTGCGTCCGTGCGCTCAGTGCTTCAATCTCACGGAAGAGGAGGTGTGCTCGATCTGTCGCGACGCCCGCCGTGATTCGGCGCTGATCTGCGCCGTCGAGGAGGCTTCCGACATCGGCGCGATCGAGCGGGCGGGTGAGTTTCGCGGTGTGTATCACGTCCTTGGCGGACGACTCTCACCTCTCGACGGCGTGGGTCCCGACGATCTCACAATCCCGCAGCTCGAGGCTCGAGTCTCGGGCGGCCGCGTGCGCGAGGTCATAATCGCGACCAATCCGAGCATTGAGGGAGAGGCCACTGCGCTGTACGTTCAGCGCAAGCTGCTGCCTTACCAGCTCACGGTGACGCGCATCGCGCGCGGTCTGCCGGTGGGTGGCGATCTCGAGTACGCGGACGGAGTGACGATTGCGCAAGCGCTTTCTGCCCGGCGGGCGATGTGACTAGCACACGAGCCAGACAGCTCGCGGCCCTCGGCTTCATCGCCGGCGCGGCGTGCGGCGCCTTGACCTGGACCCGCGTCCAGCGGCAGTACCGTCGCGACCTCTTCAGCCCGCACCCGCTGAGGCGCTTCGCGGCGCTCGGTTATCTTGGCGGGCGCCCAACAGTCAATACCGCGCGGCTTCTTCGCGAGTACGTGGCCTGGGAAAACAGTCCGCTGCTGAGACGGCGTGGCGTGTCCCTCATGCGGCGACTCGAAAAAACGCTTTCGTAAGAAACTGAATGCAGCAAGCAGCGAGCAGCTGGTCGTTTGAGGAAGATGACCTCGACGCGATAGCGCGCACGATCTCCCGCTTTCTGGCGGAGACGGGCGCGCGCTCGGCGCTGCTCGTCGACCGGTCGGGCCAGCTCGTATCGACTGTCGGTGAGCCGCTCACGTTTGACCCGACCACGTTCGCTACGCTCACCGCCGCCGATTTCAGCGCCAACGACCAGCTCGCGCGCCTCATCGGCGAGACCGATTTCACGACACTCTTCCATCAGGGAGAACGGGAGTCGATGTACGTCGCCGACATTGCCCGCCGGCTCATTCTCGTAGTGCTTTTCGACAATCGCACACCCATCGGGCTGGTGCGGCTCAAGATGAAGCCCGCTGTAGAAGAGCTCACGGGCCATCTCGACCGGGCGTTCTCGCGCGCCCGGGCGGGCGGAACGACGCAGCCGAACATCCTCGCCGGCGCCGGCGACGAGATCGACGAGCTGTTCAACTGGTAAGGAGAGAACGGCAATGTCGATGATCAACTACGCGGCGCGTGAGATCAACTGCAAAATTGTCTATTACGGGCCCGGCCTTGGCGGGAAGACCACCAACCTCGAGCACATCTACGGCAAGGTGAAACCGGAAACGCGGGGCAAGCTCATCTCGCTCGCCACCGAGACCGAGCGCACGCTGTTCTTCGACTTCCTCCCCGTGGACCTTGGCACCATTCGCGGGTTCAATACGCGTTTTCACCTGTACACCGTACCGGGACAGGTCTACTACAACGCCAGCCGGAAGCTTATCCTCAGGAACGTCGACGGCATTGTCTTCGTCGCCGATTCGCAGCTCGAGCGGATGGAAGCAAATCTCGAATCGATGCAGAACCTGTACGACAACATGGCGGAGTACGGCTACGACCTGACCCGCATGCCGTTCGTGATCCAGTACAACAAGCGGGACCTCCCCAACGCCGCACTGGTGAGCGAGCTCCAGGCGGCACTCAACCCGGGCTGGGAACCCGCCGATCCGGCGAAGGCGCGCGTGGTTCCAGACCCGTATCACGCGGGCGAGAACCTCGTCAGTCAGTACTCGAGCGGTGAATGGGTCGAGCGCGCTCCATACTTCGAGGCGATTGCGATTGCCGGAGATGGCGTCTTCGACACGCTCAAGGCAGTCAGCAAGCTGGTACTGAAGGCGCTCGCCTGAGCGCCACCCGCCGGTGAATCTCCCGAACGCGATAACAGTCGGAAGGATTCTGGTGGCGCCACTCATCGCGGCGCTTCCATTCATGACGTCCTCAGCTGTCCGCTTTGCTGCGTTCATGATCTACATCGTGGCCGCGATCTCCGACTACTACGACGGCAAGCTGGCGCGGACGCGCGATCTCGTGACGGACCTGGGGCGACTGCTCGATCCGCTGGCCGACAAACTTCTCCTCTTCGCGACGCTGATCCCGATGTACATCCTGATGGCGCCGAACGACGATCCGTTCGCTCCCGACCGCGCGTCGCTCGGCGCCGCGCATGGATTCCCCTTCCAGACGCCGTGGGGGAACGTCGCACTGCCGTGGTGGATCGTCGCGACAGTGATAGGGCGGGAGCTTCTGATGACAGTCTTTCGCCATGTCGCTGCGCGCAGGGGCGTCGTGATCGGCGCCATCGGCCCTGCCAAGTGGAAGACCGGCTTCCAATCAACGTGGGTTGGCTCGGCGTACTTCTGGTTCTTCTCGGCCACCTATGCCACCGCCCACGGTTGGAACAACGGGGCCTGGCAGTCGTTTGCGTACTTCAACGGGCTCGCTGGAGTCGTGACCATGGTCTGCGCGGTGTTCCTCACGCTGTATTCGCTCTGGCTGTACGTCGCGCGCTACGGGCGCGTGATCACCGGCTGATCCGGTGAAGGTCGAAGTCGTAACGATCGGCAACGAGCTGTTGCTCGGGTTCACCGTCGATACGAATGCTGCGCACCTTGCGCGCGAGTTGGCGGAGATCGGGGTCGAGATCACGCGGCGATCGACAGTCGGCGACTCGGCCAGCGACATCGCCGCGGCGGTTCGCGAGGCCCTCGACAGAAGCGATGGCGTGATAACCACCGGCGGTCTCGGGCCGACGAGCGACGACATGACCAAACCCTCCATCGCCGCCCTTTTCGGGCGTGAACTGATTCGCGACGAGGCAGTCGTGCAATCGCTCCACGAGCGCTGGGCCAGAATGAGGCGCAAGGGACCGATCCCCGAATCCAACTACGGGCAGGCGATGATTCCTGAGGGAGCGGTCATCATTCCCAATCGCCACGGAAGCGCCCCCGGTATCTGGCTGGAAGACGAGCGCGGCCGATGGGTCGCCATGCTCCCCGGCGTTCCGCGCGAGATGCGGGCGATGGTCTCGGAGCAGCTGGTCCCACGCCTCTCGTCGCGGCTGAATGGCGCAGAAGAACGAGCGGCGGCGGGTGCGTCACGGCCGGTGATAATTTCGCGCACGCTTCGAACGACTGGCATCGCGGAGTCCGCTCTTGCTGATCTGCTCGGGGATGCCGGCAGATCCATTGACGGCATGTCGCCGGCCTTTCTTCCCGCAGTCGAAGGTGTGGACATTCGTCTCACGAGCAGGGACCTCCCGAAAGCAGAGGCGATTGCACGACTGAAGCGAGCGCTCGTGAAACTTCGAAAGGTGATCGGCCGGTACGTGTATGCTGAGGAGTCTACGGACCTCGCCTCGGTCGTCCTTGATCTCTGTCGGGCGGCCGGAATCCGAATCGCGGTTGCGGAGAGCTGCACCGGAGGGTTGCTGGGCGCGCGGATCACCGCGATTCCAGGCTCCAGTGACGTCTTCCTCGGCGGAGTGCTGGCGTACGACAACTCGGTGAAGATCGAAATGCTTGGAGTAGAGCGCGACCAGATCGCGGCTGATGGCGCTGTGAGTGAACCCGTCGCCGTGGCGATGGCGCGGGGTGTGCGCGCACGGCTATCGGCCGACGTGGGGATCTCGATAACCGGCATCGCCGGTCCCGATGGTGGCACCGAGGAAAAGCCGGTGGGAACGGTGTGGATTGCGCTCGATGGAAAGGCGTCGGCAGTGCTAGGTATCAGGCTTTTCGGCGACCGGGCGGAAGTACGGGCGCGCTCCGCGCAGGCGGCGCTCGACCTGCTGCGACGACAGTTGCAAAGCGATTAGATTGCCGGAATGAAACGGGGCAGATTCAGAGTGACTGATGCGGACACCGAGGACGACGTGGTGGACGACGACGGCGTCGATCCAGCCGATGAGGCTCCAGCTTTGGCGAGTCCCTTCGGGGACGGTCCCGCCGCCGATACCGCGGCTCCAGAGGCAGAGCCGATCGAGGATCGAATCTCCGAGCTCCAGCGCGACCTGACGTCGGAACGTGACAAGCTGCTCCGGCTTGCCGCCGAATTCGACAACTACCGCAAGCGCATAATGCGCGAGCGCCTCGAGGCCGAAGGCCGCGGCCAGGCCGAGCTCGTAAAGGGGATTCTGGAGCCGATGGACGACGTCGCGCGATTCGCGCACGTCGACCCCGAAGTCACCGACTCGACAACCCTTGTCGAAGGTGTCGCGATGGTTGAGCGAAAGCTCGAGAAAACGCTCCGCAGCGCCGGACTCGAGCTGGTGAATCCAGTCGGAGAGCCGTTCGATCCGGCTCGGCACGAAGCGGTCAGTACCGAGCCCACCGACAGCCCGGATGAAGATGGAACCGTCGGGCGCGTATACCAGGTGGGATACACTTTCAGGGGACAGCTTCTGCGGCCCGCGCGGGTAGTCGTCAGGCAGTACATAGGCCCCCACTAGGCAGCCAGGTTCATGGCGCAGACCAAGGACTTTTACGCCGTTCTGGGAGTTCCATCCACTGCCACCCAGGACGAGATAAAAAAGGCGTACCGCAAGCTGGCGAAGAAATTTCATCCCGACGCCAACGCCAGCGACCCGAAGGCAGCTGACCGCTTCAAGGAAATTTCCGAGGCGAACACCGTCCTCGGCGATAGAGAGAAGCGGAAGCAGTACGACGAAATGCGCCGGCTCGGCGCGTTCGGAGGATTCGGGTTCGGCGGCGGAGCGGGGCGGCGGCCGGGCTCGCGCGGCGCCCAGCCGGGTGGCAATCCGAACATCAACTTCCAGGATTTCGACATCGGAGGCCTGGGCGGACTCGGCGATCTCTTCGGATCGATTTTTGGCGGCGGGGCGCGCGGTGGTGGACGTCCATCCGGTCCGCAACGGGGACAGAATGTCGAGACGCTTCTCGAGATTCCATTCCGCACAGCGGCGCGGGGTGGAAAAGTCCCTGTCGAGCTGGAGGTGAACGAGGAATGCTCGACTTGTCACGGCACCGGCGGCGCACCAGGCTCGACGATGAAAACCTGTCCCGAGTGTTCAGGACGTGGCGTCGTTTCGTTCGGTCAGGGTGGCTTCGCCGTGAACCGCCCGTGTCCGGTGTGTCTCGGACGAGGCCAGGTGCCCTCGCAGCTTTGCCCGACGTGCAACGGCACTGGCGAAGTGAGGACGCGGAAAAAAGTTCTCATCACGGTTCCCCCCGGAGTGGACACGGGATCGAAGATCCGGCTCAAGGGACAGGGCGGAAAGGGATCGGGCAATGGACCGCCCGGCGATCTGCTGATCACCTTCACCGTCAAGCCGGACAAGTTCTATCAGCGCGAGGGACTGGACGTCATTGCGTCGGTTCCGATCAACATCGCGCAGGCGACACTTGGCTCGAAGATCAGCGTCAAGACGCTCGATGGAAAAAAGGTGCTGATCAGAATTCCGCCGGGAACGCCGTCGGGGAAACGGTTCCGCGTGAGAGGGCAGGGAATTCAAAAGGGTGATCAGCGCGGTGATCTCATCGTCGATGTCAGGATCGAGACGCCGGCAAAGCTTACCGAGGAGCAGGAGCGCATGATGCGTGAGTTCGCGGAAGCGGGCGGGCTGAAGTATTAACGAGTACGATCGCGCCATCGTCGCGACGTTCTTCGGTGCGGTGTTACTCGGGCTGATCTACACCACGAAACCGGACGGCGGAAAAAGCGGCGTCACTCTCACCAGACGTGGCGACACGGCAACGGTGATCGACACGGCGAAGGTCGTCGGGTCGGCGCAGAATGTCGACACCGTGAGTTTCGCGCCCGCCGACGCTGCCATGACAACGGGCTCGTCGTATCCGCCGGTCACCGGCGCCGACCTCATGATTCTGCGCGCGCATTCGCTGATGATTCCGGTCGCGGGTGTTACAGCGGACAAGCTCGTTGACAGCTTTGACGACATTCGCGGCGGAACGCGGCACCACGAGGCGCTGGACATAATGGCAGCGCGGGGGACACCGGTGCTGTCCGCCGACGCCGGGCGAGTTCTCAAGCTGCACAACAGTGTCGCCGGCGGACTGTCGGTCTATGTCGCCGATCCGACTCAGCGATTCATCATGCTCTACGCCCATCTCAACAGCTATGGTCCGGGCCTTGCCGAGGGAATGGCGGTGAGGAAGGGTGAGCTGCTCGGCTACGTTGGATCTACCGGGAACGCATCACCGGCTGCTCCACACCTTCACTTCGCAATCGCGCGCTCGGACAATGCGAAGGAATGGTGGAAGGGAACTCCGCTCAACGCATTCCTGGTCTGGAGAGGGAAATAGCCCTCCTCTGCCTGCTATGTCTCAGGCCGCCAGAACCGGCAGCAGCGCGCGTGGCGCACGATCGGTGGAGGCTGATTCGATGAAGCCGCCTCCCAGCACGCGATCGCCGTCGTAAATCACTATCGACTGACCTGGAGCGATCGCGAACACAGGCTCGTCGAGCGCGATCTCGATCTCGTCGCCGTCGAGTCTCACGATCTCACCGCACGCGAGCGGCGCGCGGTGACGAATCCTGATCGTCACAGCAGCGCCGATGGTGGGAGGATCCACGAGCCAGTTGACCTCGCTGGCCACGACGCCACGACCGAGAAGCTCCTCACGCGGCCCGATAATCACCGCTCTCTCCTCCGGCCTGATCGCGATCACGTACATCGGTCGCGAGTAGCCACCGGGAAGGCCGCGGCGCTGACCGATGGTATAACGGGCGTAGCCGTCGTGCGCGCCGACGGTATTCCCGTCCGAAGTCATGATCGGGCCAGCGCTCAGCGCAGGCGCATCAGCGCCCAGCCGCTGCTCGAGAATCCGCACGTAGTCGCCGTCAGGGACGAAGCAGATCTCCTGACTCTCGAGCTTTTCGGCAACGACAGCCAATCCCAGCTGTCGTGCGGTTTCGCGAATCTCCGGCTTGGTGGAGTTGCCAACGGGAAGCAGCATTCGAGAGAGAACGGCGCGGTCGATTCCCCAGAGGAAGTAGGTCTGATCCTTGTTGTCGTCGCGACCGCGGCTCAGTCCGCCGTCCACTACCCGCGCGTAATGTCCGGTCGCCAGCCAGCGGGCATCGATCGAGTCGGCTTTGCGCAGCAAATCGCGGAACTTCGTGAATGTATTGCACCTGACGCAGGGAATCGGCGTTCGTCCCCGTGCGTACTCCTGCGCGAAGTTCTCGACTACGTCGTGACCGAACTGCGTCTCGAGATTGAGGACGTAATGCGGGATGCCAAGCTTCTCGCAAACGCGTCGCGCATCGTTCACCGAGTCGAGCGAACAGCACGGCCGGTCGGGGACGTCGTCGCCATGGCAGAAAAGCTTCATCGTCGCGCCGACGACGTCGTAGCCGGCATTTACGAGGAGGGCAGCCGCGACAGAGGAGTCGACCCCTCCGGACATTGCCACCAGCACGCGCTCCCTCATCATCATCCTCGCAGTCGCAGCGCGGCGATCAGACCGTGGCGCCGAGCTGCCGGGACTTCTGAACTACCGCGGGGAACACGTCCATGACTCGGTTCACGCAGTCTTCGGTGCTGAGAGCGCCGAGGCTGAACCGGATTGCGGCACCGGCCAGCTCCGGGCTTACCCCCATCGCCACGAGGACATGCGATGGGCTGACGCTTCCACTCTGACACGCCGAGCCACCGGAGGCCGCGATGCCCTTGAGGTCGAGCGCCATCAGGAGAGACTCGCTGTCGGTGCCTGGCACCGAGAGGTTCAATACGTGTGGCGCTCGCGGGCCGCCGCGTCCGTGTATGACGGCGTCGGGCATCTTCTCGAGTATCGCCGCCTCGAGCCGCTCTCTGAGTGACTCGAGGCGGCGACACTCCGACTGGTGCTCCTCGAGCGTCAGCTCCGCCGCGCGGGCGAGGCCGATTGCGCTGGCGATGTTCTCCGTTCCCGGACGGCGTCCGCGCTCCTGCGTTCCGCCGTACATCAGCGGCTGAAGCCGTGTGCCTCGCCGAATGAACAGCGCCCCGATTCCCTTCGGTGCGCCGATCTTGTGTCCGGAAATCGAGAGCATGTCGAACTGCTGCTTGCTGGCGTCGATCGCGACCTTTCCGAACGCCTGCACCGCATCGGTGTGCATCAGCACTCCGCGCGACTGAGCCATCTCGGCAAACGAGGGAATGGGCTGGATCGTACCGACCTCGTTGTTGACCCACATCACGGAGCACACGGCGACCGCGTCGTCCACCATCGCGTCGAACGACTCCGGCGAAACACATCCGTCGCAATCCACTTCCAGGAGACGCTCCTCCGCGCCCTCGCCCGCGGCCTGGTGAACCGCGCCAAGCACTGCCTTGTGCTCGATCGGAGTTGTCACCACCGCCTTCCTCCCCTTCTCGTGCATCGCACGCCACGCTCCGAGTATGGCGAGGTTGTCGGCCTCAGTACCGCCGGAGGTGAAACAGAGCTCGTCGGGTCGGGCTCCCAGGCAGCGCGCTACGCGCTCTCGCGCCTCATCGAGCGCTGCGCGCGCTTCGCGTCCCCACCGATGCGTGCTCGACGGATTTCCAAAGCGCGTCCCGAAAAATGGGCGCATTGCCTCGAAAACCTCGTCGCGGACCGGCGTAGTCGCGGCATGATCGAGATAGATCGGAGCCTGGGGCATCCTTACAAGGTAAGCAGATGCGCGAAACCGGGCGAGTCTGAGAGGGAGGAGTAGCGGCCAACTGACACTTCGGACTGCGAAGCAACTTCGGACTGCGGACCTGGCTCGTAGTCCGCAGTTAGTCCGTAATCCGCAGTTAGTCAGCAGTCCGCAATGATTTTTCGGTCTCAGCCCTTGAAGAACTTGCTTCTTACCGCCCAGAGATCCGGGAAAAAACGCTGCGAGACCGTCCGCTGCAGGTACCGCGATCCGAGTGTTCCGCCCGTTCCACCGGTGAGCGGGCCGATGATGCGCTCGACAAGCTGCACGTGCAGGAACCGCCACATCGCGAAGCCCTGCTCGTATTCGAGCAGTCCTTCGCCCAGCATCTGAAGCGGACGCTGATGCTCTTCGACGTAAATCTCCTCGAGCGTCACTCCGTGCGTGGCAAGAAGCCGGTTGAACAACTCCTGGAGCGGCGGCCGGTCGAGCGACTCCTGCACGAGCTCGGGAATCTCGCCATGATCGGCGAGCACGTCGAGGAAATGCTGGTCCCGCAAACCCGACATCGCTTCGATCGCCCGGAACTGCTGGCTCTGCGACCCACTCGAGCTGCCGAGGTACTCGCGAAACTGCGCGAAGCGCTGTGGCGGAAGCGTCTCGAGCGCCGAAAGCTGCGCGGTGACGATGCGGACCAGCGCATTGAGGCGTTTGACCGCCGCGACCGCCCCGAGAGTGTCGCTCGCCTCGAGCTGGCTGCCGAGCCCGCGAAGCTCGTGCAGGATCAGCTTGAACCAGAGCTCGCTTGCCTGGTGGACGACGATGAAGAGCAGCTCATCGGGATGCTCGGGTGACGACCGTAGGCGCTGCAGCGACAGCAATTCGTCGAGCGCGAGGTACGATCCGTAGTTGAGCTCTTCGCTGTCGGACGGCGTCGACGCTTCTGTCAAAACGTGGAGACCTCCAGAGCCGCGATGTCGTCCACGCGCATCGTCTCGGTGGTGAAGAAGGGCTCACCGTAACGACAGCGAATGAGCGATCCGTAATGGGCCGCCTGATATCGCACTATGTCGTAGAGCGGCTCTCCATTCGGATACACCTCGCCCCCCTGAATCGCCTCGTCGAACTGCGACGAGTAGCATCGCACGGCCGCGAGCTTCCGTTCGAAGGCATCAGTGATATCCACGACGAACGTCGGCTTCACGTTGTCTTCGCGATAGGCCAGGCAATGCACGACTTTCGTGGGTCGGTGAATCGGGGTCTCTGGCGCGACCTTCTTCAAGCCGGCGATGAAGCAGGCGTCACGCACGAGCTGGGCAGTAACGCCGTGGTCCGGGTGCCGTCCCGACAGCGCCGGCGCGATGACGATTGACGGCGCGAACTTCCGGATCGCCACCGCGAGAAGAGTTCTCGTCTCGGGGTTGTTCATCACGCCGGCGTCGGGCAGTCCGAGATTCTCCCGCGCCGACAGTCCGAGCACTCCCGCTGCCCGCGACGCTTCCTCGGCGCGGAGCTCGGCCGAGCCCCGCGTCCCGAGCTCGCCGGCCGTGAGATCGATCACCGCCGTCCGCCGCCCGAGCATCGCCGCGCGTACGAGTGTCCCGCCGCAGCTCAGCTCTACGTCGTCGCGGTGGGCGCCGATAGCGAGAACGTCGACGGTTGTCATTGGCAGAATAAAGTGGAGGGTCTCATTCGTAGCGCAGCGCTTCGATGGGATCGAGACGGGCTGCGCGGCGCGCGGGAAGGATGCCAAACACAACGCCGATGCCCACCGATACGGTCACTGCGATGAAGGTCAGCAGAACGGGCACGCCCGCGTCGATGTTCATCAGCATCGTGATCAGGCGGCCGAGCGCGAGTCCGACGATGATGCCAAGGGCCCCGCCAATCCCGGTAAGGGTCGCCGACTCGACGAGGAACTGTAGCAGGATCGCCCGGTGCGTCGCCCCGAGCGCCTTTCGCACGCCGATCTCACGCGTGCGACTGGTGACCGACACCATCATAATCGCCATCACTCCGATCCCGCCGACCATCAGCCCGACGCTCGACAGAACGATCATCACCAGAAAGAATACGCCGGTGATCTTGTTGAACGTGTCGAGGATCTGGTCCTGCGTGATCATGTCGAAGTTGTTCTTGTCGGCCGGCCGCAAGCCTCGCATCTCGCGCATTGCGATCGTCACCGCTTCCTGCGCATCCGCGGTCGTCACGCCCTTCCGCGGCTTGACGGGAATGAACAGGGCGTTCGTCTTGTCGATCCTGAACTGGTGATCGAGCATCTGATACGGAACAACGGCGCCGATCGCCTGGCCCGGGGGCTCGAAGATGTTGCCGGGCTTCACGTAGACGCCGATCACCCGCGCCGGCCGTCCGCCGATGTGTACCTGCTTGTCGAGTGGATCCTCCCGCCCGAAAATCCTCCGCGCCGCATTCTCCTCGATGACGATCACCGCCGTGCCACTCGCCAGCTCCGACCTGGTGAACCACCGGCCTTCGCTCAGCTCGCCGCCCTGTACCTCCTGAAAGCGATCGTCGGCGCCATTGACGATCAGGCTTTGCGTCCGCACGCCATTGTACTCGAGACGCGCCTGCGACTGTGCCCACACGCCGGCGTACTGGATCTCGGGAAGCATTGCGATGCGCTCAGCTTCGGCAACAGTCAGATCCGGCCGCACGCGAATCCACTTCGGAAGCTGGTCCGGATTCACGGGCGTGTTGGAAAAGACCTTGATGACGTAGAAGGTTGTCGGCCCCGCGATCTCGATCGTTCTCACGATCTGGTCTTTGATCCCCTGGACGATCGCGGCCATCATCATCACCGTTGAAACGCCGATGACGACGCCGAGTATCGTGAGGCTCGAGCGGAGCTTGTTGCTCCGCAGCGTGTCGATCGCTACGGCGACGTTGTTGCGCACAAGGTCGCCGATCATCTACTCCGCCCTCAACGCCGCGATGGGATCGAGCCGCGCAGCGCGCGTCGCCGGATAAACGCCGAACAGCACTCCAACACCCGCACCGAGCGAAAGCGCTACCGCGACCGACCAGGTGGTGATGCGCGCCGGAAGCGGGGAAACGGTCGCGATGAGGGCCGCCATCCCCCAGCCAACGATCACGCCGGTGATCCCGCCCATAGATGCGAGAGCGATCGATTCGGCGAGGAACTGGCGGCGAATGTCGCGTCCCGTTGCACCCATCGCCTTTCTAATTCCGATCTCCCGCGTCCGCTCGCTCACCGACATCATCATGATGTTCATGATGACGATGCCGCCAACGACGATCCCGATCGCGACGATCGCCGGAATGACCGCAAAGAGCACCCGCGTCAGGCTCTTCCAGAATGCGACAAGGGCGTCTGCGGTCTCGATGCTGTAATCGCTTTCCTCGCCTGGCCGGAGGCGATGGGCCGTGCGCATCGCCCCGTCAGCCGTCGCCATCGCCGGAGCGACGTCGTCGGCGGTCGCCATCTTCACCGAGACCGTGGTCGTCTTTCTTCGGCCGTAAAGCGCTTCGAACGAGCTCAGCGGAAGCAGCACGAAGCCGTCGAACGATTGTCCGAGAACTCTGCCTTTCTTGGCGATCACGCCGACGATCGTGAACCGCGTTCCAATGATGCGTATGTCGCGGCCCACCGGGTCAACGTTCTCGAAGAGTCGATCGGCGACGTCGGCACCGACCACCGCCACCTGCCGCCGCTCGCGAACGTCCACGTCGCTGAGCGGCCTGCCGCGCGCGAAGGCGTAGTCCTGAACAACCTGATAGGGCGCGGTGACGCCGAATACAGCGACGTCGCCCAGCGTCTTGTCGCCGGATATGACGTCGGCGATCGGAGTCGGCCATCCCGACTGCAGACTCACCGCCGTGGCGTTCGGAATGGCGGCGATGACCGCGTCGGCGTCGGCCTCGGTGATACGCGGCCGTTTCTGGATGCGAAGGAATTCCTCGTCGTCGAACAATCCGATCTGGATCGGCGAGCGGCGGATTTGGAAGGTGTTCTGGCCGATGAGCGCGCCCGCGAGATTCTCGCTGACGTACGCGTTCATGCCCTGGATGATCGCCACGACGGCGACGAGGAAAGTCACCGAGACGATGATTCCGAGCAGCGTGAAGAACGAGCGAACCTTGTTCGCCCTGATCTCGCCGATCGCCGTGCCAATTACGTCCGCGAAATTCATGTGGAGAATCTAGGGACGGCGATACATCAAGTCACGAAAGACGGTTACTCGTACCTCAGCGCTTCCACCGGGTCGAGTCTGGACGCACGGACCGCGGGAAGCAGCCCGAAGACGATTCCCGTCACCGCGCTCACCCCGAGCGCCGCAACGATTGCCATCGGCGGCGTCGACGCCGGCACCGGCGTGAAGCGGTTGACCATGTAGGCGACAATCGACCCTCCGACCAGTCCGATCGCGGCACCAATGGAAGTGAGTGTCGCAGCCTCGACAAGGAACTGCCAGAGAATCGTCGACCTCGTCGCGCCGAGCGCTTTTCGGACACCGATCTCGCGCGTTCGCTCGGTGACGCTGATCATCATGATCGCGATCACTCCGACGCCGCCCACCATCAGGCCGACTGCCGAAAGCGAGATCATGACCAGGAAGAACACGCCGAAGAAGCCGTTGTAAACCGACAGCAGCGTGTCGGACGTGATTACCGCGAAGTTGTCGGGCGCGCCCGGCCGCAATCCGCGCTGGCCGCGGATGAGCGTGGTGACGGCGTCGATCGCTTCAGTCTGGCTCACGCTCGCGCGCGGCTTCACCGTCAGATCGAGCCGCCGCATGTACATGTCGAGACTGCGCGTCCCCGTCTCGAGAGGCACGATCGCCCGCGGATCGTTCCCCGCCGATGAAGAGTTCGGCTTTCCGAGGAAGCTCCCGATATTGTGATAGACGCCGAGCACTCTGAAGGGCACTCCGCTGATGACGATCGTCTTGTCGAGCGGGTCGGAGCCCGGGAAGAGCTGCTCCGCCAGCTTGTCGTTGACGACGACAACCCGCGCGCCGGTGGTGTTCTCGGCGTAGGTGAAGTTCCGGCCGGCGGTGATGTCGCCGCCGTCGACGTCCAGCCAGGTGGCGCTGTATGCGTCGACGCCGACGTTGTCCGACTGTCGATCCTTGTACCGGATGCGGGAGCTGCCGCCGACGTGCGGAGTCACGGCGAGAACTTCGGGCAGTCGGGCTATAGCCTCCGATTCGGCCATCGTGATCGCCGGATTCCGGCGCTCAGGGCAGGTTTCGTCCGTTCCGTCGCAGACCGTCGCGAGCGACACGGGCCGGCGGTAGACGAAGAAGCTCGTCGGTCCCGCGGACTCGAGGTCCTTGGCGACGCTGGCATTGAGGCCGTGGATCGCCGCCGACAGCGCGACGACGACGAACACTCCGACGGCGACTCCGAGAATCGTAAGTGCGGCACGGACCTTGTTCGACCGGATGGCGTCGAACGCGATGCCGACGCCCTCGGTGATGTTGAAGATCTTCGACGAGAGACTCATTACTCCTGCCTCAGGGCGAGAATCGGATCGAGTCTCGACGCGCGGCTCGCCGGGTAAATGCCGGCCGCTATTCCCACCCCGGCTCCAACCAGAACGCCGGCGACTATGGACCACGGCGCGACGGATGCCGGGAGTGGCGATGTCGCCGCGATAAGCTGGGAGACGGCAATGCCGAGGGCGATGCCGAACGCCGCACCAACGGTGCTCAGCGTCGCCGATTCGACGAGAAACTGGGCGAGGATGTCACGCCTACGTGCCCCCAGAGCTTTCCGAATCCCAATTTCTCGCGTTCGCTCCGCCACCGCGACCAGCATGATGTTCATGATCACGATGGCGCCGACAATCAGTCCGATCGCCGGAAGCACCACGCCGGCGATGACGAGCTTCGACTTGATGGCCGCCCAGAACGAGAGCGCGGATTCGGAGGTTTCCAGCGCGAAATTATCCGGCTGCGAGGGCCGAAGTCCGCGACGCGAGCGCATTACCGCCCTCACCGCCTCCTGCGCGTCCACCAGATCGGCGGGGTCGGCCGTCTTGATCTTGATGCCGTCGACGACACCCGCGGGGTTCACAAGCCGCCTGAGCGGTGAATGAAGGGGCCCAATGACAAATCGGTCGAGCGAAATGCCGAACACCGATCCCTGGGACACGGCGACGCCGATTACAGTGAAAGGCATGCCGCCCAGCCGGAGCACACGGCCGAGTGGATCCAGATTCGGGAAGAACTTCTCCGCGATTTCCTTTCCGATCACGATCACGGGAGTACCGAGGGCGAGCTCCTGCGGCGAAATGAGTCGGCCCGTTGCGACCTCGAGACTCCTGATCCTGAAGTAGTCGCCCTCCACCGCCTCGGCCAGCAGCGTCCGCGGCTTCGAGTACGGCGACTGCATCTGCACGTTGTCCTCACCATGGGCGGACCACAGCGTGCCGGGTGGCAGTGCGCTCACAACGGGCTCGATATCGGTGTCGCGGATGCGCGGGCGTCGCTGCCATTCCCGCCACGTATCGTCGCTGATGTTGCCGCTTTCGAAGTCAGGCCTGCGTCGCAGCTCGAAGGTGTTGACGCCGAAGAGCTTCGCCGCGAAGTCGTGCTCCATGTAATTGCCCATGCCTTCGACAATCGACACGACCGCGATGAGGAACATCACGCCGATAGTGACGCCGAGGAGCGTGAAGAAGCTCTTGAGCTTCTGCACACGTATCTGCGCCAGCGCGAGCCGGACGGCGTCTATGAAAGGCACGTCTTGTTAGTGAGAGGTGTGAACTGCGCCCGACTCGATCCGCGCCGCGTAGTCCGCCGCCTTCTCATCGCTGGCGATCATTCCATCCCGCAGCACGACCACCCGCCGCGCGTGCGCGGCAATCTCGGCTTCATGCGTCACCATGATCACTGTCTGACCCTGGGCAGCGAGCTCTTCGAACACCTTCATGATCTCCTCCGACGTCGTCGAATCCAGATTTCCGGTCGGCTCGTCGGCGAGAAGGATCGAGGGCTCGTTGACGAGCGCTCGTGCGATCGCGACGCGCTGCCTCTGTCCGCCGGAGAGCTCGTTCGGCCGATGCTGGATGCGGTCGCCGAGCCCGACCCGCTCGAGAGCCGCCGTCGCGCGTCGCCTGCGCTCGTCAGCCGGAACGCCGGCATAGACGAGCGGAAGCTCGACGTTGTGGAGAGCGCTCGCGCGGGGAAGGAGGTTGAACGTCTGAAAGACGAAGCCGATCTCCCGGTTGCGGACGCGTGCCAGCTCGTCGTCGGCCTTTGCGGAAACGAGCTCTCCGCTCAGCCAGTATTCACCGGCATCGGGCGTATCGAGGCACCCGATGAGGTTCATCAGGGTGGATTTTCCGGAGCCGGAGGGACCCATGATCGCGACGTACTCGTTCCGCCGGATGGCGATGTCAATGCCGCGCAACGCGCGGACGACCTCGCCGCCCATGTCGTACTCGCGCTTGAGCCCGCGTGTCACGATGACCCAATCGGCTCCGGGAATGACTCCGTGCGTTCCTGTTACCGCCTGCCGCTCAGCCGTTGTGCTGAGCGGGACTTCATCGGTTGCCGGCGTCACGCTTTCTTCGCCTCCGGCTTCTTCGTTTCCTTCATCGGCTTGACCAAAGTTCCGTCCTTGAGATCGCGAATTGCCTGGTAAGTCCCGGCGACGATCTTCTCGTGCTCCTTGAGCCCGCCAAGGATCTCGAAATACTTCTCGCCGGCCACACCTACCTTTACGGTTCGGAACTTCACTTTGTTGTCGGCGCCGACGACGAACACTCCTTCGGCATCCTTCTTTCCGACTTCCTTCGCCGGCGCCTTGGTGTGGCCGAGCGTCACCGCCCCGCTGTCACCTTTCGCGATTGGCTCCGGCTCACGAACGGTGAGGGCGATGATCGGAACCGAAAGAACGTTCTTCCGTGTGTCGGTGACGATCTTCGCAGTTGCCGAGAAATCGGGCCGCGTCGACGGCGGAGAATTGAGAAGCTGAATCGTCACCTCATAGTCGATGGCTTGATCCGTTGCACTGCCCAGGGCGCTGCTGCCGGCGGCCTTGACCGAGCTGTTCGAGATCTTTGTAACCCGGCCGACGAACGTCGTGTCGGGGAACGCGTCGATCTGGATCACCGTGGAATCGCCGATGGAGATCCGCGACACGTCGGTCTCGTCAACCTTCACTTTCGTCTCGAGGACGCTCATGTCGCTGATCGTCAGCAGCGTCGCAGCGTCCTTGTTGAGCGTGCCCATGATCGCTGTTTCGCCTTCCTGCACGTTGAGACGCGTGACGCGGCCTGACATCGGCGCGAAGATCGTCGTCTTGGCGAGAAGGCTCTGGGCGTCGCGGAGCGATGCCTGCGACTGGACGATTCCGTTTCGCGCCGACTCGAGCTGTGCCGCGGCAACCTCGACCTGTGTCTTGAGCTGCTCCACCTGCTCGTCCGAGACGAGGGTTGGATTGGCTTTCTTGAGCGCGAGGAGCCTGTCGTAGTTTCGCCGGGCCTGGGTCAGGCTCGGGCTCGCCGTCGACGCCTGTGAGCGGGCGCTCGCGACCGCGGCGAGAGCGCGCTCCGCCGACGCCTTGTATTGCGACGGATCTATCTCGAGCAGGAACTGACCCTTGGTGACGATGTCGCCTTCCTTCACGGCGAGGCGCACGATGCGCCCCGTGATGTCGGCGCTCAGGTCGACCTTCGTCTGCGGCTGGACCTGGCCGCTGGCCGTGACCGATGCAACCAGGTCACGCCGCTCAACCGGCTCGATCCGGACCTCGGTGGCCTTGTTTCTTTTCTTCGCGGCGGTGGTACCGCCGATCAGAAGGATCGCCAGCGCCAGACCGCCCCACAGACTCCATTTCGTACGCTTTGACATTGAGATTTCCTTTATCGGAGTGGGCGGCCGACCGCGCTCTCGAGAGCGGCGAACGCCTTGTGATAGTCGTAAATCGCGTTGATCCGATCGCTCGCCGCGCGCTCGTAAGCCGCGCGTGCCTCGGTCAGGTCAACGAACGTTACCTGCCCATTGCTGTAACGGTCCTGTGTGAACTTGAGCTCGAGCCTAGCCTTCGCCGAATTCTGCTCCTGGAGAGCAGATGTCTGCTCAGCCGTCTTGAGTGTGAGATACGCCTTGGTAACGCCGGCGATCATCGCCAGCTCGGTGCTCCTCACATTGTAGCGCGCATCGGCGCTCGCGGCCTGGGCTTCCTGCACCCGCTGCTCGCGGGCGAAGCCGTCGAAGAGCGGCAGCGAGAGCGACGCAGTCAGGGACTTGGGCGACTTCTGGAAGTTGAACGGGAACTGTGAGTTCTGCCGCCGCAGCTCGGCCGCCTGCGCGTCGGTGAGTGCGATAGCGCCGCACGCGGCAAGGTTGTTGTCCATCTTGAGCGCGGCCCGGACTTCTTCGGTTCGAATGCACGCCGCTTGCGAGGAAGCCGCCTGCGCGATCGCCTGCTGGACCGGGAAGTTGGAGTCGGTATAGGCGTAGGTGTAACCGGAGATGCCAGTGCTCAGACTGAGGGTCGGCGAGTACTGGCCCCTCTGCTGCTTCAGGGTCAGATCGGCGACTTTCTCGCGCGAGCGGAGGGCGAGCACCACGGGGTTCTGCGCGCGCGCCATCGCGAGCAGATCGGGAAGCGGCGGAGGATCTGGAGCGACCGTGAATTGCGTCGTCAGAACGACACCGGCAGGCTGAGTGATTCCCAACAGCTCGAACAGTCCCAGCTTTTCGATCTCGATCTGATTTCGCGCCTGAAGAACCTGAACCTGCTGCTGCCCAAGCGAGACTTCAGCCCGCTGGACGTCGAGCTGCGTCGCCGATCCGACGAGCGCTCGCGCCTGGGCGAGGACGACCTGCGCCTTTGCCGCGACGAGCAGCGTGTCCTGGAGCTTCGCACGATCCTCGGCCTGGAGAACGAGGAGGTACTGCTGTGTCACTTGCGACCTCAGCGTCTCCGCGCTGCCGACGATGTCGGCGTCGATAGCTTCGCGATTCGCCCGTGCCACCCTGGGGGCGATCAGCGATGCGGAGTTGATTCGATAGTCGATACCGAGGCGGTAATTCGATTGATTGACGTCGGAGCTTGCGCCGAAGCTGCCGCCGTTGAATATCTGCCGCCCGCCCTGCTGGCGCTGCGCGCTGAAGCTCGCATCGGCGCTCGGAAGAAGCTGGCCGTACGCCGTTCTGAGCGCCGCGTCCGCGGTACCGCGATTGTTCACCGTCGCCAGATGGCCGGGGTTGTTCCGGCGGGCGATGGATATGGCGTCGGCAAGCGACAGCGTCGCCAGCGTAACGGTGTCTCCGGGCCCTTGCGCCGCGAGGATCATCGAAGGCGCCGGTGTCTGGGCAACCGCCATGGAGACGGGTGCCAGAGCTCCGAAGAGAAGGTAAAAACGCATTTTCATTGTGTATATGTAGGGGGAACGAGTCACGTGGCCGTACGGGCCGGTCGGCGCGCCGGTTTCAACGCGATCAGTGCACCCTTTAATACCGATTCGCGTGGGTCACCCGTCAATGCCGAAGTCGCGAGTCGCTCCGTGGGCGCAACGACCGGAATTCTATTCCGCCAGCGCGGGCGCCAGAAAGATGCGGTCGCTGATGCGCGACCTGATGTGCTCGTACAGAATCCGCCCCTTTTCAGCCGTTGCGAGGGAAGGGCGGCCGAGCGAGCCGGCGCTTCCACCGGGGACCTTGAGACTTCCGCGGCGGTAACGGCGGAGCTGCTCGCGAGACATCATATAGTCCTGTGCAAGCTCCTGGTGTACCATGTCGGGGAAGAGATAGAGCATGATCGACGTGTCGACCTCGTCACCGTGCATTGCTTCGGTCTGCCCTTCGAGAAGCTCGGAGAGGTTGACGGCGAAGATGTCTACGACGCGCACCCGGGCTCCGGCGGTAATCACAGTTGCAAGCGCTTCCTGGTGCGGATCGTGGCCGTGCGCAGTGAGAAGGATGAATTCCTTGACCCCAGTTGCTTCCCATGACGCCAGCAGATCGTTGAGCATCCGGTGCAGGGTTTTCTTTCTTACCGACGCGTTGCCGATGAAGCCGCGCTCCGTTTCCACGTTCACGCCGTACTCGAGCGTGGGCGCGAGCAACACGCCGAACTCCGTGGACAGATCGTCCGCGAGGCGCTCGACGATGATCGTATCACAGCCGAGGGGAAGGTGAGGACCATGCTGCTCGCAGGTGCCGACCGGGAGTATCAACCGCGGATCCTCGGCGAGAATCGCCTCGATCTGCATCGGTATCAGCTCCTTGATCCGGCGCGGGCGGTCCTGGCGAACGGGTACGATCGGCGCGTGCGGCGCCGTTTTCACAGGCACATCGTCAGGAACGTGTGATGGGATCGGTAAAGTCGGGGTCGTTCGCATGCCGCGGGCGTTAGGGTCGTGAATCGTCGCTTGGCGCCAGGCGTCGCGCTCGTTGCGGGGGGTAGCGCGATTCTGCTCCTGGCGGTGTGGGTGCGCGATCCTCTTTTACCTTACGGTGCCGACGTCTCCGGCGCCAGCGGCCGGAGTGCACCGGCCGCGGCGAAATCCAACGGCTACGAGTCGGAAGCGCGGGCAAGGGGACTGTCCGGACTTCGCGCCGGCGTTGCAGCCTCCGAGGGGCGGCTGCGCCGTGAGGCGGCCAGCGCCCTCGACGCGCCGTCGTCCGTAGAGGGGGCTTTCGACCACCTCGCCGGCATCAGGCCCACCGCTGAGGAAGGCCTCGTCCTCTTCGAGCGCGACGTCCCCATTGCGTGGGACGGCCAGATCGTCGTCGATCCCGCGGCGGCGACAGCTCCGCTCAGCGTCTCCGTCGGTCCCTTCTACACGACGATGACGGTCGTCGCTCGACGCGGGACCAGGCGCGCGGTCGCGACAGCGCTCATTCATGCGGAGCCGCCGGCCGACCGGCTCGCGAACGCCCTCGACGAGCGAATCGAGGGACGGGGTGAGCTCGAGTCCTACACCTTCGCCGCCGGGAACGACAGCACAGGCGGTGAGCCAATGGTTCGTGCTGGCGGAGCGACGCTTCTTCGCGCCGACGCCGCGCCGCTGCCACGCGACAGGGTCCGCTTCGGCCGCGTCGCGACGGCGCGAGCGCGGGGAACGCTCCTTCTTGCCGCCGGAATGCTTCTCCTGCTGGCGATCGCATGGCGCGACCGGAAGCTGCTCGGCGAGCGTCTGCTGGCGCTCGCGATCTGCCTTGTCGCGGTGACGCTCGTGCCGTGGAGCAGCCTTTCAAACACAGTCCCGGCGTTCGATCCGACGTACTACTACACTTCGCTCGGCGGACCGCTCACGGCCAACGCCGGCGTTCTGGGAATGGCGGCTGTGCTCGTTCTGTTGACGGTTTACGCGATCATCAGGTCGAAGCGGATTCGGCCGCCGCGGATCGTCGCCGTCGCGGGGGCGCTCGTGCCTGGCGTAGCTGGTCCTGCGCTCGCGGTTGTGATCGCGCGGGGCATCGGACTTCCGGCCTGGGGCACGACGGCGACCCTTTGGCTGACCTGGGAGGTCCCTCTCTTTCTCCTGTTGTTCGCGTTCTGGCTCGCCGCCGTATGGCTGGCGCGGATCGCACTCGGTCAGCGCAACACGATCCACCTCCGGGCGGCGGCCGCGATTGCAATTGTCGCTGGGTTCGCGGCTTCGGCGATTGTCTGGCGGACGACAACCGCGGAGAGACTCGAGCTCGCAGCACGGGACATGCTCCGACTCGAACGGTCCGATGGCGACGCGGCCGCACTGCTTCGACGCTTCGCCGCCGGGCTGTCACGCTACGATTCGGCGGGGACGCGCGCCGATCTGCTGAAGCGGTACGCCGCGTCCGATCTCACTGCAGCCGACCTGCCGCTCTCGCTGGCGACGTGGACATCTTCGGGAGCGCGGGTCGCCGAGCTGCGACTGGCGCCGGTGGTCTATGACTCGGTCTTCGTGGCGGCGCTCGTCGCTGCGGCCAGAGATTCGGCGCAGCCGATAATAGTGCAGACCCTGGGCGTGAACGGACGGCAGCTCATCATGGCGGTGCGACACCTGGCGAGTGGAGTGACGACCGCCGTGGTCTCCCCGAGAACGCAGCTCATCGCACGCGATCCGTTCGTCTCCTTGCTGGGGCTGTCCCAGCGAGTCCGAACGGATCCGCCTTACACGCTCACGATCTCCGATGTCACGGCGATCGCCGGAGTCCGCGGCCGGTCGATCGAGTGGAGGCAGATCGGGAATGACCTTCACGGAGACTGGCTGATTCAGACCTCGCGCGGAATCGCGCGCGCGCACGCCGAGGTGGATCTCAGATCTTTCGCCGCCCGCGGAGAGCGCTTGGTCCTGATCGTGATCCTCGACGCTGCGATTGCCGGTCTGCTGTGGGCACTGGGTGCGATGGCGGAGGGAGGATTTCTTCGCTGGCTGCGAGCGCGCTCGGCGAAGTGGATCCGCAGCTATCGCGGTCGCCTCACTCTCGCGCTGTCCGCTTTTTTCGTGGTTCCGGCACTGGCGTTCGCTCTCTGGTCGTACCAGCGATTGCGCAACGACGATCGCGATGTGCGCGAGCTGCTGGTGCGTGAGACGCTGGACGCGGTTGTCGAAGGAGAGGACAGTACGATTCTCGGCGGCGTGGCGCGGCCGTACAATACGCCACTCTTTCTCTACTCGAGCGGACTTCTCGGAGCGGTGAGCGACTCGCTCCTCGACGAGCTTTCGCCGGCGGGGCGCACTCTTCCGGTTCCTGTATATCTGAGCGTCGCGGCACACGGCGAGCTGCACGCGCACTGGCAGCAGAATGTCGGCTCGGCGCAGGTGCTGTTCGCGTATCGCGGGGCATCCGGCCCCGAGCACGAGCGGTACGTGCTGGCGGCTCCGGCGCGGAGCGATGAGCTGACGCTCGACCGGCGGCGCCGCGATCTCGCCATACTCGTGGCATTTGCGACCGTCATTGGCGGGCTTGCCGCGCTCTGGCTGAGCGGTGTGGCGGCGAAACGACTCGCCCGCGACCTCGAGCTGAGCAGAATCGAAGTCGCCCGCGCCGAGAGAATCCTCGCCTGGGGCGAGATGGCGCGTCAGGTGGCCCACGAGATAAAGAATCCTCTCACCCCGATCCGGCTCGGAGTCCAGCATCTAAGGCGTGCGCGGAAGGATTCGCGGGTGGACTTCGACCGCGTGCTCGACGACAACGTGACACGTATCCTCTTGGAGATCGACCGCCTCGACGAGATAGCGCGGGCCTTCAGCCGCTACGGATCAGCGCCCTCCGAGCTGCCGCCGCCGGAGAGCATTGACGTGGCGGCCATATTACGCGATGTGGTTGCGCTCGAAAAAATGGGAGTCGGCGAAGTCTCCTGGGCACTCGTCGGCGCGGAGGCACCCGCGCTCGCCGAAGCGCGCGGCGACGAGCTCCGCGATGTGCTGCTCAACGTTTTCGAAAACTCGCGGCTCGCTCGTGCACGAAAGGTGGACGTGAGACTCATCCGCATGCCAAGGAAGATAAAGATCGAGATCTCCGACGACGGATCAGGTATCGACCAGGTGGATCTGCCGCGTGTGTTCGAGCCGCATTTCTCGACCAGGACGACGGGGAGTGGACTTGGCCTCGCGATCAGCCGCCGGCTGCTCGAGTCGTGGGGCGGCACGATCGACATCGTGACCGGCGAAGGGCAGGGCGCGCGCGTGGTGTTGACACTCCAGTCGGCCTCGTGACCGATCCGCGCCGGACGCCTGCGGGAGGAATGCGACAGAAGCCGTCGCTGCCTCCGCACATCAGCGGTTGGCAGCTGCCGCCAGGGTGGAAGTGGGGCGAGGATGGCCTCTTCGGCGACCAGCGACACTACCAGGAGCTGATCGACGGGCTCGGCAGGTCGCTGGCATTGGTCACCGCACCGAATCCGGCGCACACGACGTGGCTGCAATCCGAAGCGCGGCAGCTGGCGCATCGCAGTCATCCGTCGATCCCGACCACGTACCACTACTGGACGGTGCAGCGCGAGAGCCGGCGAGGTCCCGGTTACCTGAGGCGGTGGATAACCGGAGAATCGGTGCGGTCGCATCAGTCGCGTCTCGGCGCAGCGGAGATTCCCTACGTTCTCCAGGTCCTTCGGGGAGCGGGCTCGACCCTCTCGTATCTGCATGACAGCGGAACGACTCACGGAGGACTCAGCGCAGAAACGGTGTGGGTCACTCCCACCGGCAGACTCTGGATGCTCGAGTGGCAGTGGGCGATTCCACGCCGCGACATTCCGACCGGTCTCCGTCCGAACCGCGAGCGAATAATGGCCGACGGCGCGCCCGTCGCGGTGACTGAGCCCCCGGAGTGGATCGGTGGTGAGTGGGCGCCGACTCCGGCGAGCGATCAATGGCAGCTGGCCGCCATGTGCTTCGCGGCGCTGACAGGTGAGGATCCGCCGAGCGTGGACATTCCGCCGGTGCTGCTGCTGCGTCCCGAATGCCCGGCAAGCGTCGCGACGGCGATCGATCGCGCTCTGCTGCAGAGTCCTGAGGAGCGGTTCCAGTCGGTCGCCGCGTTCCTTCGCGTGGCCGACCGTGGATACGTGAGTCGAAGCACTTTCGTCATGCCCGAGCCGGAGGATGGCGAGCCCGTCACGGAGCTGACTCACGAATCACGAGTGCGCTGGGCCCTGGGCGACGACTACGAAGTTCTCTCCGATCTCGGATCGGGGAGCTTCGGACGCGTGTGGCGCGCGCGCGATCTTTCTCTCGAGAGGGAAGTCGCACTCAAGGTGCTGCATCCGCACATCGCTGTCGACGGGCGCGCCGTCGGCGCGTTCTGGCGGGAAGCAAAGCTTGCCGCGCAGCTGGCGCACCCGGCGATCGTGCCGATCTATGACTGGGATAGCCGCGGCGGTCTGTCGTGGTACACGATGGAGCTGGCGGAGGAAGGATCGGTGGCGAGTCTGATCGCCCAATCGGGGCCGCGCACACTGAGCGAGATCGCGGAGCCGGTAGAGATGGTGCTCGAGGGTCTGTCGGCTGCACACGCGGTGGCGATCGTCCATCGCGACCTCAAGCCCGAGAACATTCTCGTCGATCGTTATCGCCGCTGGCGGATCACCGACTTCGGCATCGCGAATGTCACCGGCGACGAGATTGCCGGCACGACGGGCACGCCGGCATTCGCTGCTCCCGAGCAGCTGCTGGGCGAGCCGCAGGGTCCACCGGCCGATCTTTTCGCTGTTGCCGGGATCGTGGTGTTCGCTCTCTCCGGCGCACCTCCATTCGGCGACGGCGATCCGCAGGCGATCGTCGCGCGACAGCTGACGCGCAAGATCGATCTCTCGTCATATCCTGCAGCTGTAGCCGCGTGGCTGCGTACAGCGTTCGCTCCGAACCCCGAAGATCGCTTCAGCGACGCGAACGCGATGAAGGAAGCGTGGCAGCGGGCGGTGCGTCTGTCGCTTCGCAGAGAGCGAAGCGGGTGGTGGCGCCGATCGTCACAATGACTTTTCTTATCGTCCTGGCGCTGATATTTTACTGCGCGGGAATACATCGGCTCCCATACCTGAAGCGTGGGCTCGCGTCATCGTTAGAGTGTGGCTTTGAACTTGCAAGCGCTTATGAGGCGCAGCCAGGCAGGTTGCGCACGTTGATCCAGATCGTTGGCAAACATATGTTTGCCGGGCCGGCGCTCTAGTCGCGGAATGGTGGTTTGGTGATGCAAATGTCTGGCGCGAGTGGATTTTCCTGCTAAGATTGTCGGGCGGGCATCCGCGCCTTTGTTTGTGGCGTTGCGGGGTCTACCGGCATGCATCCTGCCTAACGGCAGACGCGGTCATTCGTCCGGTTGAGGTTGCGGTATCCACCATCTAAAGAGGTAATCACCATGTTGAGAAGGCGTTGGACCGTCTGCGCAATGACGGCCTTGCTCGTCGGCGGAACGGCCGCGGCACAGGCGCCGGGCACGCTGTTGTTGGGCGGCTTTGGGCAGTACACGAAGTTCGATGACGCGTTGAAGCTCGATAAAGTGTTCGGCGTCGGCGGCAGAATTGGCGCTTACTTCGCCCCGAACTGGAACCTGGAAGCTGAAAACTCGTACAACCGCCCCGAGCAGCTGGGCGCCGGCCAGAAGGACAAGATCTGGTACGGCCCAGTGTCGGCTCGGATCCGCTACAGCTTCCCGATCGCCAACGTGGCGGCGTTCCATCTCGGCGCCGGTGGCGTGATCAGCGGCTACGCCGGCTATGAGCCGGATGAGCCCTCTGCTGCGGAGCTCATACCCATCCGCGCGAACAGGCGCGGGTACAACTACGGTGTCGAGGGTGACGTCGGCTTCAGCATCGGCATGGGCGCGATTGCGCTTCGCGTCGATGGAATCGCCGACTACATGCCGAACGGTTCGCCGCGTATCGGTGGAACGAGCAGCACCGGTTATGACTCTCACACCAATTTCCGTGGGCAGGCCGGGCTGGAGTGGCACCCGGACCTTGGCTCGCTTTTCGGCGGCAGCATGATGCCGAACGCGTCGGGCCCCTGGGCCCCGATGCAGTGGTGGGACGACATGCCGGAGGCGGCTCTCCCCGGAACGCTGGAGATCGGGCCTTTCGTTCAGTACACGCACTTCGGCGGCGGCAGTGACACCAACCGCCGCGAGGGCGCCCCTGGTAACCCGAAAGACCATATCGGCTTCGGCGGACGAGTCGGCGTGTTCCTTACGGACACGCACTGGGAGCTCGAGGGCGAGGGCCAGAATACCAAGACGGAGCGAAAGGATGCCACCGGCAATGTATTCGCTGGCGACGGCTCAGACATCAGTTATACGTCATTCGCCCTGCGCATGAACTACAACATCCCGGTCGCTTCGCGCGTGCAGTTCATTCTCGGCGCCGGTGCGGTTCGCAGCAACTATTCGAGCCCGTCGGTCCTGGCAGCCAGCGTCGACCGCAGCTTCCAGTACAACTATGGCGTGAGCGGCCTTGCCGGTCTGCGCTTTGGCGTCGCCAATCGCGTTGCCCTGCGAGTTGATGGAATCGCTGACTACATGAAGGACACCAAGAACCTCAACCTGATCGGCCGCGCTGGACTCAGCCTGCTGTTCGGTGGGGCACGTCGTGAAGTCATGTGCACGTACGCCGGACTCGAGAACATTCCTGCCTCGAGCCCGCAGTGCGTCGCGCCGGCCCCGCCACCGCCGCCACCAGTCGCAATGTGCCCGTATCCGGGCCTCGGTGGACTTACGGCAACGGATCCGGCTTGCGTAGCACCGGTCGTAGCGGTTGTCATCGACACGACAGCCATCACCGGCCCGATCTACTTCGATTTCGACAAGTCCGATATTCGCTCCGATGCGGCTGCCACACTCGACAAGAAGATCCCGTGGCTCACGGCCAACGCCGGAATGCGTATCAGGATCGAAGGCAACGCCGACGAGCGCGGCTCGGATGAGTACAACCTGGCCCTCGGCCAGCGTCGTGCCGCCTCCGCGAAGAAGTATCTCGTCGAACATGGCGTCGATGCCGCCCGCTTCGACCTCGTCAGTTACGGTGAAGAGCGTCCTGTCTGCACCGAGCACAACGAGGATTGCTGGCAGCGTAACCGTCGCGACGACTTTGTCATCGTGACGATCGGATCCGACAACATCGTGGTTCCGCCAGCCGGGCAAGAGTAAAGCACCTACTTCGGGCCGGTCGCTTCGGCGGCCGGCTTCGAACGGAAAGGCGGGGCGTCTTCGGACGTCCCGCCTTTCTTGCGTCCAGGCACTGCGATTGCGGAATTTCCTTGCGGTGCATCGAACCGGCATCGCATAATTGCCTGGTCGGGTCGAACGGTGGAAGCGATTTCCCGCGCTCACGCCTTCCGTTCCGATACCGGTGACCGTCAACGCTGCTCAACGTCTTCGGGTGCGCACCGTGCAACCGTTCGCCGCCTCCAACGATTCCGGAATGCAAGCCGACACCGAGGAGCGCTTTCGAGCAACCTTCGAGCAGGCGGCGATCGGCGTAGCGCAGCAGACTCTCGACGACCGGTGGATCTGGGTCAACCGGCGGTGGTGCGAGATCGTAGGCTTCTCGAGAGAAGAGCTGCTGGCGAGAAACCTCCCCGGGCTCACCCATCCCGACGATCGCGAAGCGAGCGCGGAATTCGATCGCCGCGTCAGACGCGGCGAACTCGACCGGTACTCCATCGAGAAGCGCTACATACGAAAGGATGGGCTTACCGTCTGGACGCTTCTCACGGTGAACATCGTTCGCGAAGCGGACGGTCGTCCCAGCTACTCCGTGGGCTTCCTCGACGACATCACCCAGCGCAAACAGGCGGAACAGCGCCTCTCCGCGCAGTACGCGGTGGCCCGCATACTCGGCGACGCACCGGATGCCTCCGACACTACGCGCCGCGTCATCGAGGCGATCTGTACCAACCTTGGCTGGAGCGCAGGATCGCTCTGGATCGTGGATGAGACCGAGCAGATGCTGACGTGCGTCGAGAGCAGACGTCTGTCGAGGAGCACCGACCGATTCCGCGGCCGTGCGCCGGACAAGCCTCTGAAGAACGGACAGGGGCTTCCCGGTAAGGTCTGGGCCAGCGGCGCGCCCGCCTGGATCCAGGACGTCGAGGCCGAATCGAGCTTTCCGCGTTCGGTGCTCGCCACGTCGCTCGGAGTTCACGGCGCATTCGCGTTCCCGGTGAAGAGCGGGCACACGGTTCTCGGCGTGATGGAGTTCTTCAGTCCCGAGATTCGGCCGGCCGACGACGAGCTCCTGCGCACGATCGGCGTGATGGGCAGCGAGCTGGGTCTCTACCTCGAGCGCAAGAGGTTCGAGGAGCGCGGCAGCCAGAGCGAAGTGAGGCAGGAAGCGATCGTGGACGCCGCACTCGACTCGATCGTGTCGATGAACCACCATGGAGTCATCACCCATTTCAATCGCGCCGCCGAGCGCACGTTCGGCTATCGGAGCGAGGATGTGATCGGTAAGGCGCTGGCCGATGTGATCATTCCGCCCGACCTGCGGGAAGCCCACCGTGCCGGAGTGGCGCGATTCGCGTCGACGTCGGAATCGAGGATGCTCAATCACCGTGTGGAGACGTGGGCTCAGCGTGCGGACGGCACGCGCTTTCCCGTCGAGCTCGCGATCACACGCATTCCCATTGAGGGCCCACCGGTATTCACCGGATTCATTCGCGACATCACATCGCGCAAGAAGGCCGAGCAGGCGATTCGCGAGAGCGAAGACCGGTATCGCGGTCTTGCCGAGGCGACCGTAGAGGGAATTCTGATCCACAAGGATGGCATCGTCACCGACGCCAATCCGAGTCTCGCCAGAATGTTCGGCTACGACCTCTCCGAGATCATCGGCGCGAACGCTGTTGACCTGCTTTGCGTTCCCGAGCTGAGAGCCAGTCTCAGTGAGAGGATGATGAGGGAGGTGAGCCTCAGGAACCCGCCGCCATACGAAGTGGTGGGTCTCCGCAAGGACGGTTCCCGGCTGGACGTCGAGATCACGGCCCGGACGGTTCCGTACGGGCTGGAAACGGTGCGCGTTGCGGCCATCCGCGACATCACCGACCGCAAGCGGGCCGAGAAGCAGGAGCGCGAGCTGATGCACGAGCAGGAGGCGAGAAGCGTCGCCGAGAACGCCGAGAAGCGCGCTGCTTTTCTCGCCGAGGCGAGCAGGGTGCTCGGCATGTCGTTCGACTATCACACGACGATTTCCCAGCTTGCGCGGCTGGCCGTGCCTGAGCTCGCCGACTATTGCGCGGTGGATGTGATCGAAGGTGAGAAGGGATTCATGCGCCTCGGCTTCGCGCATTCCGATCCCCAGCGGGAGGAGGAGTTCCGCGCCAAGCTCACCGTATTTCGACCGGAAGACGTGTCGCCGGAACACCCCGTCATGAAGGCGCTGATCAAGGGCGAGAGCGACATCATCACCCGGGTGACGGACGAAGGGCTGCGCGCGACGGTCGTCAACGAGGAGCAGTTCCAGATCGTTCGCAGTATGAACCCAAAGTCTCTGGTGACGGTGCCGATGATGGCGGCGGGGAAAATCGTCGGTGCGCTGACGCTCGTTTCGTCTCGCGAGGACCACATCTACACGATGGATGACGTGAAGCTCGCGGAGGAGCTCGGGCGGCGCGCGGCGCTGGCGGTGGAGAATGCCCGGCTCTACGACGAGGCGCAGCTCGCGACGAAGGCGCGGGACGACATGCTGGCGATCGTCGCCCACGACTTGAGGAATCCGCTCAATACGATCTACATGAGCTCGCAGCTGCTGCTCGAGCTCGTTTCGGGGACCGAGCATCCGACGGAGCACCGTCAGCTTGCGATCGTGCAGCGGGCCGCGGAGAGAATGAACCGGCTCATTCAGGATCTCCTCGAGGTCAAGCGCATCGAGGGCGGGAACCTGCAGCTCGAGATGCGTGAGACGGACGCGCTGACCGTCGTCAATGACGCGCTCGAGCTCCTGCGCCCGATCGCAGCCGCGAGCTCGCTCCAGCTCGAGGGCGACGTCGCTTCCGATTGTCCGCGAATCACTGTCGATCAGCCACGCATCCAGCAGGTTCTGTCGAATCTCGTCGGCAACGCCATCAAGTTCACGCCGGCCGGCGGGCAGATCGTGCTGCGGGCGCAGCCGGCGGAGAAGGAGGCGTGCTTCATCGTGACGGACACGGGTCCGGGCATAGCGCCGGACGCTCTTCCTCACGTCTTCGGCCACTTCTGGCAGGGTAATCGAGCCGACCGGCGGGGGATTGGCCTTGGCCTGACGATCGCCAAGGGAATCGTCGAAGCGCACGGTGGCCGGATCTGGGTCGAGAGCCAGCTAGGGGTGGGGAGCAGCTTCTACTTCACGCTACCGGTGGCCGAAAGTGAGGGTGCGAGCGCGGTGACCTGACGTCCTCGGCCGCTTTGCCGAGCGCCGTCGCGAAATGCGACGGCGTCGCAAGAGGTCGAATGATGTCGTGACGGCGGGGACCGCATGTAGTGTCTCGGGATGCTCGCCGCCGTCCGAAGCGCTGCCGTTTTAGGGATCGACGCCTACGACGTGACGGTCGAGGTGGACGCGACGCAAGGCCTGCCTCAGTGGACGATTGTCGGGCTGCCTGTCGGCGCGGTGAAGGAGAGTCGCGAGCGCGTCGGCTCGGCGCTCGTGAATTCGGGATTCACGCTTCCGCCGCGAAGGATCACGATCAATCTCGCGCCCGCCGACGTGCGCAAGGACGGGACAGCGTTCGACCTCCCGATCGCGCTCGGGATTCTCGTCGCGACTGAGCAGTTACCGGCGGAATCGGTGGACCGAAGAGTGTTTGTCGGCGAGCTTGGCCTCGATGGCTCGGTGCGAGGGATACGCGGCGCGCTTCCGATCGCCAGGCGCACCGCTATGCGACCGAACCTGCGGGAGCTCATCGTTCCGCGGACGAATGTGGCGGAGGCGGGCCGCGTCACCTGTCTAAGGCTCGCCGCTCCCGAAGATCTGCGCACCCTCGCGGATGAACTGCGACGCGGCACGCTGTCGATCCCGCAGCAGACGGCGGCCTTGTCCGCGCCGGGAGGGCCTCCGCTCGACTTCGCCGATGTCGTAGGCCAGGAGACTGCGAAGCGGGCACTCGAGGTGGCCGCCGCAGGCGGCCACAACCTCAGCATGACCGGACCGCCAGGCGCGGGGAAGACGATGCTCGCGCGGCGGCTGCCGGGAATTCTGCCCGAGCTGAGCGAGACCGAATCGCTCGAGGTGATCGCGATTCAATCCGTCGCCGGGATTCTGCCGAGCGACGGGTCAGTGGTGTGCGCTCGCCCATTTCGCGCGCCGCATCACTCGATATCGTCGGCCGGACTGATCGGCGGCGGCAGCACTCCGCGTCCCGGAGAGGTGAGTCTCGCCCA
>JBGPLS010000014.1:0-32063 GCA_041486565.1 Gemmatimonadaceae bacterium
CTCCCACGCCGGAACGACCTCGTCGTGGCGTCGTGTGTAGTCCTCGTGATCGAGACCGAAAAGCTCCGACGCTTCACGACGGTGGTACCTGTCCCAGCCGTTAGTGCCGAGCACCCCGCCGATGTCGAAGAAAGCCGTCTTGATGGGCATTCCGTCAGCGCGAGAGAACGGCCCGCGCCGGTGCGGCGTCGAGTCCGGCGAGACGGAGAGGAAGGCAGGTGAGCTGATACTCGCCGGGCGGCGGCTCGCTCAGGTCGAGGCCTTCGACGATCACCACTCCCTGCCGCAGCAGCGTGAGGTGCGTGAGGTGATGTCCAGAATGGAACTGCTCGATCGACAGGTAGTCGATGCCGACGAGCTCCACTCCGCGACTGACGAGGTATTCCGCCCCGTCGGGAGCGAGATAAGTAAAGTCCTTCACGAAGTCCGGGCGAGCGAGGAACGACGAGTTCCGGGTGCGGAGCAGGACTCTCGTATGGGATCCCATATGTTGCCTCTCGAGATCCGCGGCGGTGACGACCATCAGGTCGTCCGGAAATGCGAGCAGGATCACGGGGCCGATGAGCCGCTCGATGGAGATCTGATCCACTGTCTGCCCGTCATCCACAAAGTGCTTCACCGCGTCGACGTGGGTGCCGGTGTGGGAGCCGAACGTGATCGACGATACGTTGGCGCTGGCTCCCTCGGAGATCGCCTGTTGCGACTCGATGCGGATGGCGGGATTACCCGGATATACAACGCCCCCGCTGCGCACAGGGGTCGAGATGTCGTAGAGGCGACTCATTTCAGGGCGGACAGGGGCAACTGTCCTTCCCGGGCGCGCCTTACGACGGCAGGCTCGTCGATTCGCTGGCGCTCAGAATGAACCGTGGGATCTCCGCGCGGAAGCTGGTGCCATCGGGACAGAGGAAATTATAGTGCCCTTCCATGAACCCCTCACCCGACTTGAGGATGCAGAAGCTCTGATACTCGTGGACCTCACCGGGCGGAATGACCGGCTGCTCGCCGACGACCCCTTCCCCCTTCACCTCGATGTCCTCGCCCGAAGAGTCGTGGATCAGCCAGCGGCGGGACATGAGCTGGGCGACGCGCGAACCGACGTTCTCGATGCGCACAAAATACGCAAAGACGTAATGCTGCTGCGACGGCTCGGACTGGTCGCGCAGATACATCGGCCGAACGGTGACGCGGATACCGAAGGATTCCCTGTAGAACAGAAGCGTTGGCGGCTATAAGTGAAAAGCGGTAAGGCGCTCCGGCGTGCAGGCGCCATGCCTGTCGCTCCGGGAATAAATGGTAGGGTGTGAAAGCTAGAGTCCATGCAATCGAAACACAAAACGGCTTCCCGGCCTGCGCCACCCGGGCGTCAGGGGCGCGACCGCCGCGCCTTCCGCGTCCTCCGCGTCGTCCGCTTCGCCCGGGCCTTCCGGGCCTTCCGCGCCGGCTTCATGATGCTCCCCCGGCATTTCCGCGACCCGCATTGGCAGACGTAGAACTTCTCGTCTTCTCCCTCACCCGTTCGCTCGTACCGGTAATCGTAGGCGAGCTCGGCGCCCGGCTGAATGTTCTTCCTGGCGTAGATCCAGATCCTGCCCTTCTCGATCACAGCCTCGCAGTTGGGGTCGCACGAGTGGTTTATGTAGCGGGAATCGTTTCCCCCGCTGTTCCCGTCAACAACCGTCCTTTTGCCGAGGGTGAAAAGGAAGGTGTGATGACGCTGCATCTTTTCGTCGTCGTAGCGGGTGTCGGCTTCATCGTTTGAGATGCGCTCACCCGCGTACTCGACGACCCGCTGCCCTGCCCTGATGCGTCTTTTGGCAAATACTCCGCGGCCCTGAATCCCCGAGTCGCGGATCTCGTAGAGGCCTTCCCCTCTCTTTCTTCGCTTCTTGACTGCCATTCGTATTCCGTCCGGTCCTTGATCGTGTGAGCGCGAGATGGAGCCATGCGGGGCTAGAGGCCTGTGAGTTTGCCGGTGAGACGGTGAGACGATGAGAAAACCAGAGGCGGCATCGCGTGATTGCCAAGCGCTATCGGGCGGGTAGGATTCTTTTTGTTGGGGAACGGCAACTGCGGGCCGGAGTCTGAGGCACCGCGTGTAGTTCCCCCTTTTTTTGCTGTTCTCACGGCCTCACCGCCTCACCGGCCAGCGCAAAGATCGATTCGCGCAAACGAGTCCGTCAGCGGCGCATACCACAAGCTCTAATCCGAGTCCGCGGGCAGGATGACACCCCTGCACTCTCCAAACCCAATGCGCGGACGCTTCTCCGCCTGGAGATACCCGCGCATGATAACCTCGTCGCCGTCTTCGAGAAATTTCCGCGTCTCACCCGTGGGAAGGGCCACCGGATTCGTACCGCGTTGTGTGAGCTCGAGCAGACAACCCATCGCATCCGGCGCAGGGCCGGACACAGTGCCGCTCGCCATCAGGTCTCCAGTGCGGAGGTTGCATCCGTTGCTGGCGTGATGTGTCACCATCTGCGCCAGCGTCCAGTACATCAGCGAAAAAGGTGCCCGGCTGAGGAGGACCGCGGGGATTCTTGCATCTCTCATGCGCGCTGATGAAAGACGGACCTCGAGAATCGCGTCGAGCCCGCCCCTGGCTTCGTTCTCTTCAGACAGGAGATAGTCGAGGGGACGAGGGTCGCCCGGCGGCCTGGCAGCGGCCGGAATACGGTACGGTTCAGCGGCTTCCGCGGTGACCACCCACGGCGAAATCGTCGTCGCGAAGTTCTTCGCCAGAAATGGACCGAGTGGCTGGTACTCCCAGGTCTGTATGTCCCGCGCCGACCAGTCGTTGACGAGACAGTAGCCGAAGACGTGATCCTCGGCGTCGGAAATGCGGATCGGAGTGCCGAGCTGGTTGCCTCTCCCAACGAACACTCCGAGCTCCGATTCGTAGTCCAGCATGCGCGACGCGCCGAAGGTCGGGGCCGGCGCATCGGGAGCGCGCACCTGGCCCTCCGGTCGCTTCACCGGAGCACCGCTCACCACGACCGACGACGCACGCCCGTGATAGCCGATCGGCACGTACTTGTAGTTGGGCAGCAGCGGACTGTCGGGACGGAACATGCGCCCGACATTGGTCGCGTGGTGAATCGAAGCGTAGAAGTCCGTGTAATCGCCGATCGCAACCGGGAGGTGGAGCGTCGCCCGATCCATAGGCACGAGAATGGAGTCACGGACTGCGGCCGCCTCTCGTCCAGCGTCCGAATCGCGTGCCAACAGCTCACTCAGCGCCGAGCGAAGGGCCGACTGATACGCTTTGCCGAGCTGCATGAATCTGTTCAGCGTGGGGCTCTCGCAAGCTGTCGCCGCACGCGATGGCGGCAGAAGCCCGGCCAACACGGCAGCGGTCACATCGAGAATCGAGTCGCCGATGGCCACTCCCACTCTCGCTGACGTCGGCTTCTCGCCCGGTGTACTGAAGACCCCGTAGGGAAGGTTCTGAATCGGAAAATCGGCTTCCGCCTCGTTCGCCGATTCGACCCAGCTCCGGAGAGTGATGTCGTGAGTTGAATTCATTCTTGTCTAGAGGAGATGCAGCGCTCTCGCCTCGTCCACCGGCTCGCGGAATGAGCACGATCCGAACGAGAGCGCAAGATCCGAGCGGGTCGCGCGCAGATCCGATGCGGTCAGATCGCGACCGCGCCAGGACGTCCCATCATCGCTGAAGGAGAATGCATCGAGCGCCTGTTCTTCCAGCACCTCCCGCGCTTCGGTCTCCTGCATCCCCTTGCGAATGAACGCCGCGGCGAGAAAGAGGTTGAGGTACCCGAACATCATCGCGCACTCCGTTTGTGGCTCGTAGGTAAGCGGGTAGGTGGAGCGCAATGCGTGGTGAAGCCCCGCGGTCGCCTTGAAGGGAACATCGAGCCCGCTGCAGATCGCAATGAAGCGAACTATTCGCGATGAAGATGGAAATGAAGCCTCCGTTATTCCGCCTGTCCTGATCTTTGCCGAAGCGCTGTTGCGCGCGACTGCGCTGAGAAGGAATGCTGGATCGGGGTCGAGCGCGATCTCGAGGAAGAGCCTGAACGATGCGGGGAACTCGCGCACTGCGGCAGAAATGTCTGCTGCACTGTGCGCGTGAATCTCGACGGCGTCGCACACGGCGTTGCCGAGCTCCGGGTCGCTCCGATGGCTGCAATTGAAATCGAGAATGGCCTTTCTCGCAGCCGGGATGTCGTCTCCCGCGAGAACGCTCAGGTGCCATGGTGTCGACCCCGCTCCGCGTTCGAGCAGTCCGCGCGCAGCAGCCGTGAATTCGTCGAGCCTCGCGGCCGGTACGACGAATCTCCCGAGGAATTCACGATCGTCGCCGGCGCGATATTCCGCATAATTCCTGACGGCGGCGTCCATCGCCAGGCCAGCCGGCGGAAACAGACCCGCGTAATCCACAATCCCGGCGAGAAGTGAGCGAATCGTGTTCATTCTGTTCGCGAAATCTACGCGAACCTCTGGAGCCTATGATACCGGACGCTGCTACGGCTGGCTGAAACGACCGGCGCCGGTGGACGTACGGGACAATTACCGGCGCCGATCGAGTAAAACGCTTTCCAGGTCCCGGCAGTCTAAAGAAGGGCCGCGAAAGCCGGCTATTGACAGATCGGCGGGCGGTGCTAATTTTTTGGCATAGTGCTAAAAGCATAGCACACCAACCGGGCCCTTCGAATGCCAGCTGCAACACACCTCTCGCGCAGAGAGCGACAGATCATGGACATTCTTTACCGCCTTGGATCGGCGACGGCGGCGGAGATCAGGGAAGACCTGCCGGATGCGCCGAGCTATTCCGCGGTGCGATCGCTGCTCAGGATACTGGAGGACAAGGGACACCTCCGACACCAGTACGACGGCCCCCGCTACGTCTTCACGCCGATCGTCTCGCGGCCGACGGCGCAGAAATCCGCACTCCGGCAGATGGTGCGGACTTTCTTCGACGGGTCGGCGACGCAGGCCGTCGCCGCGCTCCTCGACATGTCAGCATCGGATCTCACGGACGATGAGCTCGAGCAACTCGGCAAACTGGTCGAACAGGCAAAGGGAGAGGGCAAGTGATGATCGCAATCGACATCGAGCGCGCGGCCGCAGTCCTCGCAGGCGCATCGCTCAAGAGCTTTCTGATTGTCGCAGTCGCAGGCCTGGTAGTGGCAACGTGGCGCAAATCGTCGGCGGCGGCGCGTCACTTCGTCTGGACGGCCGCCATCGGCGCAACGATTGTGCTTCCCCTGCTTGGCGTGCTCATGCCCCAATGGAGCTCGCGCGCCATCTCGATGCGCTTTCTGGAACCGACTGTCGCCACGACTCGTGCGCTCGACGGCAGGCCACAGCCTTCGACATTGGACCGCTCGACATCAACCATTGATGAGCAGGTCGCGACTTTGCCGACGATCGCATCGGCAAGTGACATTGCCGCTTCCACAGTTGCCTCACCTCGTGTCAATGAGGAGCCAATCGCGCCAATAGCGAATCCGCCCGCCCTCTCGATGGCAGCCAACGCACTCGACGGGCTCCGCGAGATCGGCTGGGCGAAAGCGGCGTTGGCCATCTGGCTCGCGGGCTTCGTCGGCGCTCTTCTTCCCTTCTGCTTTGGACGGCTTCGACTCAGGAGAATTGCTTCCTCGGCCCGCGTAGTCACGAACGGCCGGTGGGCTGGAATCCTCGAGCGCGTGCGCGCGTCGGGCGGGATCACGCGCCCTGTTATCCTTCTCGAGACCCGGGACGCAGCGATGCCGATGACATGGGGAATCCTGTCGCCGGTTCTCCTGCTCCCTGCCGGCACCGAGGGGTGGCCCGAGTGGAAGTGCCGCAACATTCTATTTCACGAGCTCGCGCACATCGAGCGCCGCGACTGCCTCACCCAGGTGATCGCGCAGCTCGCCTGTGCGGTTTACTGGTTCAATCCGCTGGTGTGGACGGCCGCGCATCGGATGCGTGTCGAGCGCGAGCTCGCGTGCGACGACAGGGTTATAGGAGCGGGCTCGCGTCCCGCTGAATACGCGGGACACCTGCTCGACGTCGCTCGCTCGCTCCGACCGGCGCGCGCCACCGCCCACGCTGCGATTGCAATGGCGCGTCCGTCTCAGCTCGCCGGTCGATTGACTGCCGTTCTCGACCGAGAGCGCAACCGGGAGAGAGTCTCGCCGCGATTCCGCGCCGCGGTTGGTGCCGCGACATTGGGCGTCCTCCTGCCGGTGGCTTCGTTCAGTCCGTGGGTCGCCGAGGCGTCCGCTTCGCCCAACGCAGCCGGCACGCGCGCGTCCTCGTCATCGCGCTACGCAGCCTCGACCGAAGGCAGCGGCGCTTCTGCATCCGCACGGGCACTGAAGATGGCGGTGCAGTTGCCTCCGGTTGCGATCACCGGTAACCTCGCCGGCGGAATCATGCCGATCATCAAGGCGGTCCAGTCGTCGGACGCCGCACTCGGTCTTCCTCTCGCGCCTGCTCCAGCGAGCACGCCGGCTCACGCCGTCGTACGGGCAGCGACCTGCTGGCAGTCGAAGCAGGAAGGATCCATCAACTTCTCGATAAACGACAACGATTCCCGCAACACACGCACGATCGTCAGGTTCTCACGTGACGACTGCACACTCGAGCTGCGCGCCGATGGGCGGTTTACGCTCCGCCCGGACCTTTCCGACGTCGCTACCCTCGAGCGCGGCAGCTTGTTCACGATCGAAGAACGAGACGGGCGCGAAACGCGCCGGATGGAGATACGCTCGGGCGCCGACGGGCTCGAGCACGTGTACTACGTGAATGGCCGCCGCGCCGATTATTCGCCGGAGGCGCGCGCCTGGCTCGCCAATACCCTGCTCGCAGTTGAGCGGCGCACGGCCTTCGCCGCAGAGACGCGCGTTCCGCAGATCTTCGAAGGGCGCGGAGCCAAAGGCGTGCTCGATGAAGTCACGCTGATGCCTGCGGACTATGCGAAGAGCAGATATCTCACGGTCCTGCTGAAGCAGGGGATCAACTTCGACGCGCCGACGCTGACGAGGATCGTCCAGCAGTCGGCGCGCGAGATGAATTCAGACTACTATCTCGCCGAGGTCTTCAAGCAGGTAGGCACTCAGCCTCTCGCCGACGAAAATACGTGGCGCGCTTTCGCCGACGCTGCCGTTGGAATGAAATCCGATTACTACAAGGCGCAGGTGATCAGCAAGGTCCTCTCGCGCGAACGTCTCGATGTGTCCACGGTCGCGACGCTGCTCAAGGCGGCGTCGACCATCAGCTCCGATTACTACCAGGCCGAGACGCTCAAGAGCATGTCGAAGAGGTACGCCGTCACCCCGCAAAGCAGGCCTTACTACCTCGCCGCGCTGGGAAGGATCAAGTCTGACTACTACAAGGCCGAGGTGCTCTCCGCCCTCAACAATGGCGACGCGCTGGACGCCACGACGACCTCGGCGATTCTGAAATCCGTCGGCGACATGTCCTCGGACTACTACAAGTCGGAGGCACTGGCAACTCTCGCGAAGCGTGGCCGGCTGGACGCCTCGACGCGCGGGGATTATTTCGCCGCGATCAGGAGCATCGACTCGGACTATTACAAGCACCAGGCCCTGAACGAGTCTCTCAGAGAACGTCCGCTCACCCGCGAGACTGTCGCCGGAATTCTATCCGTTGCTCCGGCGATCAAATCGGATTACGAGCTCAGCGCATTGTTGTCGGAGCTCGCGCGCCTTTATCCGATAGACGACTCGCTCCGCCCGGCGTACGATCGGGCCGTCGACTCGATCCAGTCGGATTACTATCGCGGCGCCGCGCTGGCCGCCGCCCGGAGAGCCAGCACTCGGTGAGGCACTATGTCCGAGTCCCGGCGCCGGACCGGGACTCGGACGCGCGGCAGCTAGAGCGTCTTTCTCACTGTGCCGCAGGCGATGCGTGCGCCACTGTTCCCGGCCGGCTGGGACGTCTGGTCGTCCGGGCCGGCGTGAATCACGATCGCGCTGCCATCACTGTCGAACAAGGTTGTCGAGCCGTCGGTCAGCGTGACCCTGTCGGTTGTAAAGCTCACCTGCGCTCGTCCATCCGCTCCGACCGTCAGATTGGGAGCATCACCTGAGTGAGGACCGGCGGAATTCAGCAGCCCGTGCTGTCGTCCAAGCGGATTGTAGTGCGCACCGGCGGTAGCGAAAGCCCCGGCTCCCTCGCATTTCGCTACGGCGTGGAAATGAATTCCATGCTCGCCCGGAGGAAAATCGTGCAGCTGCATCGTCACGTGGACGAGGTTGTCCGTGTCCTGCCAGAGTTGCGCCGTTCCGCGCGCCTCACCGCCGGCACCAGAAATTGTCGCGTACGCGACGGCCACCCGGTTGAACGGCGAGGGGGCGTGAGCACAACCGGCGACTGCCGCCACTCCGGTGAGCACAAGACAGCGTGACATGATCGATGCAAGGGCGCGCATATGGTCTCCCGGGACTGAAATGGCTGTGCGGCAAAAAGCTACGCCCGACTCCTGAGGCAAGGAACGGGCTCAGGCGTCTAGAAGATCGTATAGATGAACGGCGCGAGCGCGGAGCCCTGTGCCAGGACGAGCAACCCGCCCACGAGGACGAGCACGACGATGATCGGAAGGAGCCAGAGCTTCTTCCGCTCCCTCATGAATGCCCACAGCTCAGCGACGATGCCCATGGATCTTATTATCGCACAATCCTAGAATTGCCGCTCCATTCGCTGCCGCGCAGTCCTCGGGTCGCTTCGTTTGCGATCCACCCAGAAGCTGGCCGACGACCGCGAACGGGTCAACAGTCGCTTGCCCACCTTGCGGCGCAGCACGCCGGTCGGAGTAAGCACGAGGAAATAGACGATTCCCATGAAGACAGGTGTCGTGACACGCGACATCGCACGGGCGAGAGCCATCCACATCTTCTCGACGGGAGCCAGCCGCGTTGGCACCAATGCCCCAGCGAGGAAGAATAATCCGCCGACGACGGCCAGGATCAGGGCGCCGCGGTCCCGACCGCGCCACCAGGCCATCGCGCCAATCACGGCAAGGGCCACCGCGAGCGTCCATGCGAAGCGCCGACCAGCCGATGCGGTCAGTCGAGAGGTATCTGTTTTTTCCACGATTCGTCCATTGAAGCCTCGCGCTGGTCGGCCTTCGCCACCAGGAATGGGCCGACGACCAGGTAATCGAGATGCGTCCGCATGAAGCACAGGTACGCGTCGGCAGGGGTGCACACGATCGGCTCCCCTCTCACGTTGAAGGAAGTGTTGACGAGAACCGGACACCCCGTGCGCCGCTCGAACGCGCGGATGAGCGAGTAGTAGCGCGGATTGTACTCGGGGGTCACAGTCTGGATGCGCGCCGAATAATCGAGGTGCGTCACCGCCGGGATGTCGGAGCGCGGAATGTTGAGTCTCTCAATTCCCCAGAGGTCGCCCGCGGCCGGCGGCGTGGGTCGTCGTCGTGACTCGACCACCGGCGCGACGATGAGCATGTACGGCGATTCTCCGTGCAGCTCGAAGTAATCCGCCGCACGCTCTTTCAGGATGCTCGGCGCGAAGGGACGAAATCCTTCGCGAAACTTGATCTTCAGATTGATCAGCGCCTGCATTCGCGGGCTCCGCGGATCGGCGAGAATGCTCCGCGCGCCGAGTGCCCGCGGACCGAATTCCATTCGCCCGTCGAACCACCCCACGACCTGTTCGTCAGCGAGGAGGTCAGCGACCCGCCCGGCGATCGAGTCTTCATCGAGCCGCTGATAGACGGCACCGACTTCGCGCAATGCACTCTCGATCTGTTCCGGGGTGTAGGCCGGACCGAGGTAGGCTCCCCGCATCTGGTCTCGAGCTCCGTCACTGGGCGGAGTGGCAGGCGGCCTGGGATTCCCGAAGTACCGGTGCCACGCGAGGAGGGCTGCGCCAACGGCGCCACCGGCGTCGCCGGCGGCAGGCTGTATCCAGATCCGATCGAATGGGCCCTCGCGTATCACGCGGCCGTTGGCGACGGCATTGAGCGCGACTCCGCCAGCCATGCAGAGTGCAGTGGCGCCGGTCTCGCGATGAGCCGTCCTCGCCATTCGCAGGATGATCTCCTCGCAGACATCCTGGACGCTCCGCGCCAGATCCATCTCCCGCTGGGTCAGCGGCGATTCGGGCACACGCGGCGGGCCGTCGAACAGATCGTCGAACGCCGGGCTCGTCATCGTGAGGCCGGACAGATAGTTGAAATACCGTTGGTCGAGAGTGAACGAGCCGTCGTCGCGCAGATCGAGTAGCTCGCGATAGATAGTGTCCACGAAGCGCGGCTCTCCGTACGGGGCGAGGCCCATGACCTTGTATTCGCCGCTGTTAACCTTGAACCCGGTGTGATACGTGAACGCCGAGTAAAGAAGTCCCAGCGAATCGGGCCAGTGGAGCTCCTTGAGCAGGTCGATCTCCGCACCGCGTCCGAAGCCGATTGCTGCAGTCGCCCATTCTCCAACGCCGTCTACCGTCATTATGGCTGCTTCGTCGAATGGCGAGGGATAGAACGCGCTCGCGGCGTGCGACTCGTGGTGCTCGGCGTAGAGGACCTGTCCCTTGTAACCGCCCAGGCCTTGGCGAATTGCCCTGTCGGTATAGAGCTTGTCCTTCACCCACAGCGGTCCCGCCTTGAGAAAGGACATGAAACCCCGGGGCGCGACGCTGAGATATGTCTCGAGAATTCGCTCGAACTTGAGCAGCGGCTTGTCATAGAATGCCACCGCGGCCAGATCGGTGGCGTCGATACAACCTTCAGCGAGACAGTACTGCACCGCCTGCAAAGGAAAGGAATCATCTCCTTTCTTGCGGGTAAATCGCTCTTCCTGTGCGGCAGCGACGATCTCGCCGTTGCGCAGGAGGCACGCGGCGCTGTCGTGATAGAAGGCGGAGACGCCGAGTATGTATTCGCCCGTCACGGTTCGGGCGTCGAGTGCTCAGCGATCTGCATACAACAAAGCTGTGTGCACAACAGCCCGGGGGAAGGGACTGGCGCGATCTTCGGTCGGCCGTCAACTTCGGCATGCATGTTCACGCGCGTGAAGATCTGCTGCATGGCGAGCGTCGATGAGGCGCTCACGTCCATTCGCCTCGGCGCCTCGGCTATCGGCCTCGTATCGCGGATGCCGAGTGGGCCCGGCCCGATCGAGGAGGATCTGATCGCAACGATCGTTTCCGCCGTGCCACCTGGTGTGGACACGTTTCTGCTCACGAGCGAGACGACTTCGGCTGACATCGTCGCCCAGCAGCGGCGGACTCGCGCGAGCACCATCCAACTCGTGGATCGAGTCGATTCGGGAGCGCATCAGGCTCTCCGCACCTCGCTGCCGGGTGTGAAGATCGTGCAGGTGATCCACGTCACGGGTGAGGAGTCGCTCGACGAGGCGCTGGCTCTGGCGAAGGACGTTGACGCATTGCTTCTCGATTCGGGGAATCCGCGTCTACCGGTGAAGGAGCTCGGCGGGACCGGCCGGCGTCACGACTGGGCGATCAGTCGGCGGATCGTGGAGTCGTCGCCGGTTCCGGTTTATCTCGCCGGCGGCCTCAACACTTCGAATGTGGCGGAGGCGATCGGGACCGTTGGCCCATTCGGCGTGGACGTGTGCAGCGGGGTGCGGACCAATGGCTTTCTCGACGTTCAGAAATTGAGCGCGTTCATGGAGAAGGTGAGGGGGACGGACTGAGGGTTTGGTATCGCCGGGCTCTCCTCTGGATCCGTGGTGAGGAGAGATCACTGTGTTCGCCGGTGAGGCAGTGAGACCGTGAGGAAGACCAAGGATCGCGACCCCCCTCAGCATCATCGTGGCGGATAGTCTCTCTTTTTTTGGGTTGACTGCAACTACGACTGCGTCCCGGACTTCAGGCAACGAGTGCAGTTCCCAAAAATTAGTTGCAGTTCTCACCGTCTCGCAGCCTCACCGGCGAACGCACAGATCCGTCACCCGGTCGAGGCTATCCCGCGTCCGCAGTGAGCTCGACGTCGACTGAGATCTTGATCTCATCGCCGACGACCACACCACCGGCCTCGAGAGCCTGGTTGTAGGTCAGGCCGAAGTCGCGGCGGTCGATCTTCCCCTTCGCGCTGAACGCCGCGCGGAGGCCGCCCCATGGATCGGAGCCCTGGCCCTCCTTGGTTACATCGAGCACGATTTCGCGCGTGACGTCGCGGATAGTGAGATCGCCGGTGACGCGGAAATCTGACTCGGTGTCGCCTTCGATCCTCTTGCTGCGGAATGTGATCACCGGCCACTTCTCGACGTCGAAGAAATCGGCTGAGCGGAGGTGCGCATCGCGCTGCTCCTGCCGGGTGTCGATGCTCGCTGTCTGAAGAGTGACTTCGACTGACGGCGCTGCAACATCGTTCGGGTCCAGTGTCACCGTGCCGGCGATGTCGCCGAAGCGGCCCTTGACGGTCGAGATCATCAGGTGCCTGACGCCGAACTCGACACTTGTATGCGCGGGGTCTATCTGCCATGTGGTGGCGATTTGGTTGAGGGGCTGTGCCAATGCTGTTGTCATGAAAGGAATCCTCGGGTGTTGTGCTATTGGTTGTTATAACAGTAATTGAGTACTGCAGGTTCCGCTAGTGTACTGTGCATATATGGACGATACTTCCAAATAAAAAGACCGGTCGAAGCGCGAGCTACTTGATCGCCCCCAGCGCCACCTCGAGCCCGGACCTTTCGGTGTTCGTCAAGCTCGCCGCGAACTCTGCCTGGACCCGCTTCACCGCCTTCTCCCCGGCGTGCTGGCGCTCCCTGCCCACCGGAGTCAGCTCGGCCCGCACGCTGCGTCGGTCCGACGGGTCGGCCAGTCTCCGCACCAGGCCGTCTGCCTCGAGGCGATCCACCAGCTGGGTCATGTTCGACCGCACACAGCTCAGGCGCGCGGCCAGCTGGCTCAGAGTCAGCGGCTCCCCGGCAAGAGCAAGCTCGGTCAGAGCCCCCTGCTTCGCCATCGACAGGCCCACCTTGCCGAGCGCGACCTCGATCCGCTCCTCGATCACGCGCGCCGCATGGAGGACCGAGAAGGTCCAGTGCGGGGCCGCGGGCTCGGCCACGGTGGTGGCTGGGGCAGTGTCGTTCATATATAGATAATACTGTCCATGACTCCGTGCGTCAAGGGGCGGTAGCAAAGCGACCCCTGCAGGTGAGTGCGGCGAAAACCGAGAAATACACAGCGACGAGCGGCGCGGACATGGACTCTCCGACCAAGACGACTGCGTTGGGCACGATCAGTTCCTCGCTCGCGGCTGGCCGGCTGTGCCTCTGACAGCTCGTCGCTGTGATTCTCTCTGTTAACGTTACTCAGGCCGTCTACCGGTCGAGCACAAGAATAGTAAACGTCCCCGGAATCATTGGCGGCCGGGGGTTTGGCCGCTCCGCGGTCGGCGCCGGCGGCGGGCCGAACTCCGCCGTCGATAGATAGATCCGGTGCGTCTTCGCGTCGAGCGCCATCGTCCGGGCGCCCCGCTGCGTCGGGACTGTCCCGACCACCGTGAACTTGTCCGGCGAGTCCTCGCGAACCACGGTCAATGTGCCCTCGCCGTTGGATGCGAATGCAAGTCCCGTCGCCGGGTCGAAAGCGCTCGCATCGACGCCCTGACCGATGGGAAGCGTCGCGATCACCCTCCCCGTCGCGAGGTCGAGCACCGCCATCAGCTTATTCGAGCAGACGGCGAACAGCCGCGCGCTGGCTCGATCCATCGCCATTCCCGACGGTTCCTCGCAAGGGGCCAGCGGCCAGCGGTGCTTCACGGTCAGTCCCTTCGAGTCGAACGCCACGACCTCGCTCTTGTCCTCGATGTTCACATACATCGTTCCCTTCCCGTCCGACACCGCAAACTCCGGCTTCCCGCCGAGGTCGATCGTTCCGACAACCGCGCCGGTGGCGCCGTCGATTGCCGTCGTGTTGGCGCCGCCGCCGTTGAACGTGAAAACGCGACCGGATGCCGGATCATAGACGATGGCATCGGGATTTCGGCCGGTGACCTTCACCCGGGCAATCGGCGCCAGCGTCTTCAGATCGAAAATCGTGACTGTCGTATCGCGGCCGTTACTCGTGAAGCCGCGTCCCAGCGCCCGAGCCAGTGCGATCCCGTGGACTCCGGGCGTATTCGGAATGTCACCAATCACCGAATCGCGAGCGACATCGACGACCATGACGTGAGTCCCGCGCGATACGTACAGCCGCTCGCTGGCCGTGTCGGCGATCAGATAGTCCCAGCCGCCTTCGCCCCCGGCCGCAATCTTTCCAACAATGTGATATGAAGTGCCGGGAACGCCCTGGCCGAGGGCGTCCTGAAGAGCTTCCTTCTTCTCAGCCTTTGGTCCTTCGTGCTCGCGCGCCACGATCGCGCCGGTCATCGCGTCGACGTTGATCTCCTCGATGCCGGACTTCCCTGCGACCTTGATGTCGAAGGAGTAGATGAGCTTTCCCTTCTCCCGCTCGAGCTCCGAGGATCGGACTTTTCCGCCCGGCACCTGCTCGAGCGCGGTTTTGGTGGCTACTGCCTTCGTGATCTTCGCTTCGCGCATCAGCGCGGCCTGCGAATTTGGCTTCGCCGTTTGAGCAAAAACCGACCCTGCCGTGACGAGTCCGACGGCGAGGCTGAAGGTGGCGATTCGGGTTGCGTACTTCATGGTGTGCTCCTACCGAGTTGAAAGTTTATAACGCCGTCCCCGAATAGCGACGAGCAATGTGGGAACGACATAGAGTGTGATCGGCGTCGACAACGCAAGCCCTCCGATCACTGCGAGTGCCAGCGGTCGCTGCAGCTCGCTGCCCGCACCCAGACCGACGGCGAGCGGAAGAAGTCCAAAGAGAGTACAGAGAGTAGTCATGAGAATCGGGCGCAGGCGAATGCGCGCTGCCTCACGAATTGCCGGCTCGAGCTCGAGCCCTCCTTCGATCATTCGGCGCCGGGTGAAGTCGAGCAGGATGATTCCGTTCTTGACGATGAGTCCGACGAGAAGTATCAGCCCCATGAACGACGACACATTGAGCGGCGTCCCGGTGATGAGAAGGAGGAGCATAGCCCCGAGGAACGAGAGCGGCGCCGCAAGCAACACCACCAGCGGCTCGACGAATGACTGGAACTGAATCACCATCACGGCGACGACACTCGCGCCGGCAAGGGCCAGAACCAGCAGCAGCGCATTGAACGCCTCCTGCTGGCTGGCGTACTGACCGCCAAGCTCCAGCCGGATTCCGGCGGGCGGCCGAACTGCGGCGACTGCTCGCTTGACATCGTCCATCACGCCGCCGAGGGCGCGACCACTGACGTTGGCGGTCATCGCGATCATCTGCTGCTGGTTCTCGCGGAGCAGCTCGCCGCGGGCGTCAACCGGCGTGAAGGTCGCGAGCGCGCCGAGGGGGGCGGCCGCATGGGTCTGCGGGGATGCGATGGGCAAGGCACCGAGCTGAACCGGATCGAAGCGAACCGAATCGGGCGCCCGCACCCGGACGTTGACTGCCCTGTCGTCAAGGTGTATCTGGCCAGCATTCACTCCCAGCAAGGCACCATCGACGGAAGCTCCCACCTGCTCCGGGGTGAGGCCTATCCGATTGGCTTCAGCGCCGTTGACGGCCATCATCATCTCCGCGCTCGGCTCACTGACCCCGTTGTAGAAATCCTCGATGCCATCGATCTTCGACAGGCTCGGGCCAAGTCGTTGGGCATAGGCCTCGAGAGCCTTGAGGTCGGGACCGAACAGCTTTATCTCGACTGGGCGCGCCGCACCCGCTAAATCGTTGATGACGTCCGACAGGATCTGCACGAACTCGATGCGAAGACGCGGGAGAGCTGCATTCACCTTGACGCGCACTTCGTCCATCACATCGAAGATGGATCGCGAGCGTTCGCTTGCCGGCTTGAGCCGAACAGCGATGTCGCCGACGTTTTGCGCCGTGGCGAAAAGCCCGAGCTCGGCGCCCGTTCGGCGCGATGTGCCAGCGACCTCGGGAGTCGACGCGAGAATGTTCTCGACGACGTGAACCTCCCGGTCGGTCTCGGCGAGCGCGGTGCCGCCGGGGGTCCAGTAGTCGAGCACGAAGGCGCCTTCGTCCATCTCCGGGAGAAAGCCAGTCCCGACAAGACTGTAGACGACAACCCCCGCGACAACAAGCGCGAGCGCCGTGACGATGACCCATCGCGCGTGGTCGAGGACTCGAGCAAGCGAGCGCTCGTAGCGCGTCGAGAGCTCGTCGATCGCATTGCCGACACGCCCAGCAGCTCTCTGCGAGGGCGCGCGCGCCGATGACCCGCCGCCGACCTCTGAACCACCGGCATCGGCGTCGGCGGCCGTGACGTACTGTGCACTCAGCAATGGAATAACCGTCAACGCCAGCACCAGCGAAACCATCACAGCGATGGTGAGCGTAATGGACAGCGCGGCAAAGAACTGACCCGCAACCCCCTGTAGCAGTCTCAACGGCAAGAAAACGACAACAGTGGTGACCGTTGACGACACTACGGGCCACACGATTTCGGCCACGGCTTTTGGGACCGCCACGTCCCGATCAGGATTTAGCCGCAGGTGGCGTACAATGTTCTCGGTTACCACCACCGCGTTGTCGATCACCAGCCCGATAGCAATGGCCATGGCACCGAACGTCATCAGGTTGAAGGTTTGGCCGACAACCGACATCAGGTACACAGTCATGGCCATCGTGAGGGGGATTGCCGACGCGCTGATGGCGGTAATCCTGGCGTGGCGGAGAAAAATCAGGAGAACGATGACCGCCAGCGCCGCGCCGATGAGCATCGCATCCCGTACCGACTTCACCGCGTCCCGCACCAGGGCCGCCTGGTCGTAAACCGGCTTGAGATGTACGCCGGGAGGAAGAGTCGGCGCGAGCGACGCTACAATGCGGGCCACACTGTCGGCGATGGCGACGGTGTTGCCCCCCACCTGGCGCGTGATGTTGAGCAGGGCGGCGGGCCGGCCGTCGCCAGCGACTATCTGGACGTGGTCTATTGTTCCGAGGCGCACCGTGGCGATGTCATGAACGCGCAGCCCATGCGCGACGACGAGGTTCCCGATATCCTCGGCAGAATGCGCCTCCTGCGCCGTGACTATGAGATACTGCTTGTAGTTCTGCGGCATGCGGCCGACCGCTGCCACTGTTGTGGATTGTTCAATGGCCGTTGCCAGGTCTTCGTAACTCAACCCGAGAGACGCGAGGCGCGCAGGATCAGCGATCACTTCGATCTCTCGCACGTCGCTTCCCTGCACGTCCACCCGCCCCACGCCGGGTACCCGCGACAGTACCGGTCTTACCTGGTAGCGCGCGATATCATAGAGAGTGGCCGCGTCGCCGCCCTCGAGGTTGTATGAAAGAACCGGAAAGAGGGCCGGCGTCAGACGCTCCACCTCGATGTCCAAACCCGCCGGCAGCTGCGACCGAATCTGGTTGACCCGTGCCTGCACCTGCTGCAGCGCGTAGACCATGTCGGCATTCGGCGCGAAGGTCACGTCGATCTGAGCGCTACCACGGATGGATCGGGAGCGGACCCGCGTCACTCCGGGAACGACGCTGACTGCCTCCTCGATCGGACGCGTAATTGCGAACACAACCTGGCGCGCGCCAAGAGCCGAGCCTTCGGCGACGACGATGATGCGCGGGAATGTCAGCTCGGGATAAATGGCCGACGGGAGGTGGAGCGCCGCCCAGATGCCCGCTGCGCTGATCAGCGCGACCGCGAGGTAGATGAAGCGGCGCTGTTCCGCGAGACGATCGAAGAAAGTCTTACGCACTACTGCTTCGTCGCCACGACCTTGGCGCCATCTTCGAGTCCGTAGGCGCCGTAGGTCACGATTCTTTCTCCATCGGTGAGACCAGCCTTGATCTCGGCGGTGGTCTCAGTCCGCGCGCCTACCGACACGCCGCGAGCGTGTGCGACACCTGCTGCATCCACGACAAAGACCTTGAAGCCTTCCCCCTCGGGAACGAGCGCCGCAATCGGAACAGTGACGGCGTTCGGCCGCGTAGCGAGGCCGATTTCGCCATAGACGGTTTCGCCGATCCGGAGAGGCCGGCGTGTACCAGGTGCACGCACGCGAATCCCAACGCTCCGCGAGGCAGAGTCCACGGTCCCCGCCACATCCATCACCGTGCCGATACCAAGCAATTCTCCCGACGCGCTCTGACCCGAGCGCAAGTTCACCTTCACGCCGGGGTGGACTGTCGCCGCCTGGGTCGGGGTGACACTGAGCAGGATGTCGACCGCGTTCGGGTCAGCTATTTCGACCAGCGGCTGATTGGCGTCTACCGCCGCACCCAGCACTGCATCCATTCTCGTGACGACGCCGCTGATGGGCGAGCGCAGAACGGACAGCTGTAGCGCGCGGCGGGCAGCGACCATATCGGAGCGGGCCTTGGCGAGATCTGCCGTCGCCTGATCCAGGTCCTTGCGAGGCAGGATCCCTGCCTGGCTCAGAGTGCGCGCGCGCTCGTAGCTTCGTTCGGCGGCGGTCAGCGCCGCCCCGGCGCTCGTTGCGGCTTCGCGGAAGGTCATCTGATCGAAGACCACCAGGGTAGTGCCGACGGTCACGTGCTGGCCGGAGGAGACGAAGACTTGTGCGATGCGCGTCGGCGCTGGTGCGCTCAGCAACGCAACGTGTCCCGCGCGGGGGGCCACGGTGCCGATCGCGCCAAGCGTTTCGAAGAAGGGCTGAACGACGACAGTCGCCGTCTTCACTGCGACGGCGGTGATGGCGCGTGCGCTGTCACCGCTCGCCGCTTCGTCCTTGTCCGCCTTCCCACAGCCGGTGATACCGGCGACGAGCATCGTTGCCGCGACGACTGCGAAGCGCGCGATCGTGGTCCCCCGGCGACTTCGATTCATGGTGACTTCGTCGTGAGTGTGAGAAGACGCACGGTCGAATTGGCGATCAGCGCGCCCGCGACGTCATCTATGTACTGGGCCAGCACCTCGCGGGCATTGCGTTGCGCCTCGAAGACATTGGGAAGCGAAGATGCGCCGGCGCGGTAGGCCGTCAGCGACATCGCGGCAACACGGTTCGCGCTGGCGACAAGGGGCTGATCGCGGCCGACGCGGGCGAAAGCAGCGTCGCGCTCGCGGAATGCGCGCGCGATCTGCGCTGTCGATTCGAGGCGGGCGAGCTCCAGCTCCGCGCGGGCACGCGATCGCTCCGCATTCGCTTCCGCGATCGGGCCCCTGTTGCGATTGAGGAGCGGGAGAGGCAGCGAGATGCCAAAGGTTGGCAGGATGCCCTTCTCACTTCCCGATGGATCGCGCGTTTCGAATCCCGCGAGCACGCTCGGCAATCCAAGAACGCTGCGGCGCTGCAGTCGGAGGCCGATTTCGGCAGCGGTCAGCGAAGCGGTCGCGGCTGCGACGGGCAGTGGCGTTCCAGCAACAGCCAGCGCCGGCTCGAACGGTGGCAGCGCGAACGAATCAGCGAGCACGAGCGGGCCACCATTCGCTGGAATCCCCATCACCGTGCGGAGCTCATCGAGAGCGAGCACGGCACCAATGGAATCACCGATGGCGACGTTTGCCTGCTGACCCGCGTTCACAGTCGCGAGCTGGACGTCGAGCTCGGCGGCATCGCCGGCATCACGACGGGCAACTGCCATCCGCAACAGACTGTCGGCATCGGTGGCGTTGCGGCGCGACAGTCTCGCATGGGCGAGCGACGCCTGCGCCCGGGTGAAGGTGGTGTCGGCATCGAGAGCGATGGCGGCGCGCTCGAACTGAAAGCGATAGGCCGCCGCTCGCTGGCCGGCTCTTGCTGCAGCGATCCTCGAGCTGCGCGCTCCCGGCAGATCTATCGGCACCTCGAGCGTGACATGAATCTGGGGAGTGGCCTTGCTGTAGCTCGCGGCGAGACTGGGGTTCTGCCACGAGCCGGCGGTGATCACGCGCGCGTTCGCGACAGCCGTGTCAGCTCGCGCAATGCCGAGCCGCGCTCCACGCGCGAGAGCGGCGTCAATCGCTTCAGCGCGTGTGACACGCTGTTGCGCGTCGGCAGCGCCGTTGGCGGTAAAGATCCAGATTGCAGCACAAGCGACGAAATTGCGTGGTAAGTGCATTCTCCGAGGATATGAGCGGCGTCGGACCATCTCGATTCCGTTCTCGCAAAAACCGCCGGTCAATATTACGGCAGGTTCTGGATCATCGTCGACAAGGAGCAGGCGCCGGGGGAAATGTACAACACCATCGGGAGGCGCCTCACCGCGCGGACGGACGTGGTCGCCGGACGCAGGAGTACCCTCGCCGCCCGACCCACTCCTCCGCCGACGCCGGCGGCTAGCTTCGCCGACTGGAGCAGGGTGGCGCACGCACGATTCGACCACTACCCTAAACTGAGGTCCGATCCCATTCCGTCTGAGCCGATGCTCCTTTCCGAAGCGACATCCTTCACCCCGCTGGACAGCCTGCGCCTTCGGCGCGACCGCGCGGAGCGCATTCTGAATGCGCTGCGCGCGGGAGTATTGTGCCTTCTCGTTGCGGCCGCTCTGGCGTATTCGCCGAGCCTCTCCCCTGAGCTCAACCAGACCAATGTTCTCGTCCTCACCCCGGCGCTCCTCTGGACTGTGGCGCAATACTTTCTGTGGTATCGCCGTCCCATTCTTCCGGACTGGCTTTCCATTGCGAACGCAATAATCGACGTGACGGCAGTGACCGCCATCATAGGCGGGTACGCCGTCATGGACTCGGGCGTCCTGGCTCTCCGCTCGCCCGTGTTCCTGATGTATTTCGTCGTGCTTGCAGCGCGCCCAGTGGCGTCCTCGGTGCGACGCGCGGGCTTTGTCGCAATACTGGCGGTGGCCGAGTACAGCACCGTCGTCGTCTGGTTGTTCGCTACGCACCGCATCGCTGCCCTGATGAACCCGACGGTGGCGGTCTTCACGTCGCAGGTGAGCCCGCTGGACGAGGCCGCGAAGGTGCTGCTTCTTGGAATCGGGGGCATCCTGGCGACGTACGCGACCTCCTGGGTGGAGCATCTTGTCATGGAATCGGCGCGGGAATCAACGGAGCGCCAGCGCGTAGCCACACGGCTCGTCCAGGCGGAGCTGGACACGCTCAAGCTCCAGCTCAGTCCGCACTTTCTCTTCAACGCCCTCAACAGCGCGGTCGCGTTGATCGGAAGCGACCGAATAGCAGCTGAACGAATGGTGTCGGAGCTCAGCGAATTCCTGAGGCTCGTGCTATCGGGGTCGATGGAGCATGAGGTGCCGCTCGAGCGCGAGCTGGAGCTGCTGGAGCGATACCTCCAGATTCAGCACGTGCGATTCCCCGACAAGCTCAACGTCAACTTCGACATCAGCGACGAAGCGCGGGGGGCGATGGTGCCGAGCTTGCTGCTCCAGCCTCTCGTCGAGAACGCGATCCGCCACGGAATCAGTCCGCGCGCTACGCCGGGCCACGTGTGGGTGTCCGCTCACCGGGTGGGCGAGACGCTCGGCGTCGAAGTCCTTGACGACGGGGTGGGTCCGTCGGCGCGGCGATCTCGTGAGCGGTCGCGAGGAACCGGTCTCGGGCTCGCGAACACCGCCACCCGGCTGAATCATCTCTATGGAGAGAAGCATGAATTCGAGACTGGACCGCGCGAGGGCGGAGGATTCGCTGTGAAGCTCGTTCTGCCGTTCCGACTCCGCAGCACAGCGGCCGCCGGCCCGGTGGTAGCGGCATGAAGTCGAACGCGCTGACGCCGGCTCCCGCGCCGATACGAGTTCTCGTTGTGGACGACGAGTCGCTTGCGCGCCGGCGAATGCGCGCCCTGCTGAGCGGAGTGCCCGGCATCGTCGTACTCGGCGAATGTGAAACTGGAGCGCAGGCAGTGTCGGCGATTCGAGAGCTTGAGCCCGATCTCGTTTTCCTCGACGTGCAGATGCCTGAGCTGGATGGCTTCGACGTCATCGCTGCGGTCGGCCCCGAGAGGATGCCGCTGGTGATATTCGTCACGGCGTTCGACGACTACGCCGTCAACGCCTTCCAGGTCGGGGCGCTCGACTACCTCCTGAAGCCTGTCGACCAGCTCCGCTTCAGCCAGACGCTCGAGAGGGCGAAAAAAAGACTTGCCGGAGACAGCCAGCCGAGCGCGCTATCGGCGCAGCTGAGCGCGCTGCTGGAATACGTTGCCCGCACCGACGCCGGGGGCCACGAACGCATCGGCGTCAAGGTCCAGGGGAAGATCGTTTTTCTCGAAGCCGACGAGATCTACTGGATCCAGGCGAGAGACGACATCGCGAGAATCCACCTCGTCGATACTGCTTACGACGTGCGGGAGCCGCTCACGCATCTCGAAGCGCGGTTGCCGCCGAGCAGGTTTCTGCGCGTCCACCGCTCGGCGATAGTCAACATCTCGAAGGTCCGCGCCGCGGAGCCATTCGATCAGGGCGACCAGCTGCTGATTCTCCGAAACGGCAAGCGCATCACCACCGGGAGGAGCTACCGCAAGGCGGTGAAGGACTTTCTGCGGCGAGCCACCTAGCGGTTAGCTGAGCTCTTCGACGCTTTCGCCACCGCCCGAATCGCCTCGGCCCAGCCGGCTGCATCGGACGAAGGCTCGAAGGACCATACTTCGCGCGAGCGGCCGGACCCAACGCCGATTCGGATGTGCTCGCGGTCACGCACCACATCGATGTACCGTCGTGTTCGCGCATTTATCTCCAGTCCGACCTTTTCGTTCTTGTGAATGAGCAGGGACTTCGCTGTCACGATTATGGATGCGCGCCGATCCTCCCATCGGGCATCCCCTCTTCCCGTCTCATGGGTGTAGCGGAAGCGAATGTCATCCGCCTTGCGAACGATTCCCTCGGCTGCGAAGCGCTGCTCATCGGCGGCGGAGAGTCGACTGGTCGTCGAGTTGCACGCAGCAGCGGCGATGATGACGATGCCGATCGTGACGGCGATCCATCGTTGCTGTAAGGCGACTCCAGGACGAGCGATCGGAATGGGTCTTTCCATGTCTGGTTGCCTCGGCGGCACAAAACTGCCGCACAATAACAGTTGTAACAACCGGTCCAAAGCGCCACTTTCCCGCTGTGGCTGACGAGAATCAGGACTCGGACCTCCGCAGCAAGCTGGAGGACGCACTTGGCGACCTCTACGCCATCGAGCGCGAGCTTGGCGGCGGTGGGATGAGCCGGGTGTTCCTCGCCGGAGATCGCGCGCTCCAGAGACGCGTCGTGATCAAGGTCCTCAAACAGGATATGGCGGCAGGCGTGAGCTTCGACAGGTTCCGCCGCGAGATCCAGCTCGCCGCGAAGCTTCAGCACCCGCACATCGTGCCGCTGCTTTCCTCCGGCGAGATCGTGGGCACGCCGTACTTCACGATGCCTTTCATCGAGGGTGAGTCACTCAGGGCTCGCCTGGCGCGGGAAGGCGAGATGCCGGTTATCGAGGCGGTTCGCGTTCTGCGCCAGGTCGCGACTGCGCTTTCGTACGCGCACAAGAACGGCGTGGTCCATCGCGACATCAAGCCGGACAACGTGATGTTGACCGAGGATTTTGCGCTCGTCACCGACTTCGGCGTCGCCAAGGCGTTGAGCGCATCGGCGGAGCCGGGGCCCGGAACGGGCACCGGGATCACGAGTCTTGGGCTCGCACTCGGCACGCCGGCTTACATGGCACCCGAGCAGGCGGTTGGTGATCCGGGCGTGGATCATCGCGCCGACATCTATTCGTGGGGAGTGATGGCCTACGAGATGTTGACCGGATGGCCGCCATTCGCCGGAATGTCGGCCCAGGCGACGCTCGCCGCGCAGGCGGTGCAACAACCGGAGCCGATCCAGAAGAAACGGCCCGGATTGCCACCGCCACTGGCAAATCTCGTGATGCGTACCCTTGAAAAAAGACCTGCGGACCGTCCGCAGACGGCCGCCGAGCTTCTACACGATCTCGATGCGATCCAGACATCGACGGGCGGGACGCCGGTAACTCTTGTGGCGCCGGTGGCTACACGAGGTAAAGGGAAAGCCCTCTCGGTGGCGACGGCGATCATCGTTCTCGGCGTTGTCGCATACGTTCTCTACCAGCGAGGCGGCTTTACGCTTTCGTCGAATGGCCCGGCCGATCTGAGCTCGGTCGCGGTTCTGCCGCTGGTGAACGTCGGCGGCGACACTGCGGACGATTATTTCAGCGACGGCATGACCGACGAATTGGCGAATGCGCTTGGCAAGCTTCCCGGTCTTCGCGTCGCCTCTCGCACATCGGCCTACGCTTTCAAGGGACGCAAGGACGTAGATGCGGCGGAGATCGGCAAAGCGCTCAAGGTACAGGCGCTGCTCGAGGGAACCGTGCGGCGAGAAGGCGATCGGCTGAGAGTCAGTGCGCAGCTCACGAAGGTCTCCGACGGCCTCGCCCTCTGGTCCGACAAGTACGAGCGGCAGGCGAAGGACGTATTTCAGGTACAGGACGACATCGCTCATTCGATAGCCGACGCGCTCAAGCTGAAGCTGGGCGCGGGGGCGGGGTCAACGTTGGTGTCGTCATCATCTGGCGGAACGAAGAACCTGGATGCCTACGACCTCTACCTCCGCGGGATCTATTTCTGGAACCGGCGGGGAGCGGACAACCTGAATCGCGCGATCTCGTACTTCGACCGGGCGGTGGCACTCGATCCGGAATTCGGGCGCGCGCATGCGGGGCTGGCGAGCGCGTACGCTCTGCTCCCGGAGTACACAGACTCCCCGCCTCTCGATGTTCTGGAACGTACGCGGGCCGCAGCAAGTCGCGCACTCGAGATCGACAGCGGGCTCGCGGAGGCGCACACGGCTCTGGGACTCGCGTCCCTCCACGCTTTCGATTTCGAGACAGCGGAAAAGGAATATCGAATGGCGATCGCCCTCGAGTCGAGATACGCAACCGCTCATCAATGGTATGGAGAGCTGCTTTATCACACTGGGCGACTCGACTCATCCATCGCACAGCTTCGACAGGCGGCGTCCCTGGATCCGCTCGCACCGGTCCCCACCGCGGCATTGGGGTTTGCGCTGCATCTCACGGGGAGGTACGACGAGGCGATCGCCGAGATTCAGAAGGGGTTGGAGCTCGCTCCTGGCCTGGGACTGGCTCGCGCGCTGCTCGCCTTCTGCTACCTGTACAAGGGAGATTCTCAGAAAGCCGTCCGCGAGATGGAGAAAGCGGCCCGTCTCGATCCGAACTATTCGATACGGCAGGGGCAGCTCGCCTACATCTATGGGGCAAGTGGCGACAAGGTGCGAGCGCAGGCCGTGCTGGCGAAACTCAGAGAGCGTGCGAAGTCGGAGCACCTGACGTCATTTCCGTTTGCCATGGCTCAGATGGGCACTGGCGACACCGAAGGGGCGCTCACCTCGCTGGAGCACGCGGTGGACGAGCACGATATCGGGCTCAGCGAATTCTCCCTTCTCAACGAGGAGGTCTGGGATCCCCTGCGCGGCAATCCGCGTTTTCAGCGCCTTCTGGAGCGAATGAACCTGGCGAAGTACGCGGGAAACGTGGGTCGGAAGCAGCGGCGCTGACCTATTGCCCGGTCGACTCCTCACGGATCTCGGTTTCGACCGCGTCCTTGTGAACTTCGATCCGGTCGAGCATGTCCTGCGGGCCTACCTCGCGGAGGAGCTCGTTCATCTCCGGACTGTGCGCGGCGGTGAGTCCCAGCTTGTCGCTCATCGCGGCGACTATACGGAGGATGTGGGTCGTCTCACGCTCGGTGAGCAGACTGACCTGAAGATCGAGGTGGTTTCGCAGATCGGCCTGGGCTGCCATGTGGTTCTGCCTGATCAGCACGAAGGTCGCGAGAAAGATCGCCTCGATCGCCGCGGCCGTCCCAAGGATCGTGAACGTGGGGTCGAAGTTGCGGACGGGAAGCCAGCCGAGGTCGAGCGCCGTCCATAGTCCAAAGAATACGATGTGGAAGTAGACGAAGTTCATCGTGCCAACCGTGCGCGAGATAGCCGCGGCCGCGCGATCGCCCCTCGTTCTGGTGCGCTCCTGCTCGGCGGCGTACTCAACGAGAGCGCGAACGTTGCGCTCGAGAATTTGCGGTTGTCGGGACTCGAGAGTCGAAGAATCGGCCATTGCAATCACGGTTGGGAGTTAAGGCCTCCGTACCAAGATATTCCAAATGCTGCCTCCCGAGGGAAATGCTGGAAGTATCGGGGCCCCATCAATACATTCGTCCGCCGACCACCGTGACAGCCGACGACCGCCCGTTTCCGACGACCGCGCTCCGCCTCGCCCTGCGGTTTCAGACGAGCGTCGCCTGGTTCGCACTGGCGGCAGTCGGCACAGTGGCAGGGCTTCGGCTGATCGACGCCGGCTCCGCCCTTCACTACCAGCATCTCGCCCCGGCGTGGACGCTGTTCAATCGTCCCTGGCTCCCCTGGACATCCGTCGTGGTGGTGCAGGCGGTCATCGTAGCGACGGGATGCATCAGGAGCAGATTCGCGCTCCTTGAATGGACGCGAGGACTAACCCGCGGGCAGCTCTACGTCGCGGCGCTTTTCTTCGCGTTGTCGAGCGCGACTGTCTCCGCTGACGTCTGGCGATACATCAGCGAATTGCCGGTCGCGACGTTCATCCAGGCGGTCAACCTGCTGAACATCGTCCTGATCGCGGCTGCGTTCCCGGGCGACGAGCTCTCGCGCGTGAGGCAACTGGCCGACAGGTGGATAGGCCAGCCATCTCCCTACCAAGGGGGCGAGCCCGGCGGGATCGATCGGTTCGCGCTCGGCGCCGCGATCTTCACGTCGGTGGTCGCCGCGCTGTTGAGCATCCTGTCCTACGAGCGCCACCCACACGTGCCCGACGAAGTGTCGTACATCCTCCAGGCGCGCTACTTCGCGAAGGGGATGCTCGACATGCCGCTTCCGACCGTACCCGCAGCGTTCAATCTCGATCTCATGACCTACGCGCCGACGCGGTGGTTCTCGCCGATGCCGCCGGGCTGGCCGGCCGTGCTGTCGGTGGGCGTGATCCTCGGCGCGCCGTGGCTCGTCAATCCTCTTCTCGCAGGTGTGAACGTGCTGCTCGCGTATCTCTTGGTACGCGAGCTGTCCGACCGCCGCACAGCGCGCCTCGTCGTTGCTCTGCTCGCGGTGTCGCCATGGCACCTGTTCCTGGCGATGAGCTTCATGCCGCACGTCGTGATGCTGACCTGCGCGCTCACCGGGGCGCTGGCGATCGCGAAGGCGCGCCGGACGAAGAGTGCGATGTGGGGACTGCTCGGCGGAGCCGCCGTCGGCGCGACGAGCATCGTGCGCCCGCTCGATGGAATGATTCTCGGCGTCCTCCTCGGACTGTGGCTTCTCGCCGCGCTGCGTGCGCAACAGGAGTGGCGACCGCGTCTCGCGTCGGTGGCAACGTACGGCATCGGTGCGCTGATCGTCGGATCGATCGTGATGCCGTACAACAGGGCGTTGACGGGAAATGCAAGGACGTTCCCAGTCATCGCGTACTTCGACAAGTATTACGGGCCGGGCTCCAACTCACTCGGTTTCGGGCCGGAGCGGGGGATCGGATGGGGAATTGATCCCCATCGCGGTCACAGTCCGATCGACGCCTTGATCAACACGAACCTGAATGTATTCACACTGAACACAGATCTCTTCGGGTGGAGCACCGGCTCGCTGATTCTCATCATCGTGTGCATCGTCGCGCGACGCTGGAGCAGAACCGATCGACTGATGTTGGCCGTGATCGCCGCGACCGTCGCCTTGCACGCGCTCTACTGGTTCAGCGGCGGGCCGGATTTCGGACCGCGCTATTGGTCGCTGATCCTGATTCCGTGTGTGATGCTGAGTGTCAGCGGATTCGACGTGGTGCAACGCAGTCTCGCGGGGAATGGCGCGCGGGCGTTTGTCGCTCTCGCCTCACTCTGTGTGATCGCGCTCACTGTGTACGTGCCATGGCGGGCAATCGACAAGTACCATCACTTCCGCGGGATGCGACCCGAAATCCGACAGCTCGCCTCCTCGGTTCCGTTTGGGCGGAGTCTCGTCCTCGTGCGCGGCTGCCGCCATCCTGATTACGCGTCTGCCGCGACGTACAACCCTCTGGACCTCAACGCCGGTGTGCCCGTGTATGCGTGGGACGTTGACGCCGCAACGCAGGCACGAGTGATCGACGCGTACCAGGATCGCCCAGTGTGGATCGTCGATGGCCCGACGATAACACGACGCGGATTCGAGGTGCGCGCAGGTCCGTTGACAAGGCAGGAGATGATGGCTCGAAGCGACCTGCGGAATCCGCCGACGTGCGGGGCATCTGCGCACTGACTCGCGCTTGTCGCAGCGAAGCCGAACTGAAATGCCGTCAGGGACAGGGCCCCGGAGGCCTCTAGGCCACCAGCCGTCCGTGTGCGGGAGCCAGGTGCGCCGTGAAGTGGCGCAGAACCGCAGGTGCCTCGACGATTCGCACGCCGCGTATCCTCGAAGCCATCGCGTTCACGTGCTGCACCACCTCGGCTACATAGTCAACGTGGCTCTGAGTGTACACTCGCCTCGGGAACGCCAGCCGAACGAGCTCCAGCTCCGACGGCTGCTCGCTGCCGTCGGGGCGCCTGCCGAACATCACCGAGCCGATCTCCGCCGCTCGAATTCCGCCCTCGATGTAGAGCACGAGCGAAAGCGCCCAGGCGGGATACTCACCCTGCGGGATGTGCGGCAGCATCCGCCTGGCGTCGAGGTACAGCGCGTGCCCGCCGGTGGGAGTCACGATCGGCACACCGGCGAGCAGGAGTTTCTCGCCGAGGTACTCGATCGAGCGGATGCGATAGCGGAGGTAGTCTTCGTCGAGCGCCTCGTTCAAACCGACGGCGATAGCCTCGAGATCATATCCGGCGAGACCGCCATACGTCGGGAATCCTTCGGTGAGCACGAGACGCGTGCGACACTTGACCGCGAGAGACGGGTTGTTCATCGCGAGAAACCCGCCGATGTTCGCCATGCCGTCCTTCTTCGCGCTCATCGTGCAGCCGTCGGCGAGGCTGAACATCTCCTGCGCAATTGACCGTGGGGTGCGCCCGCCCATCAAGGCCTCACGCGACTTGATCAGCCACGCGTTCTCGGCGAAGCGGCAGGCGTCGATGAAAAACGGCACTCCGTATCGTCTGCACAGGGCGCTCACTTCGCGGATGTTCGTGAGACTGACGGGCTGACCACCCTCTGAGTTATTCGTGACGGTTATCATCACGAGCGGTACCCGGTCGCCGTGCCGCTCCAGAGTGTCCTCGAGAGCGGCGACATCCATGTTTCCCTTGAATGGATGGCTCGACACGGCCTGGCGCCCCTCGGCTATCGGCAGATCCAGCGCGATGCCTCCCGCGTCTTCGACGTTGGCGCGGGTGGTGTCGAAATGAGTGTTGTTCGGAACGACGTCGCCCGGGCGGACCATCGTGTGGAAGAGAATGTGCTCCGCCGCGCGCCCCTGGTGAGTCGGTATGACCTGGCTGAAGCCCGTGATATCGCGTACTGACCGCTCGAATGCATCGTACGAGCGCCCGCCGGCATACGACTCGTCGCCCTTCATCATTCCCGACCACTGAAAGACGGACATCGCGCCAGTGCCGGAGTCGGTGAGCAGATCGATCAGGACGTCGCGCGCCTTCAGAAGAAAGACATTGTTGTGCGCCTCCTCGATCGCTGCGCGGCGCTCTGCTTCGGTCGTCTGGCGGATCGGCTCGACCGTTTTGATCCGGAATGGCTCGATGATCGTCTGAAACTTCATCGCTCTGCCCAGCTTCGATGACTCATTGGTCGGCTCCCGCCCGCGTCGCGCGGACACGAAACGTGTATCTCTAACCCTGCCGCTCCGACTGTCATCTGTCTGTCGGAGATGCCCCGACCAGAAGTCAGGGAAATCCGGCTCCGCCGGGCACCAAACCCTTTCGCCGATCGTGTAGTCTGATGGGTGGAGGGCCCTTTGATGCCAATCCATTGACAATATGTCAATGCATTGACATATTGCGGCCGAGACCTCTCGGAGTCGTGATGACAAAAGCCAGCCAGTCGGACAAGCTCGGAAGCCGCGAGCGGCAGATCATGGACATCATCTACCGCCGGGGGCGGGCCACGGCGGCGGAAGTGCAGGCCGACCTGCCCGATCCGCCCACGAACTCCGCCGTTCGCGGGATGCTCAGGCTTCTCGAGGAGAAGGGCCACCTCCGGCACGAGAGCGACGGTCCGCGCTACGTCTACGTTCCGACCGCCGACCCATCGCGCGTCAGCCGCTCGGCGATGCGCCATGTGGTCCGCACTTTCTTCGACAACTCCGCCAGCTCAGCCGTCGCGGCGATGCTCGGCATGTACGAATCACGGCTCAAGGACGAAGACCTCGACCGCCTCGAAGCACTCATCGAGCAGGTGCGCAGCAAAGGAGGAGCATCATGACCGGGATCACTGAAGTGCTGGGATCATCTTTGGCTTCCCCAGGGTTCGGGGCGAGCTTCGCCGCGGTGATGTTCGTGAAAGCGACGGTGGTATTGGCGGCCGGGTGTCTCGTCGCCCTGCTGGCGCGGACGGCCGACGCCGCATTGCGCCACGGGATCTGGGCGCTGACGCTTGCCGGTGCACTTGGGATTCCCCTCGGAATGCTTGCCACCCCGGCGTGGCGAGTGCCGGTGTTTCCTCTGGCGAGTGGCCAGGTGCCACGAGCGGAGGTCCGCGAGCTGCCGAGCGCGACAACAAATGCCTGGTCTACGAATCAGTCGAATGCGACTGACATTTCTCCGCCTGCCTCGCGCGGTATCGCCGGATCGGTGGCCGACCAGGCGCCAAGCCCCTCCAGTTCGATTTCGATCACTCGACTCGCCGGCATGATCGCTGTGGCGCTTCCCCTGATCTGGGCCGCCGGCGCATTCGCCGTTCTTCTATGGATGGTTATCGGCCGGCTCGCGCTCCGAAGCATAGCACGCCGCGCACTGACGATCGATACTTCCGCCTGGCAGTCCGTGCTGAACGAAGAGCGCCGCCGCGCCGGCGTGGCGAATCCTGTCGCTCTCTTGTCGAGCGAGTCAGTCAGCACTCCGCTCACATGGGGAATCCGGTCGCCGGTAATTCTGCTTCCGGCCGAGTCCGAATCCTGGAGCGACGAGCATCGTGCGGTGGTGCTTCGCCACGAGCTGGCGCACATCGCACGCGGCGATACCCTGATTCAGATGCTCGCGGCGGTTGCTGTCGCATTGTACTGGTTCAATCCGCTGGTGTGGATTGCGGCGCGCGGTCTCCGCGCCGAGCAGGAGCGAGCGTGCGACGACAGGGTTCTCGTCTCGGGGACGCCGCCGGTTGAGTATGCTGCGCACCTGCTCGAGGTCGCACGTTCCGCTCGCGCGCTCGGAGCGCAGGGATTCGTTTCGCTCGCCATGGCCCGGCCATCGCAGCTCGAGGGGCGACTGCTCGCGGTGCTCAATGCGCAGGGCCACCGCCCTCGCGTTTCTCCCACGGCGAAAAAGATCGCGCTCGCGACGGCCGCGCTCGCGTTCGTTACACTCTCCGCGTTTACACCAATCTCACGCGGTGCCGCACTTCCGAGAGCGATGGCTCCAACGATCATCGCAACGCAGTTCGTGCCGCCGGCCTCGCCCATCGCGGCCGAGAAGAAAGCATCATGGGCTCCCAACGCGACAAAAGCCGCGCTGGATTCGACGATCCTGAAGTGGGTCGACGCGCCCGCCGGCGGTACGCTCGAGCTCGATCTCGAAACGGGAGCGGGACTGACCATCACAGGCTGGGACGAGCAGCGGATCGAAGTCAGGGGCACGCTCGGCGGCCGCGACTGGCGTGACTCTGAAATCAGTCTCGGCCGCACCTCGACCGGAGCGCGCCTTGCTACGAGACAGCGCGGCTACTCCAGCAACCAGAGCACCAGCCATCACTTCGACATTCGCCTGCCCCGTCGTTACAACCTGCGTGTATCGTCGGCCGGCGGAGGGATCTCGATCACCGGAGTGGATGGAAACTTTATAGGACATACCGGCGGGGGGGCGCTCAGGATTGAGAGAGCCAATGGTCGCGCGGAGCTCACCACAGGCGGTGGAAGCATACGCGTGACCGACTCGAATCTTTCGGGAGCGGTGAGTACCGGGGGCGGGACAGTATTGATCCAGAATGTAAATGGCGGACTCACCGGTCACTCGGGGAGC